>CAOJIB010000042.1 GCA_948436455.1 uncultured Blautia sp.
CGAGATCTACACCACCTGTTACACTCTGTCCCTACACGACGCTCTTCCGATCTTTTCCACAGAGATACGCTAAAGGAGCTGCTGCCCCTTTTGAAGGAGAAGCTGCTGCCGGGGGATACGGTGCTGGTAAAGGCGTCTCATTTTATGAAATTCGAGCAGGTGGTGGAGGCTTTAGAGGCTTTTTAATACATTAGACTACAAGGGGCGGCCGTTCCGGAGATTTTTGGAGCGGCCGCCTTTTGGCGCGCACCTGCCGGGGTGTTTTTGCATAGAATATAAAGCAGAACACTCTGGAAGGAGAAGGGACTTTTATGGAAAAGGAAAAATTTTTTCCATTTTATATGACATATCTGCCCGGCGGCCAGATGCGGGGCATGGAAGAGGCGACGAAGAACGACGAGACGATGTCCGTATTTGCGGGAGATGCATATTTGCAGGATTGGGAGGACGCGCTGATGCGCTCGTATTATCCGCTGCATATTCAGCGAATGCAGGAGATTGCGGAGGGAGTCTGCGACGAGCTGGACTATGAGGGCAGTATGATCTACGACGAATACCCCGATCCCCACCTGCTGGCCAAAGCCGGGGAAAAGGTACTCTCGATCTGGGAGGCGGAATATTCTTCCGAAGAGCTGGCGACGCAGGAAATGCGAAGGCCCCACGGCCCGCACCGACCGGGGGGAAGACCGCCCGAGGAACCGTTAAAGGATCTGGCCCGAGTGCTTTTATTTCACGAAATTTCCCGTAGGCGCTGCCGCCATGGACGCTGTAAGAGAAGATAGTGATCGGCGGTCCACCGTAGCTGAAAAATTTTGCAGGCTGCGAAAAGGCTCTCGCACGATAGACGCTGCCGCCCGTCGTGTGAGAGCCGGTTTTATCAGCGGATGCGGGTCAGCTTTTTTGTGGCATATGTGTAACGGTAAAATTTGTCGCCGATCATGACCTTGCAGTAGCTGGCGCTTACTGGCGTAACGATGACCTGGGTGTATTTCTCAGAGGTCTGGAAGGTTTTGATCCGTTTTATGCCGGAGCCGTCGGGGTTGCAGCGATAAAGGACGGCCTTTTGCATAGAAGAATCTGTATACGCCGGGTAGCTGGTATAGTACAGCTTCCCGTCGATGAATTTGGCTCCGAATATATGGTTTCCCAGCTTTTTGACTTTCGTAAGGCCCGTGGAGGTGATTTTATATAAGGTCAGCGGGTAGGGGGAAGTGTCGGTGCGGTATTGGTTTTGGCCGATTACATACTTGGCATGGCGGTCAAGGATGGCGCAGCTGCTAAGCAGCAGCTTGTATTCCTTTGTCTGTACATTGTAGGAGTAGGTCCAGTGCTTCCAGTGGTTGAAGGAGGATTTTGTCAGGAAAATCCGGGAACCGTACACGGTGCTGATGTTTAGATACCGGTCGCCGGCTGGGGAAAATTTCCGCAGCTTTGTATTTTTTCGAGAGGCGAATAGGTACTTATACAGCGTATTGTTTTGAAAATAATAGGCCTGCGTCCCATTGGAAAAGATCTGGCGGGTTTCAATGGGCGTAAGGACAAAGCCGCTGTTCGCCTTTGTGGAGATCATGAGCTGGCCGGCGCCGTCGCTCCATTTGAAGTAATATTTCCCGCTTTTGGCAGTCTTGGCGGAATAAAAGTCAAGGGCTTTGTAATCTGCGGCAGCCTTCGCGTCGACGGCGCGAAGCTGCATGGAGGCGCCAAGGGCCACCAGCAGGCACAGGGCCAGGAAAAGTCTTCGGATGCGTTTGCTTTTTCTCATGTTCCATTGCTCCTTTTCGTTGTTCTATCATAGTTTCTTACGCCAAAGACAGGCGGTATTGTTAGGCGACATTTTTATCAAGTATGCCTGTTGGATCATTCGACGATATTTATAGAAAGTATACCACAAGTTGAAAAAAGTGTCATTGCATTTGGACATCTATTTTCCGTGCGTTTTTGGAGACTGCAAGGATTTGGGGAAGAGGGAAAGTATTTTGTGTGTCCTTTTATCTGGCTCACGGATTTCCCCGGAATCCAACTTTTAGGGTTGTGGTTTTTTGCCAAAACGATTACAATAGGTACATGATGAAAAATGAGCATACATTAAGAGAATATTTAGAAGAATCGATCGACGAGAGTCTGCATCGGGGGATTCTCTCCCATGCCAGGAGCGGCGACGGGCCGATAAAGGTGAAAATCCGGCCGGTGCAGCTGCGGGACGGCCTGTATTTCCAGGCGGTCGAGAGCATTGGCCAGAAGGAATTTCATAAAAATTATACGATAGATGAGCTGATTAACTATCTGGAAACTATGCTGACGGAGCGCTTCCGCCAGTTCCAGTGGGAGGGCGACTGCCGGGATGGGCAGGTTCTTGTGAGCAAGAAGGGAAAGGTAACGGCGAAAAGCAAGGCGCATCCCGTGGCTAAGCGGCCGCTTCCCTTAGAGCATAACCGGAGGAAACGCTATCTTTTGCCGGAGGGAGTGCCGGTTCCCTTTCTGGTGGATCTACAGGTTATGACGCCCCAGGGGAAGGTGGCGGCTCCCAAATACGATAAATTCCGGCAGATCAACCGTTTTTTGGAGTTTATCGAGGATATTTTGCCCCAGCTTCCTAAGGATCGGCCGGTGCGCATCCTGGACTTTGGCTGCGGGAAGTCCTATCTGACGTTTGCCATGTATTATTATCTGCACGAGCAGCAGGGTTATCTGGTGGAGATCACCGGCCTGGATTTGAAGGCGGACGTGATCGAGCGCTGCAATGCCCTGGCCGAAAAATACGGCTACCGGGGCCTGCGGTTTTTCCAGGGGGATATCGCCGGCTACGAAGGGACGGGGGATATCGATATGGTGGTGTCGCTGCATGCCTGCGACACGGCCACAGACTATGCGCTGGAAAAGGCCGTGCGCTGGAGAGCAAAAGTGATCCTGGCCGTGCCCTGCTGTCAGCATGAGTTAAATGGACAGATGGAAAACGACATCCTTTCCCCCGTTTTTTCCTATGGGATCTTAAAGGAACGCTTTGCGGCGCTTCTTACCGACGGCCTGCGGGCGAAGCTTTTGGAGGGCTGCGGCTATGAAACGCAGATTTTAGAATTTATCGATATGGAGCACACGCCGAAAAATCTTCTGATCCGCGGGATACGGACGGAAAAGAAACGTTCAGGGAAAGAAATTATGGCCTGCATGGAGGCTTTTCATGTGCGGCCCACGCTGGCGAAGCTTCTGTACGGCGGGGAGGAAGACGTATGAGGAGGATACTGACAAAGGCGCTGATCCTTTTCCTCGTCTTTCTCTGCGGCGTGGCTGGAACCAGCCTGTTGATGAACCAGGGGAACAGCTACGACCGTTCGGATATGGAGGCGGCCACCTTGCCGGAGGTGATGATGGAGATCGACGGCGTCATTGCCAATCGGATGCCGGGTTACCGGGAAAAAATGCAGGTGGACTTTATTCGGGACTGCATTACGCCCATCGACACCACCAAGCGGCTGAAAACTGTGATTGATCCCTATCAGGTGACGATCCAGAGTCTTTCCTACGAGATCCGGACGTCCGACGGTAGCAAGGTGCTGGAGAATCAGAAGATCAAAAGCTTCTCCAGCCAGGACAGCTATCTGGCGGCGGAATTTGAGATTCAGAGCGACCTACGTATGAGCCAGGAATATTCCATGGAGATTACGCTGGAGACTAGCCAGGGAGAGCTGCATTACTACACCCGGGTCATCCAGCGATCCCGCTTAAACGCAGGGGAATATTTGACCTTTGTGCGCAGCTTCTATGAAAAATCCGTGGATAAAACTTTGGCGGAGGATTTGGGCGTATACTTAGAACCAGATACGAACGCCCAGAGCGGCAGCTACACCCAGATCAATATTCATGCGTCGTTGGACCAAATCAGCTGGGGAAGCCTGAATCCTTCCATTTCCCAGAAGGGAATTCCGACGATCAAGGATATTAATGAAACCACCGGCAGCCTGGTGATGGAATACCAGATCAGCGCGTCGGACGAGGACGGACATGTGGAATACTACGACGTTCGGGAATTTTACCGGATGCGTTTCGTGGAGGAGAGGATCCGTCTGCTGGACTTTGAGCGGAACGCTCAGCAGGTATTTTCTGGGGAGAACGCAACGATTGATGAGGACAGCCTTTTGATCGGCGTAGCCGACCGGAACCTTCCCTATATGGCCAATGAAGAGGGCCACGTGGTGGCGTTCGTGCAGCAGGGCGATCTGTGGTCGTACAGTAAGGAGGCGGGGAAAATCGTTCGGATTTTCAGCTTCCGTCAGGGTGCGCAGGGGGATTTCCGAGATTCCAGAAACGAGCATAATATCAAGATTATGAATGTGACGGAAGATGGGGACGTGGACTTCGTCCTGTACGGCTATATGAACCGGGGGCCTCACGAAGGGCTGGTCGGCCTGTGCGTCTACCATTACAGCAACGATCAGAACGCCGTGGAGGAAAAGGTTTTCATTCCCACGAAGGAATCCTATGAATTTTTTGATAAGGATCTGGCAATCCTATCGTATATTAATCAGAAGAACCAGCTCTTTGTTATGTTCAGCGAAACCCTGTATCAGGTGTATATCGACGAAGGCCGTTTCCGCGTCCTTGTAAAGCATGTGCCCAGGGATTGGTTCGTGGTTTCGGAGACGAACGCGCACGCCGCCTGGCTGGACGGCGAGGATCCCGACGGGGCCGTTTCTATTACGGAGATCGATTTCGAATCGCTGACTACGCGGAAGCTCCATGCCGCCGCTGGACAGTACGTCCGGGTGCTAGGCTTTATGAATGAAGATTTGATTTACGGCGTTACCTTACAGGAAAACGTGGTGGAGGACGCGCAGGGGCACAAGACTTTTGCGATGGATACGGTGAAGATTCAGGACTTTAACGGGAGCGTGGTTAAGGAATATCATCAGGATGGGATGTATATTACCGACGTTACCATCGGCCAGACGCTGATGGAGCTGGAGCTGTCCGCCTGGGAAGGAAGCGGCTATGTGGCGAAGGCTACCGACACGATCATGAACAATAAAAAGGCCGGGAAGGATATCGTAGAATCCACGCTGCATACGACGGAGCGTCAGGGCGTCCGAGTACGCTTAAGCTTCGCCAAAAGTATCGAGGAAAAGGAACCGCTGGTTGTGCAGGCCAAGATGCAGGTACAGGAGGAGCTGTGGGAAATGACGATGGATATTGTCGGCTATCCCGAGGAAATGTATTGCGTCTACGCGAAAGGGCAGTTAGACAGTATTTATTCCAATCCGGCGGACGCCGTTTTGACGGCGGATGCGGGGAACGGCGTAGTGCTGAACCGCCGCCAGCAGTATATCTGGGAGAGAGGAAATCGAAGGGATCAGGTGGATTTGAATCTTTCCGATATTCCCGAGGTATTTTTGTCCGGCGCGGCGGAGCCGCAGGCTCTTTCGGAAGGACTGGGTGAAACGGGGCAGGTGCTGGATCTGACTGGCTGCGCACTGGATCAGGTACTCTACTGCGTCAGCGCCCAACATCCGGTACTGGTGAAAACCGGCGAAGATACTTTCTCGGTAATCGTGGGTTATGACCAGTATAATACCTGGCTGTACGATCCGGCGACGCAGGCGACAGAACCTTACGGTATGCAGGACAGCACAAAGCTGTTTGAGAGTATGGGAAATGTATTTTTCACGTATGTGGAAGTTTATGAAGAATAAGGAGGCGCATTGTGGACGAAAGAGTGGTAAAGCTGGCCAAAGGGCTGGTGCAGTATTCCTGCCAGGTGCAAAAAGGGGAAAAGGTATATATCCATTATACGGGAGCCGCGACGAAGCCGCTGGCTAGGCAGCTGATTAAAGAAGTGTACCAGGCGGGGGGAATTCCCTTCGCTCACTATACGGATACCCAGGTGCAGCGGGAGCTTCTTCTGGGGGCCACGCGGGAGCAATTGGAGCTGATGGCGGCGGTGGATGCCGAAGAAATGCGTCGGATGGACTGCTATATTGCCGTACGCGGGGCCGACAACGTGGCGGAGCTTGCCGATGTTCCTTCGGAAAGAATGGCGTTGTATGAAACCTACTACGCTACGCCGGTGCACCACGATATCCGCGTGCCGAAAACAAAATGGGTGGTGCTGCGCTATCCAAATGCGGCGATGGCCCAGCTCTCCGGCGTCAGCCAGGAAGCCTTTGAGAAATTTTACTTTGACGTATGCACGTTGGATTATTCCAAAATGCACAAGGCGATGGAAGCGCTGGTGAAATATATGGATCGGACGGACAAGGTACGGCTGGTCGGGCCGGGGACGGATCTGACTTTTTCCATCCAGGGCATTCCTGCCAGAGCCTGTGCCGGGCAGCGCAATATCCCGGACGGCGAAGTGTATACCGCTCCTGTACGGGATTCTGTCAACGGTACGCTGCATTATAACGCGCCTTCTGTTTACCAGGGTTTTACCTTTGAGAATATATCCCTGACCTTTGAAAATGGAAAGATCGTAAAGGCTACGGCGAACGATACCGATCGCCTCAACAAGGTGCTGGATACGGATGAAGGCGCCCGCTATATTGGAGAATTCGCCATTGGTGTGAATCCATATATTCTGGAGCCGATGAAGGATATTCTCTTTGATGAGAAGATTCAAGGTTCCATTCATTTCACGCCGGGGAACTGCTACGAGGAGGCGCCAAACGGCAATCAGTCGGCGATTCACTGGGACCTGGTATGGATTCAGCGTCCGGAATATGGTGGCGGGGAAATTTATTTCGACGACGTACTGATTCGCCGGGATGGAAGATTCGTCGTGCCAGAGCTGGCCTGCTTAAACCCGGAGAATCTGGCGTAAGGAACGAAAACAGAGGAGGATATAGAGATGTTGGATATGTTGAGAGAAAAATTTGACGAAGTGTTCGGACCGGGAGGGGAGATACGGGCCTACTTTGCGCCGGGCCGGGTAAATCTCATCGGCGAGCACACAGATTATAACGGGGGCCATGTATTTCCCTGCGCGCTGACGATCGGCACCTATGGGATCGCCCGAAAGCGGAACGACGATACGCTGCGCTTTTACTCTCTGAATTTTGAAGCCATGGGCGTGGTGGAGTCCTCTCTTTTAGAGCTTGTTCCTTCTGAAGCGGCCGGCTGGACGAATTATCCCAAAGGGGTGTTCTGGGCCTTTGAGAAGAAAGGATATAAAGTGCCCTGCGGCATGGATTATCTGATCTATGGAAATATCCCCAGCGGTTCCGGGCTTTCTTCCTCCGCTTCCCTGGAGGTGCTCACCGGCCTGATTCTGAAGGATCTGTATGGTTTTGACGCGATTACGCAGACAGAAATCGCGCTGATCGGCCAGTATTCGGAAAACCAGTTCAACGGCTGCAATTGCGGGATTATGGATCAATTCGCCAGCGCCATGGGAAAAAAGGACTGCGCCATTTTCCTGGATACCAGCACGCTGCAATATGAATACGCGCCGGTGGTGCTACCGGACGCCAAGCTCGTCATTACAAACAGCAAGGTAAAGCACAGTCTGGTGGACTCCGCCTATAACGATCGGCGAAGGGAATGCGAAACCGCGCTAAAAGAGCTGCAGGCCGTGACGGATATCCAGACGCTGGGCGATCTGACTGAGGAGGAATTCGAACGCCATAAGGGCGCGATCAGCGACGAGATCTGCCGAAAGCGCGCCAAACATGCCGTCTATGAAAACCAGCGGACCATCAAGGCCGTGGCGGCGTTAAAGGAAAACGATGTGGAGGAATTCGGCCGGCTGATGAACGTGACGCACGTTTCCCTGCGGGATGATTTCGAGGTTTCCTGTCCGGAAACCGATATCCTGGCAGAGCTGGCCTGGAAAATCCCCGGCGTGATCGGTTCCCGGATCACCGGCGGCGGCTTCGGCGGCTGTACGGTCAGCATTGTAAAAAACGACGCGGTAGAAGCGTTTATCGACACAGTCGGAAAAGCGTACAAGGAACAGGTGGGCCACGACGCGGAATTTTACGTGGTGGAGATCGGAGACGGCGCCCGTCGGCTTGTGTAAGGAGGATAAGACATGTTATCGGAAAGTATCAGAAAACTAGTACAGTATGGGATCGATACGGGGCTGACGCCAGAGAGTGAGCGCATTTATACGACGAATCTTTTGATGGAGCTGTTCCGGGAGAACGAGTACATAGAAAGTGCGCCCGGATGTGAGGAAATCGTGCTGGAGGATGTCTTAGGAGAGCTACTGGACGAGGCGGTGCGCCGGGGCATCATCGAGGATAGCATCGCTTATCGGGATTTATTCGACGCCAAGCTGATGAACTGCCTGCTGCCCCGGCCCGCCCAGGTACAGAAGGAATTCTGGGAAAAATACGAAAATTCCCCGGCGGAGGCGACTGACTATTTCTATCAGTTCAGCCAGAACAGCGACTATATCCGGCGGTATCGGGTGAAAAAGGATCGAAAATGGAAGGTGGACAGCCCTTACGGGGATATTGATATTACAATTAACCTTTCCAAGCCGGAAAAGGATCCCAAGGCCATTGCCGCCGCCAGGAATGCTAAGGCCAGCAGCTATCCGAAATGCCTGCTCTGTGTGGAAAACGAGGGATATGCCGGACATCTCAATCATCCGGCCCGGGAAAACCATCGGATTATCCCGATCACAGTAAATGAAAGTCCCTGGGGCTTCCAGTATTCTCCCTATGTATACTATAACGAGCATTGCATCGTGTTTAATCAGAAGCATACGCCGATGAAGATCGAGCGGGCGACTTTTGTAAAGCTGTTTGATTTTGTGAAGCTGTTTCCCCATTATTTCCTGGGTTCTAACGCGGATCTGCCGATTGTGGGCGGCTCGATCCTAAGCCACGACCATTTCCAGGGGGGAAATTATACCTTTGCCATGGCCAAGGCGCCCATGGAGCAGACGTTTACGATTCCGGGCTATGAAGATGTGGAGGCGGGAATTGTGAAATGGCCTCTGTCCGTGCTTCGGATCCGTCATGAGGACGAGGGGCGGCTGATTGATCTGGCCACTCATGTGCTAGAGATCTGGCGGGACTATACTGATGAAGAGGCGTTTATCTATGCCTGCACGGACGGCGAGCCGCGTAATACCATTACGCCCATTGCCCGGAAGGTAGGAGACGTCTTCGAGCTGGATCTGGCCTTGCGCAACAATCTTACCACGAAGGAGCATCCGTTGGGCGTGTATCACCCCCATGCCCAGTACCATCATATCAAGAAAGAAAATATTGGCCTGATCGAGGTCATGGGCCTGGCGGTGCTGCCCTCCCGGCTGAAAGAAGAGATGGTGCTTTTAGAGGAATATATTGTAGAAGGCAAGGACATTGCCTCCAATGAGAAAATAGAAAAGCACGCCGCATGGGTCGCGGGCTTTTTGCCAAAGTATGGCGTCGTTACAAGGGAAAATGTAACAGAAATCCTGCAAAAGGAGATCGGCATCGTCTTTACTCATGTACTGGAAGATGCCGGCGTCTATAAGTGTACGCCTAAGGGCCGGGAAGCCTTTCGGCGTTTTATCGGGAAATTATAAGAAACGGACGCTTTTTGGGAAATCCATGGAAGGAGGTCCCGGAGCGTTCAGGAAAAGAGAAGGAGTAGGAAGCTATGAAGCTGACAACGGTGAGGGAAATCTATAGAGACCAAGAGAGCTATCTGCAGCGGGAAATTTCCGTAGGCGGCTGGGTGCGCAGCATCCGCGATTCGAAGACCTTCGGTTTTTTAGTGGTGCATGACGGCACATATTTTGAAACCTTGCAGGTAGTATACAGCGACGCGCTGGCAAACTTCGCGGAAATTTCCAAGTTGAACGTAGGGGCGGCCGTGATTGTGCGGGGCACCTTGGTGCCGACGCCAAAGGCAAAGCAGCCCTTTGAAATTCAAGCGGCGGAAGTGACGGTGGAAGGTGCGTCCGCGCCAGATTATCCGCTGCAGAAAAAGCGGCACAGCATGGAATTTCTCCGTACGATGACGCATCTGCGCCCCCGGACTAATACGTTCCAGGCAGTTTTCCGCGTGCGTTCGTTGATCGCATACGCGATTCATCAGTTTTTCCAGGAGCGGGGATTTGTGTATGTGCATACGCCGCTGATTACCGCCAGCGACTGCGAGGGCGCGGGAGAAATGTTCCGGGTCACGACGCTGGATCTGGAAAACCCGCCAAGAGACGAAGAGGGGAGAGTGGACGCCTGCCAGGATTTCTTTGGCAAGGAGACAAGCCTGACGGTCAGCGGCCAGCTAAACGGCGAGACCTATGCCCAGGCATTCCGGAATATCTATACCTTCGGCCCTACCTTCCGGGCGGAAAATTCCAATACTGCCCGCCATGCGGCGGAATTCTGGATGATCGAGCCGGAATGTGCCTTTGCAGATCTGCAGGATAATATGGATCTTGCCGAGGCGCTGCTGAAATATATTATCCGCTATGTGCTGGAGCAAGCGCCTCAGGAAATGAATTTTTTCAATTCTTTCGTAGATAAAGGGCTTCTGGAACGTCTGCGCCATGTGGCGGAGGCAGATTTCGGCCATGTGACGTACACGGAGGCTATCGAGATTCTGGAAAAGAACAATAAAAAATTCGGATATAAGGTAAGCTGGGGCTGTGATCTGCAGACGGAGCATGAGCGCTATTTAACGGAGCAGGTTTTTAAAAAGCCGGTCTTTGTCACCGATTATCCCAAGGATATTAAAGCTTTCTATATGAAGCAAAACGACGACGGAAAGACTGTGGCGGCTATGGACTGCCTGGTTCCCGGGATCGGCGAGATCATCGGCGGCAGCCAGAGAGAAGAAGATTATGAAAAGCTCTGCGCCCGTATGCAGGAATTGGGCTTAAAGGAAGAGGACTACGGCTTTTACCTGGATCTGCGCAAATACGGCACGACCAGACATTCTGGTTTTGGTCTCGGCTTTGAACGGTGCGTGATGTATCTGACCGGTATGTCCAATATCCGCGACGTCATCCCGTTCCCGCGGACGGTCAATAACTGCGATCTGTAGAAATTTAGAAGAAAGCTGATTTCCAATCTGTCTGTGACAGAAAGGGAATCAGCTTTTTCTTTTTCGCTTAACGCAAAGCGGATAGCCGCTCAAGAGCCGGCGGATAGCTGTGCCGGGCGGCCTGCTTATAGTATTGCAGGGCTTTTTGCAGGTCGCCGGTTACCTCGTACCAGACGCCCAGGTTGTAGGCCGCCCGGAAAGAGCCGCAGCCATAGACGCCTTCGTGGCTGGAGATTTCTCCGATTTTTAGGCATTGCTGGAAGGCTTGTTCGATGAGCGGAAAGTACGCGATATATTTTGCGGTATCCGCCTGGGCAGCGCGCATATAGAGAATGCCGCAGGTAAAATGGTAATCAGCATAGGCGGCCAGCCGGAGTTCTTCCTGTCCGGCGATGTGCAGCGCTGTATCATAGTCCTGAAGCTCGAGTAAAGTGTACATATATTGGAAAATCCCGTCGGGCCGATAGGGCGCGGCAATCGGAGCGAGCTGATAAAATTTGGAAAAATAGTCGCAGGCCTCTTCACAGCGCTTCAAGCCGCGCAGGGCAGTGGCAGTTTTATAGAGAAAATAGGGATTTTGCAGATCTTCTTCCAATTCCGCAAGTAGGATCGGCAGATTCCGTTCGCCCTTTCCTTCCTGCAAATAGCCGTCATGCTCAAAGACCAGCGGAACGGGCCGAGCGGGCAGAGAGGAATTTTCCTGTTCATGAATCCGGCCGGTGAACCGCACGCCTCTGGGAAGTAATCGGACGACTTGCGTATAAGAAAAGGCCATCTGTTCCTTGCTGTCCAGCGTCTTTTCCAGGTAGAAATCTTTTCGCTCAAACATGCCTACCTGTTCCATATTTTCCAGGAAATGGCGCAGATCTTTCCGGCGGCCTTTCACTAGATATTCATCGGCGTCCAGAACCAGATTCCAGTCGCAGTCCGACTGATCCAGGGAAAAATTCCTGGCGGCTGCAAAATCCTGCGTCCAGGCATAATCGGAGATAATCGCCCCGTAGGAGGCGGCGATTTCTTTCGTCCGGTCGGTGGAGCCGGTATCAGTAATATAGATTTTGTCCACCAGTTTTTTTGCCTGGTACAGGCATTTCTCCAGACAACGCTCCTCATTTTTTACGATCATTACAAGAGCCAATGTTTTCATCTGCAATCCTCCGCATGATTTTCTTTTCTATATCTATAGGAAACCAGGGGCCGTGTTTGCGAAGTCCCTGGCTGCAGTGCATTTTTCTTTCAAATAAGTTTATTATAATGACTCCGATGCAAAAAAGCAACTGAAAAGAGTATGCGGACAGAGGGACCGATTTTGGTTCGGGGGAACAGAAAATCATTTTTTGTGAAGAAGAAGCTGCAAGAAAAGTATGTTTTATGCAGCAATCCGTGCATAGATATAGAAGAAATGTAAAAAAATTCGTGCTACATATTGACAATATGGAAGAAGTTAGCTATTATTAACTATAGTTAGTTTATACTAATTAAAGAGAAAAAATTCTCTATATGGCCATAGACGGAACGAAATATCAGTTCCGGAACGGCCCAGTTTTTTGCAAGAATGGGAGGTTCCTATATGAGTGTTGTGATCGTAGGGGGGCATGACAGAATGGTCTGTCAATATAAAAAGATATGCAAGGGGTATCACTGTAAGGCAAAAGTGTTCACGCAGATGTCCGGAAATTTGAAAGATAAAATCGGCACGCCGGATCTGTTGATTTTATTTACGAATACAGTATCCCATAAGATGGTTCGATGCGCGGTCAATGAGGCGGAGAAATGCAACGCCGATATCGTCCGCTGCCATACCAGCAGCGGTTCTGCGTTAAATGAAATATTGGAAAAGGCTTGCAGATAAAATCATTCCTTGGACAACAATGACAAAATACATTTCTTCATAGCTTCATAGCTCTTGGGGCTGATGTCGTGTTCCATTTTGCATGCGTCCTGGGCGGCGGTTTTCGGATCTACGCCCAGAGAGATCAGCCAGTCACTTAGTAGGGTGTGGCATTCGTAGACTTTTTCGGCCACTGCCTTTCCAGTCGCAGTTAAATGGATATAACCGTCTTCGGAGACTGTGATATATTCTCGGTTTTTCAGATTTTTCATAGCGACGCTTACGCTGGGCTTGGAGTAATCCATTTCCCGCGCTACATCGATGGAGCGCACGGCGGGCAGGCGCCTGGTCAATATTAAAATAGTTTCCAGATAATCTTCCAAGGATTCTTCCGATCTGTGCTGCGTATACACCATTTTATTCTCCTACACTGCTTTAGCAGTGGTTTTTTCTTACGATTTCTTATTTATTTTACCACCGAACGAAAATGTTTGCAAGTCTGCGTAAAGATGGTTTTCATTTTTTTAAATAGAAAAAGTTGTCGTGTTGGAAGAAAAACTTTTGCCGCAAAAGGCAGGGTATTTTTATTGATTAAAATATCCATAGATCTGGTTGGATAATTCCGCCACATCTTCGGACAGGTTTTCGGTATCGGTGATATGTTCCGCCATCAGGCAGAAGATGTAATTATTTCTGGGGGCGTCGTAGACTAGGAGCGCCTCGTGTAGCTGATTTTCGTCCATATTTCCGGAAAGGTTCACGATTTTTCCACCGTCTTCGGGAATGCCAAGGGCCAATGCGCCCAAAGTGGAGGCCTTTTTTATATGATAAAGCATTACGTCCGGATAGGGCAGCTCTTCGGATGCTTGATAGAGCAAGGTGAGAAACCTGCCGCAATCGCCGGGGGAGGTGGTATTTTGTCCGGTTTTATCCAGGGAAGGAGCGGTTACGAAATCGGTGTCTGCAAAACCATACGTCTGGCAGAAGCGGCGGACTTTTTCTATACCTGCGGGGAGGTCTTGTCCGCCTAGTGCAAGCAGCAGCTCCTGGGCCGCTTGTGCGTTATCTCCGGCTAGCATCTGATCGACGGAATCTTTCAGGGCTTCGGCATCTATTTCCTTAGAAAGAGCTTCAAAGTCTTCATAAACGGCGCCCATAATATAGAGGGAAAGGAGCGAGCCTGCGGCATAGGGGCCGTCCTGGACGGTGCAGCAGGCGTCGGTCGTTAGATTTTCCACAGAAAGAGCCCATTGGCCGCCGTGAAGCTGCGACAGCTCCTCCAGCCGGGTTTCCAGCTGGGATTGAAGATTTTCCAGTGCGCCGGGCGTCCCGGTGGTAACGATAACCTCTGCGGGTGGACTTGTTTCCAGGTGTTCGATGGCAAAGTCATCCGTCGTCTGCGTCTGATCCGGGGCGGCCTCGCCTGGCTTGGAAACGTCCTGGCGTATTTTTAATAGGAAGAGAGCGCCAACGATCAGAATCAGGCCCAAAAGAAGCAGGTGAAGATAAAGCGGTGGGCCGGGAGGCGTTTCCTTTGGATCGGGGGTATGCGTCGTATGTTCCATAGATTTCTCCTTATCGTCGTGTCATTACCGCCATTATACACGGAATAAAAAAAGTTGACAAGGTGCTTGACAGATGGAGGCGGGCAGGATATAATGGTTCAGCGTGCATGAAAATGCTCTGTTTTTTTGTGCGTAAATGATGAAATAGCAACCGCAGAACTCATAAAACTATGAGAAAAAATCGGGAGGTGAAATTGGAATGCCAACATTTAACCAATTAGTGAGAAAAGGCAGAGAAACAGCCGCAAAGAAATCCACAGCTCCGGCATTGCAGAAAAGCTACAATTCCTTAAGGAAGAAAGCGACCAACCAGTCCTCTCCGCAGAAGAGAGGCGTGTGCACGGCGGTAAAGACCGCTACGCCGAAGAAGCCGAATTCCGCGCTTCGTAAGATCGCCAGAGTACGTTTGTCCAACGGCATCGAGGTTACAAGCTATATTCCGGGCGAGGGCCACAACCTGCAGGAGCATAGCGTCGTCCTGATCCGAGGCGGCAGGGTCAAAGACCTGCCCGGTACCAGATACCATATCATCAGAGGTACCCTGGATACCGCAGGCGTTGCCAACAGACGGCAGGCCCGTTCCAAATACGGCGCCAAGAGGCCGAAGAAATAATCCAATCCAAGAATTTTATTCGTAGATTCACAAATCAGACTGTTTTTTGTACGGTATTCCATATACCCTGTCGGTTGCGGGTTAAATATTGAGTTACCAGTGCGAACATACATTTTTTGATGTGTGAGTACCTATGAGATAATCGAACATGATTAAGGAGGGAAGTAACGTGCCACGTAAAGGACATACGCAGAAAAGAGACGTTCTGGCGGATCCGTTATACAATGATAAAGTAGTGACCAAGCTGATCAATAATATCATGCTGGACGGTAAGAAGGGCGTTGCCCAGAAGATTGTATACGGTGCATTTGCCAGAGTAGAAGAGAAATCGGGCAAACCTGCCCTGGAAGTTTTTGAGACGGCGATGAATAACATCATGCCGCTTCTGGAAGTAAAAGCAAGACGTATCGGCGGCGCTACCTATCAGGTACCCATCGAGGTAAGAGCTGCCAGGCGCCAGGCGCTGGCTCTGCGCTGGCTGACCCTGTATTCTCGCAAAAGAGGCGAGAAGACGATGGAAGAGCGGCTGGCGAACGAATTGTTAGACGCCATGAATAATACAGGAGCTTCCGTAAAGAAGAAAGAAGATATGCATAAGATGGCAGAAGCCAACAAGGCTTTTGCGCATTATAGATTCTAGAGGAGGAAAATCCATTGGCTGGAAGAGAATATCCATTAGACAGAACAAGAAATATTGGTATTATGGCCCATATCGATGCTGGAAAAACTACTCTGACAGAGCGTATCTTATATTACACAGGCGTTAATTATAAGATTGGAGATACCCACGAGGGAACTGCGACCATGGACTGGATGGAGCAGGAACAGGAGCGCGGGATCACAATTACTTCAGCAGCTACAACCTGTCACTGGACACAGCAGGAGCAATGCAAGACGAAGCCAGATGCTCTGGAGCATCGTATCAATATTATCGATACTCCGGGACACGTGGACTTTACTGTAGAAGTAGAGCGTTCCCTGCGTGTATTAGACGGTGCTGTTGGTGTTTTCTGCGCTAAGGGTGGAGTTGAGCCTCAGTCCGAGAATGTATGGCGTCAGGCGGATACCTATAATGTACCCCGTATGGCGTTTATCAATAAGATGGACATTATGGGAGCGGATTTTTATAATGCTGTAGACCAGATTAAGACCAGATTGGGCAAAAATGCGATCTGTATTCAGCTACCGATCGGTAAGGAAGATGAATTCAAAGGAATCATCGACCTGTTTGAAATGAAAGCCTACATCTACAACGATGAAAAAGGCGAAGATATTACAGTAACAGATATTCCTGCGGAAATGGCGGACGACGCGGAGCTTTACCGCACAGAGCTGGTAGAAAAGATCTGCGAGTTGGACGACGATCTGATGATGGAATACCTGGAAGGTGAGGAGCCAAGCGAGGAGCAGTTAAAAGCTACGCTGCGCAAGGCGACCTGCGAATGCACAGCGATTCCTGTATGCTGCGGTACTGCCTATAGAAATAAGGGCGTGCAGAAGCTTCTGGATGCGATTGTAGAATATATGCCGGCGCCGACCGATATTCCGGCAATCGAAGGAACAGACATCGACGGGAATCCCATCGTACGGCATTCTTCTGACGAAGAGCCCTTCTCCGCGCTGGCTTTTAAGATTATGACTGATCCATTCGTTGGAAAGCTGGCGTATTTCCGCGTATATTCCGGAACAATGAATTCCGGTTCTTACGTACTGAATGCGACGAAGAATAAAAAGGAACGTGTGGGACGTATTCTGCAGATGCACGCCAATAAGCGGATGGAGCTGGACAAGGTATACTCCGGCGATATTGCGGCGGCGATCGGCTTTAAGAATACGACGACCGGCGACACAATCTGTGACGAGCAGCATCCGGTTATCCTGGAGTCCATGGAATTCCCGGAGCCTGTAATCGAGCTTGCCATCGAGCCGAAGACAAAAGCCGGCCAGGGAAAACTGGGCGAGTCCTTAGCCAAGCTGGCAGAAGAGGATCCCACCTTCCGTGCGCATACAAATTCCGATACCGGCCAGACGATTATCGCCGGCATGGGCGAGCTTCATTTGGAAATTATCGTAGACCGTCTTCTGCGTGAATTCAAGGTGGAAGCGAACGTAGGTGCGCCGCAGGTGGCCTATAAAGAGACGATTACCAAGGCTGTGGATGTGGAAAGCAAATATGCGAAGCAGTCCGGCGGCCGCGGCCAGTATGGACATTGTAAAGTGAAATTCGAGCCGATGGATGCCAATGGCGAAGAGCTGTACAAGTTTGAATCCACAGTTGTGGGCGGCGCGATTCCCAAGGAATATATCCCTGCGATCGGCGAAGGTATCGAGGAAGCGATGAAGGCCGGCATACTGGGCGGTTTCCCGGTAGTAGGCGTTCACGCCAACGTATACGACGGCACATACCATGAGGTCGACTCTTCGGAAATGGCCTTCCATGTAGCCGGATCTATGGCGTTTAAGGACGCTATGCGCAAAGCCTCTCCGATCCTTTTGGAGCCGATCATGAAGGTAGAGGTTACCACACCAGAGGAATACATGGGCGACGTGATCGGCGATATGAATTCCCGCCGGGGCCGTATTGAGGGAATGGATGATATCGGCGGCGGCAAAATGATCCGCGGCTACGTTCCATTATCCGAAATGTTCGGTTATGCCACCGATCTGCGCTCCAGAACACAGGGCCGAGGCAATTACTCCATGTTCTTTGAAAAATACGAACCGGTGCCCAAATCTGTGCAGGAAAATGTTTTAAATAAAAAATAATTCACCGTTTTCCTGAATCGAAAGGAATAGGCAAAAACACTTGCAAATATCCTGGATTTGCAATATAATCAAGGAAAAGTAAATCATTCATCGAAACGAAGGCCCGTTGGGCAGATTTTTAAGGAGGACTTTTTAAAATGGCAAAAGCTAAGTTTGAGAGAAACAAACCACATTGTAACATTGGTACCATCGGCCACGTTGACCATGGTAAAACAACCCTGACAGCAGCTATCACCAAGACTCTGCATGAGAGACTGGGAACTGGTGAAGCCGTTGCATTTGAGAATATTGATAAGGCGCCGGAGGAGAGAGAGCGTGGTATCACGATTTCTACTGCTCACGTAGAATACGAAACAGAGAATAGACATTATGCGCACGTGGACTGCCCGGGCCATGCCGACTATGTAAAGAACATGATCACTGGTGCTGCGCAGATGGACGGTGCAATCCTGGTTGTAGCCGCTACCGACGGTGTTATGGCTCAGACAAAGGAGCATATCCTTCTGTCCCGTCAGGTAGGCGTTCCCTATATCGTAGTGTTCA
>CAOJIB010000043.1 GCA_948436455.1 uncultured Blautia sp.
CGTGTGCTCTTCCGATCTCATCATCGCTTCGTTGCGCGCCACGTCGAAGGCAAACCAGGTGTCGATCTTCGCATAAATCTCCTTGGCATACGCCGGATCCTGTTCCATACGCTCCTGTACCTTCGGGTGAATGACCACGGCCTTACTGCCGGGCGGCACGCTGCCCAACGCGCGGATCTCCTTCGGGGCGATAAACTGGCCGCCTATGGAGCCATAGAAAGGATTTTCCCCTGTAGGGCGCCAGTTTTCCATCGCTTCCTTCGCTTTTTCACCTTCCTGATACAGCAGGTAATGAGGATAGTCATTCCGCGTCCTCCAATGACTGCTGCTAGCGTCAAACACATGATAAACCAGATTCGGATACTTCGCCTTTAGCATAGTTTCCAGCGAAGGAGATTCCACCGCCTCCGTATCCGCCACGGCCGGCTGTATGCTATTTCTGCTTTGACTGGCCTGCGCCGCCATCGCCAGAAAACTCCCTACCCGGGTATCCGCCGGCTTCGCCTTACCGGTCCCCGCCAAAGCATGATACGTCCCCATCCCGTAATCCAACTGCACTCTACTATTCATAAACTACTCCTTTCCTGTAAAAAAACCGTCGCCGCAAATTCCTGCGAATCAGCCTTCAGCTCCAATTCTCCCATATATTTTTCCACCTCCCGGCGCACATTGGCCAAACCGATTCCATGCATGAACCGATCTTCTTTTTTGTCCGTGACGGGCAAACCATCTTCGCCAAGCGCCACCTCTCCCGTAAAGGAGTTTTTCACCTCCAGCAGAAAAAAGCGCCCTCTCTGCTTCCCTATCAGCGTAATGAATCGCTCGCCTTCTGGCATCTTCTCACAGGCCTCCAGCGCATTTTGCAACAGATTTTGAAGAATGATCCCCACGTCAAAGGCATCATAGACACCTTTTGACGGATAGTGAAAATCCACCCAAAAACGAATGCCCCGATCCAGGCATTGCCGCCGCTTGTCATTTATGATCACATCCGTAATCGAATTTCCCGTTTGAAACGTCTGTGCAAAATCGCCGATGCTTTCATCCACTCGTGAGATGTACTCTTCCAGCTCGACATACGCCCCGCTTTTTACAAGGCCTTTGAGGTTCGTTAAATGTCCCCTCATTTCGTGTTCCAGGCTGCGGACACGTCTATAAAACTGTTCCGTCTCCTGGATGCGCGCTAAAATAGCCTGCGTCTGCTGCTGCTCCACAAAACAAGCGGCCTGTTCTTCCCGCAGCGCGGTCATGTCCTGCCAAAAGGCGATCGTCAGATACGCGCCTCCATAAAACAGCAGCGCCAGCAACGGCACAACCGCCAGAAACGCCGGATGCCTCTCGTATAGTTGAAAGAAAACTCCGTCCCTGACCTCCGTCAAGAGTCTGGCGATCATCTGGCCAAACAGAATGCCCGCTATTGGAAGTAATCCAAGATAACACAGCTCCCGCCAGAAAAAAATCATCCGCTCCTTTTGGAGCCGTAGCCAAAGGGCATACAGCATAATCGCCATACAAAGGACATGGCACAGAAGGAATGATGTAATGTTGATAAACGCATGAAGATACATCGTTTCCGGCATTTTGACAGAGAGAGACATCCTTTGTTCTATCATGAAGTACAGGCTTTCCATGATCAGGCCGCTGGCGGTCCTAACGTTCCAAAAGAGAACTGCCAGCCAAAAAGCCATCGCTCTTTCCAGGCCAAGCATTTTGGCCGTCGCCGTCAGCAAAATCGTCAGAAGAAAGCCAAAGGCTCCCTGGGGAACAGGAATCCAGTCACAAAAGAAGCCGGCAGACAAATAGAGCAGACAGACCATCGCCGTCTTTCGCCGCCGATCTTTCCCTTTTGCCGTCGCAGGCTGTAAAAAGAAAGCCAAGCAGAGCGCATACAACAGCCTTTCGCCCACTTGGAAAACCGCATAAAAAATACCAAATCCCGTTTCACTCATAGGCCGGCTCCTTGTTTTAGAAAAGAAAGATACGCTTTCACAAAATCCTGGTACTTATATTTGGAGAGCAAAAGCTTCTCACCATTTGCCAACGTCACTTCTGTTTTGCTGTATCCGGTCACATAGGAAAGATTGACAAGATACCCCTTATGAATACGGAAAAACTGGTTTTGCAGTTCCATTTCCAGATCCCGGATTCTGGCGTAACAGGCAAATTCTCCCTTTTTTAAATGCAGCACCACCTTGTGATTGCTGCTCTCAACGTAATAGATACGATCCAACGATATCGTCTTATAGGCGTTCGCCGATCGAAGAGTCAGCGCGCGGATCGTTGGCGGATGTTCCCGGCGATCCAGGATCTGCGCCGCCGCGCGAGCAAAAACCTGTGCAAATTTTGCCTCATCCACCGGCTTTAACAAATATTGGAACGCCCCCACGTCAAAAGCCTCAAACACATATCGTTCATAACCGGTTACAAAAATAATTACCGGCTGTACAGCCAGCGCCGTTTCCCGGAGCTTACGAGCCAAGGCCATTCCATCCAGCCTGGAAGCAGAAGAGTGCAACGCAATATCCAGAAAAAGCAAATCCATCTCTCGACGATCCGCAAGACACTCCTCAGCGGAAGTGTACTCCACGATCTGGCAGCGATACGGCTGCTCCCGAACCAGAGCCGCGAGATAGGCGCGCGTCTTTGTATCATCATCGCAAATCGCTGTTCTTATCATGTGAATTTCCCTCTATGTATTTATTCGTTCAAAGAAACGTCCGCATAAGCGCGCAGGCGCAACTGGCTCGTTTGACGGCGTAACTGGACGCTGCAAGCTAAAAAGTCCTATAGAAAATGGGATATAATACAGAAAACCTGCCACTGGCAGCTTTTCTGTATACTAAGGCACGGAGAAAAGCCAGCACCTTCTAGGTGCTGGCAGTATGAAAAAGAAAAGTTAATTGAAAAAAGTTGAGGAAACTTAATTCGCTTATTAGTATAGAAAACAAATGTGTCTAATCTGTGACAAATCCCTGAAGGGTTTGTGAAATTCCTTTTCCAATATTTTCACTTTTCCCATAAATAACCGTTAAGTCTACAAGACGCTCCCTTCGATTGGCGGCAACAAATAAGCGCCCCTGGAAAAACCAGAGGCGCCAAGCCCTAAGCAGGCCGATAAGCCGGGTTATGTCGTTGGGTGACCATCTATCTACGCCCGCTGTCGCCAACGGGCTCTAGCGACCTACCTGAAAGCACGGCGGGCCACCGTATCGCTCTCTGCTCGGTCTTGCTTCGGATGGGGTTTACATGTGCCGTCCCTGTTACCAGAAACGCGGTAGTCTCTTACACTGCCTTTCCACCCTTACCCACCGTATGACGGCGGGCGGTTTATTTCTGTTGCACTGGCCTGGGAGTCGCCTCCACCGGACGTTATCCGGCATCCTGCCCTGTGAAGCCCGGACTTTCCTCGCCTGACGCCTTTCGGCCTTTGTCAGCCGCGGCCACCTGTCCTCCTTATGGCATTGCTATTTTAGCATGAAAAGCTTTTCCTGTAAACGGCCTTTTTTGCCGGATCAGGCGAATTTCTGCAGATTCTTCGTAGTAATCTTATACATCGTCACGCCTTTGGTACCTTCCATTTTCTTGATAAAGCTTTCATAGCTCTTCTGTGTAGCGGCCTTTTTGCGGACTTTATAGGTAGTTTTATACGTAGTCATATTGACCTTTTGCTCACAAGTGCCGACGGTTGCCAGCTTTCCCTTTTTGATCGCCTTAAACTGATAGCTGCGGGATTCTATGCCGCCTCTGTTGAAAAAGGTGATGTATTTGCTGTCCTTCCGAAAGCCTATATATCCCCAGTTGCCGCCGCCCGGCGCGGAATATGCCAGCTGTTTTACCTTTCCACCGTAGTATGTATAAATCGCCACGTCCGTACCGCCGGTGCAGGTAATCGTATTGTCGTTGCCGTAGAAGGAACGGAAGGCCAAGCATTCCTCCACGCCGTCCTTGTTCACATCGTAATAGCAGAAATAATTGCCGCCGCCCCAGTTAGCGTACTGTTTTTTCCATTTTTTATCCAGCGTCTTTAACTGCTTCTCATAGGCCTTGCGTACCTTCGCCTTGCTGACGGCCGCCTGAACGGGCCTGGGCTGGGCGATTGCGCCGATACAGAACAGCAATAATCCGACAACTAACAGAAACCTTCCTTTTTGCCTTACACTTTTTTTCATTCTCTTTCTCCCTTCGCATTTTATTAAACTTTAAAGCAGCTTCCCCCGATAAACTCCCGGAGGATAGAATTGTGCGGCACCGCCTCGCTGGGCACCGGGATAAAATAATCCAAAAACTTCAACAGGCGTTTCGCCTCCTGAAATTCCGGCGTCCCTTTTGGAATCCCAAAAAGCAACGGCTCCGCGTATACCTTTAGGCAGGCCAGCTCATATACCAGCGCGGAATTGAACATTTCGTCCGCTTCCTCCTGGTAGGGGAAAATATTTTCTTCCTCGCCCCGGCGTACCGAAGGCCACATGGCGATCGTCCCCTGGGCCGAGGTACCCCTCGTTCTAGCGTCCCGGACAATCCGCCGGATCAGCCGGCCGTCCGTGGTGGGAATCCGGTTGTGCTCATCCACATTCAACTGGGTCAGAGCACTGATGTAAATCTTGAATTTGCTCTCTTCTGGCAGCGACGCGCTCAGCTTTTGATTCAGGCCGTGAATCCCCTCTAAGACCAGTACGTCCTCCGGCCCGAGAGTAAGATAATTGCCCCGGTACTCCCGAAGGCCGGTCTTGAAATTAAATTCCGGCAGCTCTACCCGCTCTCCCGCCAGCAGCCGCTGCATGTCGTGGGTAAACTGCGCCACGTCGATGGCCTCCAGACATTCGAAATTCTTCTTTCCGAATTCATCCAGCGGCGTATCCTCCCGGTTCTTAAAGTAATTATCCATCGCCACCGGATGCGGCCGCAGGCCCTGGGCCGCCAGCTGTATAGACAGCCGATGGGAAAAGGTCGTCTTTCCGGAAGAGGATGGACCGGCGATCATGATAAATTTCTTATTGCCTTCCTGAACAATCCGATGAGCAATAGTGGAAAGCCGCGCCTCCTGCATCGCCTCCTGGATCAGCAAAACCCGTTCAAAGCCTTCGCCGGCAATCTTTTCATTTAATTCCCCTACGGTACTGATCTCCTGCGTCCGCCCCCATTTTTCCGCATCCATCTGTACCTGAAAGATCTTTGGCTGGGGACGAAACGGCGGCAGTACGGTCGGCTCGCTCCTCTCCGGCAGCTGCAGGATCAATCCCTCTTTATAAGGAAATACGTCGAAATGCCGGATGTATCCCGTATGATGCGCCATGAAGCCGTAGAAATAATCTTCAAAGCCTTCGATGCTGTAAATGTTCACACGGGAAACCCGCCGGTAACGAAACAGCCTTTCCTTATCGTGCATCCCATGCTGACGGAAAATTTCCACCGCCTCGTCCGTCCCTACGCTTCGCTTGCGGATTGGAAGCTGCTGCTCGACCATTTCCAGCATCCGAGCTTTCACTTCTCCAGTAAAGGCTTCATCCACGACAAAATTTCCTTGAATCGTAAAATACAGGCCGGAACCGACAGAAAAATGCAAAATAGCCTTTTCCACCGCCTCTTTCCCCGCCACATCGTAGACAGCCTTAAGCAGCAAAAGGCAGGCGCTCCTTTTATAGGTCTTATGCCCGATGGCATCCCTGGTGGTAACGAATTCCAGCGTACAATCTTGGCGGGCGCATTTGTGCAATTCCCGCAGCCGGCCGTTCTCCATCACCAAAATAATCGCATCCGGCAGATTTTCTTGATATTCCTGCACGATTTCCCCAAAGGAAATCCCCGCCGGATATTGCCTTTTTTCTCCCTGTATGGTGATTGTGATCTTCTGCTCCATACGATTTCGCTCCTTAATAAATCTGGTACGGCGTCTTTACGCGGGCCGTTTTGATTTCCAATGCCGGAAACTGCCCGCCAAGCGCCTTTTTCATCGCTTCCATAAAAATATATTCCGTCCCGTAGTGCCCGGCGTCAATCACCGCCATGCCCGCCGCCCACGTATCGATGCCGGTATGGTGATCGATATCCCCGGTCACGTACACTTCCGCGCCCGCCGCCAGCGCATCCTTTACCATACTTTTCCCCGCGCCGGTGCAGACAGCCGCCCTCCGTACCCGCGCGGAAGGTTCCCCGTAGACCTTCACATCCGAAATTCCTAGACACTCTTTCACATAGAGCGCACATTCCTTCAAAGACATCTCCCTGGGCAGATCCCCCACCCGGCCAAAGCCCTCCTGCTTTTCGCCATCCGTTGTCACGGAAAGCACCTGAGCGCCGGATAAATGAAGATATGCGGCGCTTACGTCCGCCATTCCCAAAATATCGTAATTCGTATGCATCGCGTAATAGGAAATATCGGCGCCGACCAGTCCCAGAATCCGCCTGCCCTCTGAGGAGAGATTAGTAATCTTTTTGATTCCGCCAAAAATCATCGGATGATGGGTAATGATCAGATCGGCGTTCGCCTGGAGCGCCTCCCCCAGCACTTCCTCCGTCAAATCCAACGCCAGAAAGACCCTGGATACCTCTTTATCGTCTCTTCCCACCAGAAGTCCCACATTGTCCCAGGATTCCGCGTAGGAAACCGGGTACTGCTCCTCTAACCAGCTTATGATCTCTTTACATTTCATAATAGTGCAATGCCGCCTCCGTCAGCTTCTGTTCCTCTAAAAGCTCCTGCCGCCGCCTCTTTGCGCCGGGCGTCCCGCTTTGCTCCAGTTCTTTTAAAATCTCCTGCCGCTGCTTCTCTTCCTTTTGCAGAAATTCCAGCAGTACCGGATCTCTTCTTTCTAGAGGATCCTTTCCATAGGAATAATATACCGGATTCCCATACGGGCAGCTTCCGGGAATCGCCCGCAGCATGGGATAATATTTGCCGTCTTCCTTCACGATCCGTTCTTCAGCGATCTGCCGGCCCATCTGCTCCACGCGTCTGCGCAGGCTTGGGACGTCCGACTGGGGCTGCAAAATCCACTCGGCGAATCCGCGGGCCGCCTCCTCGCCCTCTGTCAAAATCTTCTCCATCAGTGGGCCGCCCATGCCCGCCAACACCAGGGTTTCTCCTTCGGCCCGGGGCATGGCCAAAAGGCCGTCGGAAAGCCTAGTCTCTATGTATTCCTCCAGATGACAGGCGATGATATTTTGCCTGGCCCGCTCTAGAGGCCCCTTTCGGATATCCATGGCCACCGCCCTTGGAATCCGGCGCCGCATGAGCAGATCAATGGGAAGATAGCCGTGGTCACAGCCCACATCCACCAGGACATTTCCCTCTGTCACCATATCCGCAACCGCCTGCAGCCTTTTCGACAATCCCATAGAACCCCTCTTTAATCCAAATAATCTTTTAATTTCCGGCTGCGGCTGGGATGGCGGAGCTTACGCAGCGCCTTTGCTTCGATCTGCCGGATCCTCTCTCTTGTGACGTTAAATTCCTTGCCGACCTCCTCCAAGGTCCGCGCCCGGCCGTCATCCAGCCCGAAACGCAAACGGAGTACTTTTTGCTCCCGATCCGTCAACGTATCCAGCACCTCCACAAGCTGCTCCTTTAATAAGGTGAACGCCGCCGCATCCGCCGGAATCGGTACGTTATCATCCTGGATGAAATCTCCCAGATGGCTGTCCTCCTCCTCGCCAATGGGAGTTTCCAGAGAAACCGGCTCCTGGGAAATCTTGAGGATTTCCCGGACGCGCTCCACGGGCAGATCCATTTCCTTGGCAATCTCCTCCGGAGTAGGTTCCCGCCCCAATTCCTGCAGCAACTGCCTGGAAACCCGGATCAACTTATTGATCGTCTCCACCATATGGACGGGAATGCGGATCGTCCTGGCCTGGTCGGCAATAGCCCGGGTAATCGCCTGCCGAATCCACCAGGTAGCGTACGTGCTGAATTTGTATCCCTTGCGGTAATCAAACTTTTCCACCGCCTTAATAAGTCCCAGATTTCCCTCCTGGATCAAATCCAAAAACAGCATGCCCCGGCCCACATAGCGCTTCGCAATGCTGACTACCAGACGCAGATTCGCCTCCGCCAGACGCTTCTTGGCCGCCTCGTCCCCCTGCTCCATCCGCTGGGCCAGGGCGATTTCCTCCTCCGCCGTCAAAAGGTTGACCTTTCCAATCTCTTTTAAATACATGCGGACAGGATCTTCAATGCTCACGCCTTCCGGTACGGACAGATCAATCTTGTCCAGCTCTACGGCTTCCTCATCCACCAGCTTGTCCGCGTCGTCGTCCAGAATCAAATCGTCCACATTATCTGTGATCCGAAGGACGTCCACGCTATTGGCCTCCAAATAATCGAAAACCTTCTCCATCTGCTCCGCATCCAGCATAAAATCCTTAAAAAATTCACTGATCTCCTGATATTCCAGGATATTTCTTTTCTTCTTGGCCAGCTCTAAAAGCTCTCCTAGTTTTTCGCTGAATTTACCCACATTCATTTCCATAGGTGTTCCATCCTTCCATATATTGTTTATATTCTACCCAAAAACGAAGGTTTTCAATCTCTATGCATACTACGTATCTGTTTCCTGTATATCCAGATCCGAAACGTCGCCGAATCTATGGGAATTTCCCTACTCTTATTGAAAGGAAATGGACTGCCGCCGCAGCCGCCGCTCCAGTTCCTCCAGCTCTTTTTTCTTTTGAAATCCTTCCTGCAGCCCTTGGATATCCTCTGGATCCCGATGGGCGTCTTCCCAGGCCAGCTTGTCCTTTTTGATATGCATCACCGTATCCCGGAAGGCTTTCTCTTGTTCCTTTTGCGTTTCCAGATGGATCGTGGCGTGAAACATAGAAGCCACCTCCCTTTGCTCCTCCTCGCTGTCCATAAACCGGTTCAGCAGTCCGGCCGGATTCATCGCCTGGCTTTTGTGCTGCTGATAAAGGATTTCCGCTACCTGCCGATAAAGCTCGCAGGTAAAATCTTCAGGACTTATATAGTTTTCCACCATTTCAAAAATTTGCGGATATGTAACCAGCCAGGTCAGAAGAAGCTTTTGCGCTTTTTGCGTGCCGGACTCCTGGGGAAGCCGCTTCTTTTCCCGAAAGGGCTTTAGAACCTGCGCGTCTCTTTTGGGCTGCCGTCCTTCCATCGCCAGCCGGCCGACCATTTTCTTCAGATCCCCCTCTGCCACCTGGTATTTCCCGGCAAGGGCTTCGATATAATTATTACGTTCTAGCTCGTCGGAAAATTCCAACAAACGCAGCGCTATTTCCTGAAAAAACGCGGTTTTATCCTGCGGATCGTCTAAATGATAGCTTTTTCGCAAAATTCCGATCTGGTACATGAAGCTATTCTGGGCTTTGGCCAGCCGCTCCTTGAAAGCTTCCCTCCCCCGGGCCTTTAAAAACTCATCCGGATCTTTGCAGGGCGCAAGATCCACCACCCGCGCCGAAATCCCGGCTTCTTTTAAAATCGGGATACCCCGCAAGGCCGCCTTAATTCCCGCCTCGTCGCTGTCATACAAAAGCAGCACCTCTTTTGTGTAACGCTTTAACAGATTCGCATGACCCGCAGTCAGCGCCGTTCCCAGAGACGCCACCGCGTTGGTAAAGCCGGCCTGGTGCATGGAAATCACATCCATATAGCCCTCGCACAGAATCAGATAATTTTCCCTTGTTGACCTGGCCGCGTAAAGCCCGTAGAGATTCCGGCTTTTGTCGAAGATCTTCGTTTCCGGCGAATTTAAATATTTGGGTTTTCCGTCTCCCATCACCCGGCCGCCAAAGCCAATGACCCGATGATTCACATCCATAATAGGAAAGATCACCCGATTCCAGAATTTATCGTGCATCCCCCGCTTTTCATCCGCCAGAAACAAACCGCTCTCTCGCAGCAGTTCATCGCTGTAATCATGGGATTTCAAATATTGATACAAGCTAACGCCGCTTTGATCCGCGTAGCCCAATCCGAATTTCTGCATGGTTTCTCTGGTAATCTTTCGGTTTTCCAGATAGGAAAGCGCCCGCTCTCCCCGAGCGTTCCGCAGAAGATAATAGTAATATTTCGCCGCCTGCTTGTGAATTTCCAAAAGGGCCAGCTTCCGATCCGCCAGGGCCTTTGCCTCTTTGGAATATTCCGCCTTTGGCAGCTCTACGCCAGCCCTCTCGGCTAAGTGCTCCAGCGCCTCTACAAAGCTGTAATTCTCATATTCCATTAAGAAAGTAAATACATTGCCGCCGGCGCCGCAGCCGAAACAGTAATACATCTGCTTTCCCGGCGTTACCGAAAAGGAGGGCGTCTTTTCATTATGGAACGGGCACAAACCGAAATAGGAGCTGCCTTTCCGAGTAAGCTTTACATACTGCGACACTACGTCCACAATATCGCTTCTGCTGCGAACTTCTTCTATAATATCGTCCGAATACCGCATAGCTCTCCTTCTTAATACACTTCCCAGGATTTGGGAATATTAATCTCCCGAAATTTTAACATAGAATACTGATCCGTCATGCCCGAAAGGTAATCGCATACGACCCGCTCCGCATCCTGCCCCTGGCGAATCAAGCTCTGGTATTCCTCGGACATAGCTTCCGGATGCTTTCTGTAATAGCGAAACAGGTTTTCCAGCATGGAAATCGCCTTATCCTCCTCCCGCTTGGCTCTGGGGTTGCAGTATACGGTTTCAAACATAATGCGCCGCAGCTCCATCAGCGCCTCGGCAATATCCGCGGACATCGAAATCGAATTTTGTCCATTGCTATTTTCAATCATATCGTGAATCAGCGTATTCAGCCGTTCCTTTGTAGTAAAGCCCAAAAGCATACGGATCGTAATCGGAATATCGTCCTCTGTCAAAATTCCAGCCCTTTGCGCATCGTCCATATCGTGATGAATATACGCGATCTTGTCGCAAAGCCGCACCACCTGTCCCTCCAGCGTGGCCGGACTTCCGCTAGTCTTGTGATTGCGGATGCCGTCCCGCACTTCCCAACTCAAATTCAATCCCCGGCCGTTCTTCTCCAGCACTTCTACTACGCGGACGCTCTGCCTGTGATGGGCGAAGCCGCAGCCGCTGATCTGATCCAGCGCCCGCTCTCCCGCGTGGCCGAAAGGCGTATGCCCCAAATCATGCCCCAAGGCAATGGCCTCCACCAGGTCCGCATTCAGCCGCAGCGCCTTCGCCGCCGTCCTGGCCGTCTGGGAAACCTCCAGCGTATGCGTCAGGCGGTTTCGATAATGGTCGCCCTGTGGAGAGAGAAATACCTGCGTCTTGTCTTTGAGCCGTCGAAAGGACTTGCAGTGCAAGATCCGATCCCGGTCTCTTTGGTATGCCGTACGAATGTCGCATTCTTCCTCTTCCCGCTCCCTGCCCTTGGAATTTCTACTGCAAGACGCATAAGGACTTAGATTCGCTAGTTCCATTTCTTCCAGCCGTTCCCGAATATTCATATTCCCCCTCCTGCTCTCTTAGAAATTCCGCCTGCTTCCCGCAAAAAACCGCACCGCACCGTAACGCATGCCCCTTAGCATTTCGCGGAAAACTCTTTCAGACACGCCCGAACAGATACTGACAAATTCCTCTTGTTATTTATATTCTGCACCGCGTTTGGATTTCCTTTTTTTATTTCTATTTTTTCAAAAAAACAATTGACTCTTTGTCCCTCAGGTGCTATAATACATTTTGTTGCTGACATAATATGTCAAATATGCGGAAGTGTCGGAACTGGCAGACGAGCAAGACTAAGGATCTTGTGAGCAATGCGCTCGTGTGGGTTCAAGTCCCATCTTCCGCATCAAATGACTGTAAGTCTTGAAAAATCAAGGTTTACAGTTATTTTTTTGTTTTTGGGGGTTGTCGGTTTTGGCACTTCGTTTTAAAATAGTCTTGTGCGTTAGATTTCACAAAGAAAGGACGCACTAATATGTTAAGAAGAAGGGCTACAATGATTAATGAGAGTATCAAGACAAAAGACGCATTAGAGGAATTTTATCAAGATAAGCGGTCTGAAAATATTGCTGAAAGCACACTGAAAACCTATGATATGCACATACGCAATTTTATCAATTCAAATGATATGTGGGATTTTTCAACCAGTCTAATCAACAAAGACCATTATCAGTGGTGGATTGAAGACCTAAAAGAAGACCAGAATAAAAAAGATGTTACTATTGCTACATACTGCCGTAGTGTTCGGGCTTTCATCTACTGGCTACAAGAGCAAGAATATACAGACGTTTTTCCTGTTAAGATACCTAAGTATCAAAAAACTGTCAAACGGTGTTATACACAAGAAGAATTGCAAATATTACTTGAAAAGCCCTCTCGTGATTGTTCAGAAGTTCAGTATCAGACGTGGGTATATATTAACCTTTTAATTGCTACTGGCTTACGTCTTTCTTCCAGTCTAAACATACTTGTTAAAGATGTGGATTTTAAAAATGGTGTTGTATATGTAGATGTTACAAAGAATAATCAAGGGCTGGCGTTGTCGCTCAATGATGATGTATTAAAGATTTTAAAGAAGTATATACAATTATTCCATTTGTCGGCTGATGATTATTTGTTTAGTATTGCGTCTGGTTCTCGTATGGCTAACCACACAATGCAATGTAATGTGGCAAGCTATAATAGGGCGCACGGCGTAGAAAAGACAAGTATACATTTGTTTAGGCATACGTTTTCTAAAAATTTTTATATGCAAACAAAAGACGTATATACATTATGTCAAGTTTTAGGACATAGTAACATTTCAGTAACAGAGGGCTATTTGAAAGACTTAGGTGTGTCGTTGTTCGCTGATACGGCGTACAATCCACAACAACAATTTTGTAAAAAAGACAATGCTCCAAAGCGTAGGGGTAAATTAAGATAACTTTAATACATTAAATCATTAAAGGGCGCTCGGCTGAGTGTCCTTTTTCTGTGCAAAAAATGAAAAAGTTGGCTAGGTCAAAAGGGGGGCACCGCTTGCGGGGGGTTCCCTAGTATTACCTAGCCAACTTCTGTGTAATGTGTAAAAAATCCAAAAAAGCCCCATTTTATGCGGGTTTGCGGGCTTGAATTTTTACACAGAGGTTAATTTAACCTCTGTGTAAAAATGATTAACCTCTGTGTAAAAATGCTTTTTAGGGCTTTTTTGGGTTTTTGGAGCATTACACAGTAATTAACATATGAGCGTAGACGGGTGTAGAAAGCGTATGCTTTCGTAGCACGTCGCAAGCGAAGTCGGAGACGGCTTGCCGTCGTAGCGTAAAAAGAGCAAGAAAAAAGGTTCTAATTCGTAGAATTAGAACAATCAACATAAAGATAATAAAATGCAAAATTGGGGGCTATTGATTTTTTTAATATTCCGTTATAAAATTTATTTATAGACATAAAAAAAGCCGTGTGCTAAACGGCTTGGGGTATAAACATAAAAACATATATAAACATAATAGCAACAGAAACGGTTTTTACTCGTTCATTACTGTTATAAATATAATATAACAAATAGAATAAATTGTCAATAGATTATATATCTATCGAATTAATATATATGTTTTTATACTCCTTATATGTCTAATTAATATAAATAATAAATTAGAATGAAAGGAGATTTTTTTTATGGAAAACATAAAAACTAAAAGAGGTCGCAAATGGCTTATAACAATAAACAATCCAACAATAAAGTTTGAAGAAATAAAAAATATAATTGAAAAGAAATGGAAAGGAATTATTTATTATTGCTACTGTGAAGAAATAGGAAACGAAACACATACAAGACATTATCACATTTTTATATATTTTAAAGACGCTAAAACAGGAAGTAGTATTCTAAAAACTTTTGATGGCTGCCACTTAGATTTTTGTAATGGTACTTGTCAAGAAAATAGAGATTATATATATAAGACTGGCAAATATGAAGGCTCTGAAAAAGAGGACACAAGACAAGAGGGGATGCAATATGAAAGTGGTGAATGTCCACAAGAAGAAAAAGGCAAGCGCAATGATTTAGAACAATTAAGGGATATGGTTCTTGATGGAAAAACTAACGCTGAAATCTATAATACAAATGCTCAATATATAAGATTTTCTGGAAATATTGACAGGGTTAGGAATGACTTGCTAACAGATAAATACAAGAACGAATGGCGTGACGTAGAGGTTACATATATCTTTGGTAAAACAGGAAAAGGAAAAACAAGGGGCGTTATGGAAGAGTTCGGTTATACTAATGTTTATAGAGTTACGGACTATGACCACCCTTTTGATGGCTATAATACTCAAGATGTTATTAGCTTTGAAGAATTTAGAAGCAACTTGAAAATTCAAGATATGCTTAACTTCAATGATGGCTACCCTCTTACATTACCTAGTAGATATAGTAATAAAGTTGCTTGTTACCGTAAGGTTTTTATAACAACAAATATTCCGCTTGAAGAACAATATACAAGTGTTCAAGAAGAACATCCCGAAACGTGGCAAGCGTTTCTAAGAAGAATTAACAAGGTAATTATGAGGGAGTCTGGAAAAGATACTGTATTTTACCAAAAGAACAGGGGGACAGAAGAAAACCCACAATATGACTTTATTACCGAAGATGGTATATCATATTTTGACCCTTTTAATTCTAAGGATTGGGGCGAAAATGAAGAACCTGACATATGGTATACAGAAGACGCTGACTTGTCTGATTTATTCGGAATAAGTGAAGAGAAGCCAAAACAAAAAGAACCAAAGCAAGTTGAAATTGGAAAATCTGTATTAGGACATATTTATACTACTGACTGTGAATATTATTATGAATACCCATGTGACATTGAAAAACCAAAACTAGATATAGAAAAATGTGTTATTCCTACTCATTTGAATCAAGCTGAATGTGTTGCAAATTATAAAGAATTTGAAAAAATTCATAGACAACTTGAAGCACAAAAAGCAAAAGAAGAATATGAGCAAAAGACAAAAGAAAAGCAACAAGCGAGGGCGTAAGTCCTTGCTTTTTTTTATACGCAAAGGTTGGCTAGACATCGGGTTATAGATATAAAAACGTTAGTTTTTGTATCTATAAACGCCGATGTCTTGACAAAAATAACATTTTAATGATAAAATTAAAATATAAGTTTAGTATGATACACTTAAAAACAAGTGTTCAAAGTACAGATTGTACAAAGTTATTTGCCCTGTGCGTCTGGGTGACAGTAAACGCATATTCGTTTTCGGAGATTAACGAATTGAAAGAAATAATTTGTAAGTTTAGGAATTGTTATATTACATAACATTAAAGTTCGCTTAGGGTTTCTAAGTAAAAGGTTAATAATAATTTTTTATTAAACAACTAGCAAGATGAAGTTGTTTTTTTTATACGGAAAATATGGAAAATATAAAGCAAGTCAACGCTAAAAGTGACAATGAATAAAGTGAACAGGAAACACTAAAACAATCCTACCTACTTAACAAAAAATGTTAGTTCTCTATTTACGAATAGGGGGGCTGACAAAAAATAAACTTAGAACAAAGAAAGGAAGTAAAAAAAATGAGTGATATTTTTGATAATTTATATTTTAGAAGTATACAAGAACAACATACAATTACAATAACTATACCTGATGAAGATTATAAAGTTATAGAAAGACAAGCAAAAAAGGTTATGTTTCATCCTGATGATTCAGAAGAATTAGATAAAGCAATAAACTTTATAATTAAAAATACTATTGAAAATTATTGTAAAAGAAATAAATAACGAGTGATTTAATTTTAACATTACAAAAACAAAATAGAAAAAGAAAGGAAGTAAAAAAAATATGAAAAAACAATATGAAGAACTTAAAAACAAAATTTTTGGAACTGATGAACTAGGCGAGTTATACTGGGAATTAGATTTACTTATTGACAAGGTAGAAAGGGAAAGCCTTAAATCTGATAATAATTTACGTTATGAAATATACTATGATATTGAGGATAATTCTTTTCATGCTTATGAATTTACAAATAGTAGCGAAAGCTTAGTTACTAATGGGCTTATATGGCTCATTAGTATTGATAACTCATATAACGATGAATTTTTTGCTAGTGAAAGGGCTTGGTATGAAGATGAGACTGCAACAGAAGAACAAATTATTAGAGCAGCTATTGATAGTATTGTCGAGCATGTTATGGATGAAGTTTTTGAAAATCTAAACACACAAATAGCGGAAGAAAAAGGGGTGATTTAATCTCAACATTACAAAAACAAATAAAAACTAATCTTAATGGCAAAATGCGTATTGGTGAAAGTAGACACAAGGCAAAAAATGAAATAAGAGAAGAACGCAAAGCACAAGGTAAAGACCTAAGTGCTGTTAATATTCGTGTTGATACAATACATAGTATGAACACATATAAGACCTATTTAGAACACTGTACGCACTTCGTAGAATGGTGCATATCTGAAAAGGGCGTAAATAAATACGCAAGCCTTAACAAAATAGAAAAATACGCAAAAGAATACTTAGCATACAGAGAAGAAAAAGGGCTGTCTTTGTATACGCTTAAAGCTGAAAAAGCGGCTCTTGGTAAACTCTATTCACACGAAATAGATTACAAATTTAAAGAGGCTAGAACAATAGACAAGATAACAAGAAGTAGGAAAGATACAGAAAGACAAAAGCATTTTAGTGAAGAACGCAACAAAGACCTTGTTAATGTTTGTCGTGGCACTGGCGGACGCCGTGAAGATGTTTCAAAGCTAACACGCAAAGATTTCTTTACAGACAGTAAAGGAAACCTTTGGGTGAAGTTTGAACAAAGCAAGGGCGGACGTGACAGGATTGCCCCAGTGCTTCCAGAGTATCAGAAATTAATTATTGAGTTTATCAATACTAAAGAAAATAACGAACGTTTATTCGATAAAATACATAATGCCGCTGATGTTCACGCTTATAGGCGTGAATACGCACAAGAACTATATAACCTCGTTAAGACTGATAAAGAAAAGGCGCAAGAATACGCTTTAAAATACCCTACAATGCAAAATAAAGGGTATGATACATATTATGCCCGTGGTGACAGGGAAACGGCTTTCAGAGGGCTTAAAAGCGATATACACATAGTTAGTGAAGCCCTCGGTCATACTAGGCTATCGGTTACAGTAAATCATTACTTGAAGTAACTGGCGCAAATGTCAAGATTGAAAAGGAAGATTTTTAATTAATTGTCTCTTTAATTAATTAAAAATACTCTTTTCTGTCTTGACATTTTCAATGTGTAGATAAAATAGAAAAAAGGTGGAATAACGCACTTTGTTATTCCTCCTTGACTGCTAATCATCTTCTAAAAACTCTATAATATCGTTGGGCTTGCAATGTAGAATGTTACACAAACGCTCTAACGTATACATTGTTATGCTTTTGCCGTGTCTTAGATTGTTAATCGTTCTCGAATTTATGTTATACTTGTTTATCAGTGTATAGGTTGTAACGCCTTGTTTCTTCATTGTTGCCCACAATGGTGCATAACTCAACATAATACAAGCCCTCCTTTCTGTAATCTAATTATCAGACGAAAAATAATACTTGCATATGCTGAAATATGTACCTATAATGAAAAATGTAACTACATCTAATATTTTGAAAGGGGTAACATAAAGATGATACAAAAGATATATGAGTTTATTATTGACCATTCTATCGACAATATAAAATTATATAATTTTTTAGTTCGGACATTCCCAAAGTTAGACAAGGCTTATATTGATAGAATGGAACAAGAGATTTCAGAGGTGTATATACCACAAGAAGAACTTGACCGTATGTCGCATAATGTATGGCAACGGCTGTGTGATGATATTCCAACACTAGACAGAAGCAAATTTTAAAAAGTGCTTAAAAAAATAAGGGCTATTTATACATATGTCATATACATATATACTGTAATATATATGTATAAATGATGTATAAATATGCCCTATTTCGTTACAATCAATTTTAAATTGTCTTAATGAGTAATTGGTCTTGTAGAAAAATAAAAACAATCCTACCGCATTTTAGGGGTTGTACTTATAGCTTATATGTGCTATAATCTTATTCGTTAGATGATATATTTTCTCCTAGGTGAACAAGATTAAAAACCTTGTGAAATGGCTGAAAATGGGGAACTTTAAAAAAAGAGTAACGAACAAGACTATGTTAAGCGGTTAAGTCAAGACTAAGGATCTTGTGAGCAATGCGCTCGTGTGGGTTCAAGTCCCATCTTCCGCAGACAAAAAGGGGCTGTCGGTTAATACCGATTTTTAAAACCCCTACACCAAAACAAGCA
>CAOJIB010000044.1 GCA_948436455.1 uncultured Blautia sp.
TTCCGCTGTTTTTGCGGCGTTGACGGAGGGGAAATATTCCCAGGTAGACGCACGCGACGGAACAAATATGGGCGTGCTGGACGACGGCCGCTATGTGCCCTTGGAGCAGCTGAGCCGGGGGACGATCGAGCAGGTCTATTTTTCCCTACGGATGGCGGCGGTAGATATTCTTTGTGGAGAAGAGGAAATGCCCCTTTTGCTGGACGATGCCTTTGCGATGTACGACGATCGCAGGCTGCGTCAAACACTTCGATGGCTGGCGCAAAAGAAACGCCAGGTGCTTCTTTTTACCTGCCAGCGGCGGGAAATAGAAATGCTTCGAGAGATGGGAATTCCCTTTTGGGAAATACAACTTCCCCAGTCCCTTTGATCGTAGGAAGGGACCGGGGATTTTCTTTTATTGCGGATTCGTCTGCTTATAATTTTCGATGCACCGTTTGATACGATCTACCGGATTGAGCAGGCGGCTGACGGAAACATCGTGATTTAAGGTATCGATAATCAGCGCGATATATTTGCTGAGGTCGCAGGTCACATAGTAGGGGCGTTCCAAAAGCGCGGACGGCTGATAAATCAGATTCGTCGTATAGAGCCGGTCAAACAGCCCCTGGGCATGGGCCTTGTCGAATTTCTCCATGCCGTCGGTGAAAAGGCCGAAGGTCGCGTAGAGGAAGATCCGATTGGCTTTTTTCGCCTTTAGAAGCGCGGCGACTTCCAGTATCGTATCGCCGGAGGAGATCATATCGTCGATGATCAGCATATCCTTTCCTTCCACGTTCGCGCCCAGGAATTCGTGAGCAACTACCGGATGACGGCCGTTCACGATCTTGGAATAATCCCGGCGTTTGTAGAACATGCCCATATCCACGCCGATAACGTTGGCCATCTGAATGGCCCGGTTCATGCTGCCCTCGTCAGGGCTGATAACCATGAAGCCTTCGTTATCGATCCGCAGCCCTTGTTCGGTATTTAAAAGGGCTTTCATGCACTGGTACGCCGGCGTAACCGTTTCAAAGCCGTGCAGCGGCGTAGCATTTTGCACCCGGGCGTCGTGGGCGTCGAAGGTGATGATATTTTCTACACCCATGTCGATCAGCTCCTGTAGGGCCGTAGCGCAATCCAGAGACTCCCGGGAGGTACGCTTGAGCTGGCGGCTTTCGTAGAGATACGGCATAATGACGTTCAGCCGCCTGGCCTTTCCGGCGATCGCGGCGATCACTCTTTTTAGATCCTGGAAGTGATCGTCCGGAGACATGAGATTTGTAAAGGGGCCTAAGGGGTACGTCATGCTATAATTGCAGACGTCCACCATGATGTAAATATCGTCGCCCCGAACAGATTCGCTGATTACGGCCTTGGCCTCTCCGGAGCCAAAGCGGGGAACCTTTACGGGGATTAGATAGGAGTCGCGTTCGTAGCCTTCAAAGGCGATGGTGGATTTGTGCTCGTTTGTCCGCTCGGCCCGCCACCGAACCAGCCAGTCGTCCACCTTTTTTCCCAGAGGGGCGCAGCTTTCCAGAGAAATCAGGCCCAGCCTGCCTACCGGAAGCGTTTCTAGATCTTTATTGTTGCCCTGTCCCATAATCGTATCCTCCTGATAATGTTTTTTGCTTTCGGATATCTTGTCCAATGAGTTTTATCATTTCGTAGTTACTGGCAATCCTGGAAAACGTCCGCTCGGAATACGTATCGGAAAACTGGCGGATGCCCAGATTTGTAGAGATTAGCGTGGATTTCTGGCGCATCAGCCGTTCGTTCACGCACAGGAACAGTTGCGAGGAGACGAAGCTGTTCGTCAGCTCCGTTCCTAGATCGTCGATGATAAGGAGGTCGCAGGAAAAGACGGAATCCATCCAGGGCGCGGCCTCTTCATCTCTGTCAAAGGTACGTCGGGCAAACAGATCAAAGAGATCGAAGGCGGTGAAATAGACGACCCAATACGCCTGATCCAACAGCTCCTTGGCAATGCAGTGGGAAAGGAAGGTCTTGCCCACGCCGGTGTCTCCATACAAGAAGAGGTTCTGGAAGGAGGAGCCGAACTGTCCGATAAAATTTTTCGCCTTCTCTACGGCCAGAAGGGCCGTCTGGTAAGCGTTAAGCCCGGTTGCTTCGTTTTTTATTGTAGCAGAATAATACCGGAAAGAAAAGTGGGCAAAATTTTCTTTTTCCAGGATTTCCCCCAGATTGGACTGGGCGTACAAAAGCTCCAGAGCGGCTTTTTTGAAGCAGAGGCATTTTTCATTGCCCACGTAGCCGGTGTCCTGGCAGCGGGGGCAGGTATACTGCATGTCCAGGTAGTCTTCTGGATAGCCCTCTTCCATAAGGAGCCGGCGGCGTTTGGCGGAAAGCGTCCGAATGGATTCTTTTAAATCGGCGGTGCCGTTAGAAGCGCCAGCGAGCAGGGCCTTTGTCTTTTCCAGGGTCAGGGCGGCGACAGACTGGTCGATTTTGCGGATCGCGGGAAGCTTCTGATAGATTTCCTCGATATGCTCCTGCTGACGCTGTCGGTTATGTAACTGTCTGCGGTTATACTCCCGCATGATCGTGTCGTACTGGGCGTTCTGCAGCATGGAAAACCTCCTTTATCGGTTTAAAAGCTGCCGTTCGTATTCGTCGAAATCGTAATTTCTCTGGTGGAAATTATTAAAGCGGTTAGTGGCGCCGGTTTTGGCAGGCGCAGGCTCTCTGGAGGCCTTTTTCTTATGGGCGGCGTCCAGGGGGGCGATGTCCGCCAGGTGATGCACGCCTTTCTTTTTCCAGTCCTGTAAAATTCGGTCTACATACTGGAAACTAGGCTGGCCGATCTGGAGCACCGTCCGGGAGCAGGCTTCGGTAATGATATCCAGCGTAAACCCGTATTCCTTTTCCCAGGTATTCATAAACGCAACCTCTGATTCCACGGGGCTGCGGTTTTGAATGCCCAGCGCCTTTAAGATCGTGAAGTAGCTTTTTTGGTACATGGAGGCTTCCTTTTTGGCCTCTTCCACGGTTTTGATTCCCTTTTGCGCCCAGGAGAGGGCGATGCTTTCGATATACCGGATGCTGCGCTTTTCCCTGGAGACGCAATATTCGATCAGGTATTCGATCAGCTCGAAGGAAAGATGCAGCCGTTCGTAGAAATAGGCGATCTTTTCGCTGTCCGTAGGGCTTAAAGTTCGGCCCAGATACTGCTCCGCGATAAAGAGGAGCTGGCAGAATTCCTCGTCCTGCATCAGCCGCTTTTTCTCATCCGCGGTTACGGTGGCGGGCGGCGTCAGCTCGGCTCGTCTGGAAGACGCCGCTTCCGGTTTTTGCTTCCCTTGCTCTGGGGCCGGGTGATTTTCCTTGACAGGCAGCAGGCGGATGCCGGAGAGCTTCGACCCTTCGTCGAAGGACAAGGTCAAAAGCCCTTCTCTTTCCCAGTATTTCAACGCCCGCAGGATGTCCTTTTCCGTGCAGTCCAGGGCGTCTGCAGCCTTTGCCGGACCAAAGGACGGCGGCGCCTTGGAGAGGGAGCGCAGAAGATACAGATAGACCTTTACGAATTCGCCGTTGGCCCGGGGCATATATTGTTCGATGAAGAGATTGGAAAGGACCGTTACGCCGTTGGCGGGATCGGCCCAGATGCTGATTTCATTCATAGTGTCTGTAACCTGCCTTCTTCTTTGGAATCTGTCCGTAGGTATATCCAGGATTATAGCATACCAAATTTCAAAAAGAAATAGGGGATTTTTCGAGGAAGTTTTCCCCAAGGGCGGTGTGGATAATGTGGACAATGTGGATAAGAGATCCTGTCGTTTTTTGGAGAGCAAATTTTGTCGAAGAAACCGCAGTGTTTGTCGTAAAAATTACAAATTTGTTAAGAAATTATGTAAACGCTGAAATGTGTATAAAAATCCACATGCCTGCATCGCCAAAGATGTGGATAAGCATGTGGATAGTGTGGATAATTATTGTCCGAGGAGCTGATCCCCTATGATTTCCACGTCTCCGGCCCCCATAGTTATCAACATGTCTCCCTGTGTACAACTTTTTAATAAAAAGTTTTCGGTTTCGTCGAAGGTGGAAAAATACTCGCAGGGCGTTCCGGCCGCAAGGAGCAGCTTTTGCAGATCCGCAGAAGAGACGCCTAGGGTATCAGTTTCTCTGGCGGGATAAATGTCGGTCAGTACGACGTGATCCGCCAGCGACAGGGCTTTTGCGAATTCCGGCAGCAGCGCTTTCGTCCGGCTATAGGTATGAGGCTGGAAAACGCACCAGAGCGTCTTGGGGGAATAGTCCCGGGCGGCGTGCAGCGTAGCCTGGATTTCCGTGGGATGATGGGCATAATCGTCGATAATGGTAACGCCGCCGATCTCGCCTTTTTTCTGGAAACGGCGCTGGGTGCCGGCAAAGGAGGCAAGGCCCCGCCGGATCACTTCCGCGTCAAGGCCCAATTCTATGGCCAAGGCAATGGAAGCCAGAGCATTGGAAATGTTATGTAGGCCTGGCACCAGCAGAGAAAAGGTTCCGATGGTACGGCCGTCTTTTTGGCAGGTAAATGTCGTTTTGCCATCGCCACCGCGCCGAATATCAGCGGCGGTATAGTCGCCGTCTGTCAGGCCATAGGTGACGACCTTGCAGGGAAGATTTTTGACAACTGCCTCCCAGGCGGGAGTATCCCGGTTGATAATCAGCGTGCCGTCTGCGGGTAGCCTTTGGGCGAAGAGCCGGAAGGAACGGCGAATGTCTTCGATATCTTTAAAGAAATCCAGATGATCCGCGTCTATGTTGAGGATCACGCTGATTTTTGGGAAAAAGCTCAGGAAGCTATTGGTATATTCGCAGGCTTCCGTGACGAAGATGCCGGAGCGGCCCACCCGGATATTGCCGTGGATGGCGGGCAGGATGCCGCCCACCGATAAGGTCGGGTCGCAGTCTCCCTCCAGCAGAATATGGGAAACCATCGAAGTGGTCGTGGTTTTGCCGTGGGTGCCGGCAATGGCGATGGGCGTATTGTAATTCTGCATGATCTGTCCTAGCAATTCCGCTCGGGTTAGCATGGGCAGCCGGCGTTCTTTGGCGCGGACGAATTCTGGGTTATCCGCATGGATCGCCGCGGTATAAACCACAAGCTGTACAGTTTCTTCTATATTAAGAGCGCTTTGTCCATAATAAATACGCGCCCCCTTTTCTTCCAGCGCAAGCGTCAGCGGGCTTTTTTTGGCGTCCGAGCCGGAGACGGGAAAGCCTGCCTGCAAAAGGACTTCAGCCAGGCCGCTCATACTAATGCCGCCGATACCGATAAAATGGACGAAGACGGGCTCTTTAAAATCGATTGTATACATAGGAAACAACTCCTTTTTTTAAGAGATTTTTGGCATTGTTCATAGTGCGCGAATCGTTTTGCCGCATTCATTATACCCTGAACCGGCGGAAATGAAAAGTGTTTCTTCATATATCAAATTATATACAAATCTATTTGGTAATTCTATCCAAAAAGATACATTTATTGAAGAATTCCTAACGATATAGGGCATAGATATGGACAGATGGTATAAAAAAATGAGAAAAATATTAAAATTATTGTAAAAAATGTTCACTATTTACGGAATATATGGTATAATAAAATATCATAACAGACAAGAGGTGATTGTATGGTCAAAAAAGAAATGATCGCCATGCTACTGGCAGGCGGACAGGGCAGCCGGCTTGGTGTTCTGACGGAAAAGGTTGCGAAGCCTGCCGTGGCTTTTGGGGGGAAGTACCGCATTATCGACTTTCCCTTAAGTAACTGCATCAATTCCGGAATCGATACGGTGGGCGTTTTGACGCAATACCAGCCGCTGCGTTTAAATACGCATATCGGTATCGGGATTCCCTGGGATTTGGACAGGAATGAAGGCGGCGTGACAGTCCTTCCGCCCTATGAGAAGAGCTCGGACAGCGAATGGTATACGGGAACGGCCAATGCGATTTTCCAGAATATGGGCTATATGGAGCAATACCATCCCGATTATGTGCTGATCCTGTCTGGAGATCACATATATAAAATGGATTACGAGGTGATGCTGGATTTCCATAAAGCGAACAAGGCGGATGTGACGATTGCTACGATGCCGGTGCCGATGGAGGAGGCCAGCCGCTTCGGGATTATGGTACCCGATGAGAACGGGCGCATCCTGAAATTCGAGGAAAAGCCGGAAAAACCCAGCAGCAATCTGGCTTCTATGGGGATTTATATTTTTAGCTGGTCCGTTCTAAAGGAAGCGCTCTACGCGAAGAAAGACCAGAACGGCTGCGACTTCGGGATGCATATCCTCCCTTACTGTCAGGATAAGGGCCTGCGGCTTTTTGCCTATGAGTATAACGGCTACTGGAAAGACGTGGGGACGCTCGGCTCTTACTGGGAAGCCAATATGGAGCTGATCGATATTATCCCTGAATTTAATCTATACGAAGAATTCTGGAAGATCTATACGAAGGGCGATGTGATTCCGCCCCAGTATATCGCGGCGGACGCCGTGGTGGATAAGACGCTGATCGGTGAAGGCGCGGAGATTTACGGCGAGGTACATAGCTCGATCATCGGGCCGAACGTAGTCGTGGGCAAAGGCAGCGTGATCCGGGATTCCATCATCATGAAGAATTCCTCCATCGGGGAGGGGACGGTGATTGACAAGGCGATTATTGCCGAGGATGCTGTAGTCGGTAATTATGTCGTGCTGGGCTGCGGAGAGGAGGCGCCGAACGTCCGAAAACCCAAGGTATACGCCTTTGGGCTGGCTACCGTAGGAGAAGGCACCGTGATCCCGGATCGTGTGAAGATTGGCAGGAATACCGCTCTTTCCGGCATTACCGTCGAAGAAGACTATCCAGGCGGCATGCTGCCAAGCGGAGGAGTAATAGAAAAGGACGGTGAGGAAGCATGAGGGCAGTAGGAATTATTTTAGCAGGCGGAAACAATACCCGGATGCGGGAGCTTTCCCACAAAAGAGCCATTGCGGCTATGCCTATCGCCGGTACCTACCGCAGCATCGACTTTGCCTTAAGTAACATGTCCAATTCCCACATTCAGAAGGTGGCGGTGCTCACTCAGTATAACGCCCGTTCTTTAAACGAGCATTTGAGTTCTTCCAAGTGGTGGGATTTCGGCAGGAAGCAGGGCGGCCTTTACGTATTTACTCCGACGATTACGGCGGACAATAGCTTCTGGTATCAGGGAACAGCGGACGCCATTTATCAGAATTTGAATTTCTTAAAGAACAGCCACGAGCCGTATGTGGTAATTGCGTCCGGCGACGGCGTGTATAAGTTGGATTATAATAAAGTGCTGGAATACCATATCGCCAAGCGGGCGGACGTTACGCTGGTCTGCACGGCCTGCAGCGACCCGTCGGAGGTGGAGCGGTTTGGCATGCTGCGTTTAAATGACGACTGCCGGGTGGAGGACTTCGAGCAAAAGCCTATGATTTCCAGGCATAATCTGGTTTCCACGGGTATTTATGTGGTTCGTCGTCGGCAGTTGATCGAGCTGATTGAAAAATGCGCGCAGGAAGGCCGCCACGATTTTGTGACGGATATCCTGATCCGCTATAAGAATTTAAAGAGGATCTACGGCTATAAGATCGACACCTATTGGAGCAATATCTCTACGGCGGAGGCGTATTATAAGACGAATATGGATTTTCTAAAGCCGGAGGTCCGGGATTATTTCTTCAGGCAAAAGCCGGATATTAAAACAAAAATTGACGATATGCCGCCGGCGAAATTTAATCCCGGGGCTGTGGTAAAAAACAGCCTGGTGGCCAGCGGCTGCATTGTTAACGGTACGGTGGAAAATTCCGTCCTGTTTAAAAAGGTCTTTGTCGGAAATAATTGTGTCATTAAGAATTCCGTTATTTTAAATGATGTTTATCTGGGCGACAACACTCACATTGAAAACTGCATCGTAGAAAGCCGTGATACTATAAGAGCGAATTCTTATCACTGTGGCGAAGACGGTATCAAGATCGTTGTGGAAAAGAACGAAAGATACGTGTTGTAAAGCGCGGCGGCAGCCGGCCGGAAAAGTACGGCTGTAAGAATACAGATGAAGGGGGCAATATCGTATGAATATCACAGATGTACGAGTGAGCAAAGTGAGTAAAGAAGGCAAGATGAAGGCAGTGGTTTCCATTACCTTGGATGATGAATTTGTAGTACACGATATTAAGGTGATTGAGGGAGAGAAAGGGTTTTTTATCGCGATGCCCAGCAGGAAGGCGGCGGACGGAGAATACAGGGATATCGCGCATCCGATTAATTCTTCCACCCGCGACCGGATCCAACAGATGATTCTGGAGAAATTCCAGGAGGCGATGCGGGAGGAAGAAAAGGAAGCTTCCGAAGAATCGACGCTTTAAAATAAGGAACATACCTGTTGCCGGGCCTGTGGTTTGCGACCGCCGGTCCGGCAGTCATTTTGTATGCTATAGTATGTAGAAAAGCTGCCGGCAGCAGATTTTCTGTATCGGGAAGGAAGGCGGAAAATGAAAATTACAATGCTTGGAACGGGAAACGCGTTGGTGACTGAATGTTACAATACCTGTTTTCTTTTGGAAAACGATGAAGAGCTTTTGCTGGTGGACGGCGGGGGCGGAAACGGTATTTTGCAGCAGTTAAAGGCGGTCGGCTGCGACTGGATGGACATTCATCACATTTTTGTGACGCATAAGCATTTGGATCATATTATGGGGATCTTCTGGATGCTCCGGGTGATCGCCAGCGGTATGAATCGGGGAGAGTATAAAGGAGACGCCTGGATTTATGCCCATGAAGAGGTGGCGGAGATTTTGCAGGATGTATCTGGGCGGCTGTTGAAAGAGAAGGAAGCGAGACGGCTGGGGGAGCGGATTCATTTTATAACACTGTACGATGGGATGGAATTTACAGTGTTAAAAGGAAAAGCGACGGCTTTTGATATTCATTCATCGAAGGCCCGGCAATTTGGATTTTCTCTGGAATGCGAGGGGAAAAGGCTGACCTGCTGCGGGGACGAACCGTTTCATGAGACGGAAAGAAGCTATGCGTCCGGCTGCGACTGGCTGCTGCACGAGGCTTTCTGCTTGTATGAGGAAGCCGACCGGTTCAAGCCCTATGAGAAAAGTCACTCCACCGTGAAAGATGCCTGCGAGATTGCGCAGGAGCTGCAGGTGAAGAATCTTCTTTTGTACCATTCGGAGGATACGGATCTACGGCATCGAAAAGAACGCTATATGGCCGAAGGGAAGCGGTATTATACCGGCAATTTATTTGTGCCGGAAGATCTGGAGGGCCGAAATCTCTGGTAAAGAAAAAAGCCCCGGCGGAAGGTGGCAGAACTTTCCCTTACGGGAAAGCTGCCTGAAACGGGAGGGGCTGCGCGGGCTAATGTCTGGGGTGCTCTTTGACCTCCATACAGGCTTTGGTGGCTTCCACCGTAACGTCGCTGATGTAGCGGTTGGTATAAAAGCTAAGCAGCGGATCTACAGCGTGCCGGTCCATGACCTGGTATTTGGGCAGGATGCCGTTTAGCGTCAGGGCGATGGTATCCTCCTTACAGCGGTCGCAGGTGCACACATCGAACTGGCGCATAAAGTAAATGATCTTATCCCGCACGATCCGTTCCATTACATTGACGAAGACGTAGTCCGGTTCCGGCTCCCGGGCGGGAGCTTCCTCGGCGGTGGGCTGGGGCTGAGGAGCAGGCTGCGTATCGTTTGAAGGTGTGGGCTGGGGGGCGGGTTCTGGTTGTGGAACGGGTTCGGGCTCAGGCTCCAGAATGGGTTCGGGCTGTGCGGAGGCTGTTTCCGGCTGTGCGGAAGACGGCTCTTGCGGCTCTTCCTTTTGGGTGGCGTCCGGGTCGCCGAATTCTTCCATTAATTTATTTTGGATCAGATCTGCAACGGGATCTGCTTCCGTGGTATCGATTACCGCTACGCTGGGAGCCGGCGCCGTGGGGGTGTCTGTTGTTTTTGTTTCCGGCTCCGTGGTGCCGGCAGTTTCCCTGCTTTCTTCCGCCTCATCCTTTTTGGGTTCGTTTCCTGCCAGCAGATTTAAGACATGGGCAGTTTTATTGCTCTTTCTGGCCATTTACTTTTCCTCCTGTGCTTTTTTATATTGTCCGACTTTTTTTAAAACCTCTCGGATAAACGCTTTGTAATCCAGCGTGGGGTTCACGCGGGGCGCGTGATCGAAGATACTCAGCCCGTGGGCGGGAGCTTCCGCAATGGCTACGCTAGTACGGATCTGTGTGGAGAATACGCAGGAGCCAAGCTGACCGGCGATATTTTCCGCCATTTCCTTGACTTCCCTAGCCAGCATAGTCCGGCCGTTATAGCGGGTGAGCAAAAGGCCGAGGACGTTTAGATTCGGATTCAGAGAAACCTTTACCGAATCGATGGTTTCCTTTAGCTGTGTCAGGCCCAGCAGGCTTAAGATTTCCGGCGCCATGGGGATGATCAGATGGTCGGCGACCGCGTAAGCGTTTACCGTAAGGATATTCAAGGCCGGCGGGGTATCGACGATCACATAGTCGTAATTCTGGATAACCGGGACGAGGGCCTTTTTCAAGAGTAGCTCCCGGCCGTGGGCGGTGAATTCCAGCTCTGCGCTGCTTAAGAGAATATTGGAAGCGATCACATCGCAGTAATCTGTCGTTTTGATGGCGTTCTGAATCGGAGTATTCCCCTGTAGGACGTCGTAAATGGTGCTGGTCTCTTCGATGTCAAGACCCAGGCTGAATCCCAGACTGCCCTGTGGATCCAGGTCAATGGCGAGTACTTTTTTGTTGTAGAGAGAAGAAAGTCCGGCAGCCAAAGCGCTGGACGTAGTCGTTTTTCCTACGCCTCCCTTTTGGTTTGTAAGAGCGATGACAGTCACCAAAATAAATTCCTCCGTTTCGTAATTTTCAGACAGTGGTCTGCCTTTTCTAGCGTCGTATACACTTCCGTGTGGGGCTTCCCAGGCGTCCGCTGCATGGTTTGACGGCGCGAAAAGCAGCCTGCGCTAGGAATAAACCGTAATTTTTTGAATCATCTATTATCTAAATTATACTATAAGCCGATAAATAAGTACAGAGTAAACTTGTAGAAGTAAGGCAGATTTTGTTACTATTAAAGTACTATTTCCGGGCCGTTGGCCGCGGATGAGCAGTAAGCGCCGTATAGTCGGCAGATGGTGATAGATCTCGTCTTAAGTTTTATTTAAAAGAAGTAAAGGGAGAGGATGGATATGGCAAGTATCGGCGGCTTAAGCAGCAGCACAAGTAGCAGCATCAGCACCCTGCGGGGTTTTGGCGGTTTGGGCAGCGGCCTGGATCGGGATTCCCTGATCGAGAGCATGACGTATGCCTTGAACAGACGGATTGAAACGCAGCAGGCGAAGAAGACAAAAATACAGTGGAAGCAGACGGCGGTGCAGAATATTTCCAGCAAAATGATTTCGTTTTCGGAGAAGTATGTTTCTACGATGACCTCCAGCAGCAATTTATATAGTTCTACCTTCTGGGGCCAGTCCAACGTCAGCGTTATGGGAAGCAACAGCAAGTATATTACGGCGACGGGTACCTCCAGCACGGCGGATACCTTCACGGTAGCGGGTGTAAAGCAGCTGGCGCAGAAGGCTTCTCTGACTTCCACGGCCGCCTCTGACAAGGCGTTGCAGACGGGGGATATTGATATTACGAAACCGCAGATTACAGGCAATCTAAAAGGGAAGACTTTGTCTATTTCTTTTGGTGGAAAGTCGCCTTATACGGTTGTTCTGCCCACCGGTTTAAAGGCGGACGGCACGGAATATGACTATACGACTTCTGAAGGCGTAGCCGAGGCGATCAACGCGGCCCTGAAGAATACAGAATTAAGAGATGGAAACAAGCATGCTTCCGCTAGCAATCTGGGCGACGTATTGGGCGTGACGGCAGAAGCAGACGGTAGCCTGACATTCAAGAATATAGAAGCCAACGGAACAAATACCGTGGAGATTCAGGGTGGAACGGCGTTGGAATATCTGGGCATTAAGACAAATGAAGACGGCGGATACAACCCGATCACGTTGAAGGATGAAGAGTCAACCACTTTTGAGAAGAAAGATCTGAATCTTACAACGGAGCGTTCCTTCGCAGAAAGAATCGCCGGCCAGACGTTGGATTTCACTTACAATGGGAAAACCCAGACGATTAAGATGCCAAGCGCTGAGGAATTGAAGGATGTTGCCGATGCTCAACTAACAGAAACGATTCGGAGTTCACTGCAGGCGCAGCTAGACAATGCGTTCGGCAAAAACAGAGTACAGGTTACGTGGACTGGAAAAAACGGCAGCGCTACAGAAGGTAAATTTGAGTTTACAACGGTGAAGTCAAATGGGAACGGAGGAGTAGAAGCGGATAATTCCTCCATTTTAAAGGTATCTTCCGGCAGCAGCGAGCTTCTGGGCAAAGGCGGCGCGTTGGGCGGCATGAATTACGGTGAATCCAATCGTATCAATCTGAGCGCGACATTAGAAAAATCTGGTCTGGCTGGGTTTAAGGATATAACGTTTACGAATGGAGAAGCTACGATTGAAATTAATAAGAAACAGGTAACCGTTAAGGAGACAGACACCGTTGCCGATCTGATTTCCAGAATCAATAGAGAGACGGACGTCAACGTTACCTATCAGGCCTCCAGCGATACGTTTACCTTTACTTCCAAGCAGGACGGCGCTAGCGGAGAAGTGACGCTGGATCCAAATGCGCAGAAACTGTTTAAAAGTGCAGAGGGCGAGGCTAGTGTAAAGAAAGGTCAGGACGCAATTATTTCCGTGCGCTATACGAATACTGATGAGGTTGTAGATCTGGTCAGAGGGACAAATTCCTTCGAGATGGAAGGTCTGACAATCACCGTAAAGAATACCTTTGGCGATTACACGGGTGACAAATTAAAAGTAAATTACGATGATGAGGTATCTTTTAATGCCGAGGTAGACGCTGACAAGATCACAAACGCCGTGAAGCAGATGGTGGAGGAAATCAACGAAATCATCGCTATGGTCAATAAGGAGGTCGGTACAAAGCCGGATAATGATTATTCACCGCTGACTGCTTCTCAGAAGAAGGAGATGAGCGACGATGAGATTGAAGCATGGGAAGAAAAGGCAAAAGAGGGCGTTCTCTTTAACGATAACGATATTAAGAATTTAAGCTGGGATCTTTCCAGTATTCTGTCCTCCTCCGATCTTGCGGCTTTAAAGGAAATCGGCATTACTACGTCAGACAGCTATAGCGATAATGGAAAGCTTGTATTTGATGAGACGAAATTCCGCGCAGCGTTGGCTTCTGATCCTCAGAAAGTGCAGAATTTGTTTACAAAGAAGGCTGGTACGGACGCCAATGGCAACGCTGTCAGCAATGGTATTGCTGCCAACCTGGAAAAAATTATGAATAAATACGTAAGCACGATGGGGGCTACGAAAGGAATTCTGATCGAAAAGGCTGGAAGTGCCAAGTCGCCTTTAAGTGTAACGAACAATTCGTATTATAACGAGATGAAAACGCTTGACGAGCTGATTGAAAGCTTGCAGACACAGTTAAAGACGCAGCAGGATCGTTATATTTCCCAGTTTACAACACTAGAGACAATGATTTCCCAGATGAACAGCCAGAGCAGTATGCTCAGCTCTCTCGGCGGCGGGTATTAATCCATAAGCTGTCGGCGGCAGGTTTTGACGTATCAGCGGCGGGTGCTGCACTTTGGAATTCTTTTTGTGCGGTGCCTGCTGCTTTTATCGAGGGAAGGAATTGAGCGGCAGGCTTTTAAGGCTTACGCAGCGCCATAGAATTAGAGAAGGGATAAAAAGATGATGTATCAAAACGGATATCAGCAGTACAAGGTGCAGTCGGTAAATACGATGACCAGAGGGGAAATGCTGTTGCTGCTTTATGATGAAATCCTCAAGCGTCTGAACCGGGCGGAGCTGGCCCAAAAGGAAGGGTTGTACGATGTTTTTGACCAGTCGATTGTCCGTTGTCAGGAAATTGTCTTGTACTTAAATGATACCTTGAATACAGACTATGCGATTAGTAGGGATTTATACCGGTTATACGATTTCTTTATGTTTGAATTGGGAAGGGTTAAGGCGGGAAGGAACGTGGCGGTTATTGAAGAGATGAAGCCGCTGGTGGCAGAACTGCGGGACGCCTTCGCGCAGGCTAGCAAAAAGGCTGGAATATAATAAGGAGAGATGAATGGAAGATAGAAGAGCGCTGCTTGCGGAGGTCATGAAGCTCTCCCGAAGGAAATTTACTAAGCTGGTGGAGATCGGCAGGCTGACGAAAGAGTTGGGGAACGCGTTGTCCAAGGACGACCGGGAATCTACCCAGCTGATCTTAAAAATGCGCCAGCAGGAGCTGGAAGCGACGAATAGTATCCAGAGGGATATTCAGGCGTTCCTGGCAGCGATGGATGTGCAAGAGCGGGTTTATGTAAAAGGGCTCCTGGAGGGGAACCAGAAACCGGCTTCCGAGGAATTTGAAGAAGTAAAGATATTCGAATTCGGCCGTCAGTGCCGCAGCAGCCTGGAGGAAACGGTGCAGATAGACAAAAGGATCAGTCAGAAGCTAGCGGGAGAAGATTCCTTCTATAAATCCTGAGAGCTGCAGATACGTACAGATATAGAAAAGGCGCCAGAGCGATCCGGCGTCTTTTGATTTTTTGCGTCGACCAATTACGACTGGAGGGAAATCGCCCAGATGGGCCCTCCGTTGGAGGCGCGGCTATTCCGCTCTTCAAGGATCAGATTGATATCCCAGGGAATTAGCGTATTTTCTATGCTGCTGGGATCGGCGATCGTCACCTGGCTGCCGGAATAATAGCTGGCGATAATGATAAAATGGCCGGTTTGGGTAAAATGGCCGTGTCCCATTAAAGCCACTAGAACCTTTCCGTCCGAAAGAGCCTGCCGGACGCCCTCTTCCGTGAAATCCTGGAAGGATTCGGCTTGAAGGCCAAAAGCGGCGGCGCCTTCTGGGATCAGGCTGTGTATGGAGCCTCCTCTTGGGAACCAATAGCCGTTATCCGCTGCCCATTGGGCCATTTCCGGCGGCGTGATTCGGGTATTGGTAAAGCTATTGACCAGCATGGCCAGCGCCGTGGGGCCGCAGCCGTAGCCGGCGAGAGTGTCCGAACCGCCGAAGATTTCTCCGGCCCAGCGGGGGTCGCCCTGGTTATAATAGGTAAGGGCGCCGATGCCGCACATCATTGTATAATCGTAGCTTCCTTGCGTGGAAGGCTCCGGCTCCGGCGTGGGAGTTTCCACGGGTGTTGGCGTGGGGGTTGGAGCAGGCGTTTCGGTGGGAAGGAGCGCTTCTGCGCTGGCGGGATCCAGTGTAGCGCTGGAAATCTGGAGATTTAGAAAAGGAATCTTCTTTACAGCCTTCTTTGGCAAAATAGAAGATCCGAAAAATATACATAAGAAAAAGAGCAGGAACATCATCCCGATCCGCAATTTTTTTTTCATCAAAATCACTCCCGGTTCCTATTGACTGCACGATAAAAAGTACATTATACTTTGTAAAACGCCGGCTGGCGATAAAAGGCTATTATATACTGTATATCGGACGCCTGCCGCTAAAAAATAAGTAAGGAGAGCCCATGGCAGAAATTATTTTGGAACATGTGACAAAAAAATATGGCGAGGATATTGCTCTGGAGGACGTTTCTTTAAAGATTGACAAAGGAGAATTTGTCTTTGTGATCGGAAAAAGCGGCGCGGGGAAGACAACGCTTCTGAATTTGCTTATTAAGAAAATCGACGCTACGTCCGGGCATATCGAGGTGGCGGGAGACGAATTGGAATCTATGAAGAAGCGCCAGGTGCCTTACCATCGGCGGCGGCTGGGGATTATGTCTAGAGATATGGGACTTTTGGAAGAATTGACGGTATATGAAAATATTCGGCTGGCTCTTCGGGCTACTGGAAGAAATTCCAAGAAAGACCGGCTGGAAATTCAAAAAGCGTTGGCGGCGGTGGGCCTCCTTAGTAAGGCCGAATCCCTGCCGGAAGAGCTTTCCGGCGGAGAGCAGGCCCGTATTTTGCTGGCCCGGGCGCTGGCGATGAAGCCGGAAATTCTGATTGCCGACGAGCCGACGGCGAATTTGGACGCCGACGCGGCCTGGGATTTGATGCTTTTATTTAACGAGATTAACCATCAGGGGATGACGCTGGTGATCGCCAGCCATGCCAGGGAGTTGGTGACAGTCATGCGAAAGCGTGTGATTACCTTGGTAGCCGGCGCGTTGGTGGCCGATGAGAAGCAGGCGATTTATAATCCAAAAGCAGTGGATATTTTTGAGGAGCGGCGGGTTCTTCGAGAAAGGGCCCGGAAAAAATAGCGCAGGCATTATTTTTGTGGAAAATTGTCCGATAAATAAACTAGTAGTATCTTTATCTTACGCGGTGGCGTAACAAAGATACCTGCAGATCTTCTGGTAAAGGGGGAGAGATTATTACTTATGAAAATAGATATGTGCTGATGCTGCTTTCCGCTGTAATCAACCAGAAGCCAGTCCATATTTCGCGAAGGCCGGTGCAATGGGAAACCTTTCTGCGTCTTACGGATTTTCATAATATTATCGCTCCGATCTATCATGGAATCCTGGGGATTGAAAAAGAGGTTTCTGAGGATTTTCAGGAGCGCTTTTATCAGAAATATAAAAAGGAAATTCTTTTAGGCGATACCTATCGGGACGTGGAGGAGGTCATCCTCTGGCAGCTGGAGCGGCACCAGATTCGGGGGCTGCTTTTATCCGGCACAGGACTACGCCGCCTGTATCCTAAGTGGGAATGGGGCTATACCGATGCGATTGAGCTTTTGGTAGATAAAAAGAGCCTGTCTCAAATCCGGGAATTTATGCTGTCTATGGACTATGAAGAAACAGAGAACCGCTTAGGCCCGGGATTGCTTTTCGTGCGGGTGCCGGGCGTACGGATTATTTTTTATGACAAGGTGCCGGTCAGAAGCAAAGCGATTTACAAATACCTGACCCGTTCCGCTAAGAAAGCCCAGCGGGTGGAAGGTCTGCGGTATTTGTATGCGCTGCGGGAGGAAGAAGAGTATCTTTACCGGATCGGCCGATTAGTAAACGATTACATAACGGGAGATTTAAAGATCCGCACCATCTTGGATTTCTGGCAGTATATCACGCACATAGAAGAAGGATTTCCGTGGAGCGCCGTAGAAGAGGTTCTGGAAAAAGCGAAGCTTGTAAAATTTGTGGATCAGGTGCAGATTCTGGCCTCCCTGTGGTTTGGAAGCCGGCAGGAGAGGGAAATTCGTCTGGCGCTGTCCTTGGAGGAATATATTGTATCCCAGGGACGGGTAAACGCGTCTTTAGACGCGGTGATTTTGCCTCACGAGCGGACGGGCCTGGATTTTTACCGGCGGAACCGGGAGCGGGAATGGAAGGCGAAACAAAAGCAGTGGACGCTGTTCCCTTCTGTGGATTATATGCAAACGTATTACCCTATCCTGAAAAGATTTCCGTTTCTTCTGGTATTTTGCTGGATCAGCCGCTGGGCGCGTATCCTTCGAAACCGTTTTTTGAATTTTCAAAAAAGGCAGAAGGAGGCGCTGCAGCAAAAGGTAGCGTCCGCCCGGGAGAAATTTCAGCGGCTGTTCCGAAAGAAACAAGAAGAACCAGAAGAGGAGGAAATCGTGCAGGAAGGCTTCCTGCAAGGGGAGACGATACCAGTGGAATCGTCGGGAGAAGAGTTGAAAGAAGAAGAGTTTTCGGAGGAAGAAGTACTAGAATTATTGGCACATGATGACAAGCAATTTAACGAAGAGGGAGAGACAGATGTTCAGTAAACTGAAAATCAAAGGGAAATTGTTTTTGAGTTTCGGCGTGGTTCTGCTTTTGACGGTGATTATTTTCTTATTTTCCGTACTGAGCCTTAGAAACGCCAATAACCGACTAAACGAATTTATGAACGGCGTAGTGACGGCGGATGATACGATGAAGGACAGCGCCATCTGCACCAATACGGCGGCCAGATATCTCCGGGATCTGGTGCTGGAAG
>CAOJIB010000045.1 GCA_948436455.1 uncultured Blautia sp.
AGGAATCCTTACCTCCGCGGAAGAATTTGCCGGCGGCTACACGAACCCGAAATACTTCTTTGACAAAACGATCTACGAAAACCGGGTGTTTGACAGCCACGGCGTGGCCGATCCCACGACCGAAATCCAATTTGGCCCCAATATCAAGGATTGGCCTCAGATGTCCGCCCTGCCGGACAATCTGCTCTTAAAGGTCGTCTCCGAGATCCACGATCCGGTCACCACCACCGACGAGCTGATCCCCTCCGGTGAAACCTCCTCCTACCGCTCCAATCCATTGGGACTGGCGGAATTTACCCTTTCCCGAAAGGATCCCGCCTACGTAGGACGGGCCAAGGAGGTCCAAAAAGCCCAGCAGGCAATCCAGACGGGAGAAGATCCAAAAGAAGCTCTGCCCGAACTGGCGCCGGTGCTGGAAACGATTCAGAAGCAATGCCCTGCAAAGGACGGACAGACCCTGGGCGTCGGCAGCACGATCTTCGCCGTAAAACCCGGCGACGGCTCCGCCAGAGAACAGGCCGCTTCCTGTCAGAGGGTTCTGGGCGGCTTGGCCAATATCGCCCATGAATACGCCACCAAGCGTTACCGCTCCAATCTGATCAACTGGGGAATGCTGCCGCTCCTGATTCCGGAGGGCGCGCTACCCTTTGCCAACGGCTCCTATCTATATCTGCCAAACGTCCGCGCCGCACTGGAAGAAAAGGCCGGCCAAATCCGCGCCTGCAAGATCGAGAATGGCACGGCGCAGGAATTTTTCATGACCCTGGGCGAGCTTACCGATGAGGAAAGAAAAATCATCCTGGACGGCTGCCTGATTAACTACAACCGCCAGTAAAACAAACCGCACCCCATTTTCGGAATACATTCTCGGAAATGGGGTATTTAATTGAAATATATCTACAATATATACTAATCAATATAAATATTCTTTTTATAAGTGTCTATGAGAATATTTTTTCAAAAAATCTCCAAAAAAGTATTGACAAATCAAAAGACCTCTGGTATTATTAGCTTATTAAAAGAAACAGGGAAGGAAATACAAAAACCCTGAAAGGAAAGCAGTTGAGTCCATTGAAAACATAATCCTTTCTCTTCAATAGGAACGCGGTAGCATCCAATATCCTGTGTGAAAGACCTGATATCATCCCAGAGGGAAAGCATAAAAAGGATACCGAATAGATATCCAGGTGTATAGAAAAGGATGTCCCTATTGAACCATACCGCAGAACTGATACAAGGATTTCAGAATATATGTAAAGAAATATTTTTTGAAAGGACGTCCAGAGACGTTTTGATATCCATATAAGCAGCGATTTTTATAGGGCTCGTGATTATATGAATAGAAGCTTTGCATCAGAGAAATATCTGCCAACGGCAGGTACAACGCAGAGAGAAACAACAGTATGGCAGATAGATTTTTTAATCTTCTCCCCTTAAAGATTTATACGGAGTCTCTGCATGATCTATCGATACTTTCAGAATAAGTGCACAGGCATTTAGGAACAGGATACACAAATCTCAACGGGTGTGGCCGGAGATACATAGAAACCAATTTTATATAGATCACAAGACTTACAAATATTTCACAAAAAGAGGAATGAAAATTGAATAAAGAAGAGCAATAAGACGGTCATCATTTTTATAAGATTATGATGGCCGTCTTTATGTCCTTTTATTTTCCTATCGCTCGTATGTGGACAATTCCACGATCTTCCTTTATAATTCCAGGTAATGCACGTCCTTGCCATAGAATGCTTTCAATATACGCAGATTTCCAAAGCAACTGAAAAGCTCCACAGCTTCTTTGTACACCGCAGCATTTTAACGCCAAGAAGCGCTTATACAACTACTGGAGGAATCGCCATGGAAATACAATCCCGAATCCTGTACGAGGATCCCCACCTGCTCGTCTGTCACAAGCCGGCCGGCCTCGCCGTGCAAAACGCCCGCATAGGCTGCATGGACTTAGAAAGCGCCGTAAAAAACCTGCTCGCCGCCCGTAATCCAGGCGCTCTTCCGTACCTTGGCGTCATCCACCGTCTGGATCAGCCCGTAGAGGGGCTGGTACTATTTGCCAAGACAAAAAGCGCCGCCAAAGGCTTACACGCCCAGCTAACCTCCGGCCAAATCGAAAAATACTATGTAGCCATCTCCACTCATCGCCCGCCCCAGTCCTGCGGCGATCTAACCGACTGGCTTGTCAAAGAACCTGGGAAAAATTTCTCCCGGGTCGTTCCTAAAGACTTTGCCGGCGCGAAAAAGGCCCACCTCTCCTACCGGGTCTTGAAAGAAGCGACCGAAGGCTTTCTTCTGGAAATCCGCCTGTATACCGGCCGTCACCACCAGATCCGGGTACAGATGGCCCACGCGGGAATGCCGCTTATCGGCGACCGAAAATATAACACTGAAGCGGACTCCGTCCCCGCCCTTGGCCTTTGCGCCTACAAGCTGCGCCTGCGCCATCCAATCACACAAAAAGAGCTGCATTTTTGTATTTTTCCAGAAGGCCCGGCCTTTGCCCGCTGGAAAAACCTCCCAATATAACCATGCATAAAATGCCCGTTTCCTTCCATACTAAGCACTAAAAAAGGTATGGTGACAAGCTTGCAGGTGGAATGGAAACAAAGGCTGCGTATTCTGGGCATCGTGCTGGGCGTATATGCCGGCTTTAAATATGTGCTTCCGGTAACGCTTCCCCTTCTGATCGGGTGGCTTCTGGCCGTATGGGTACACCCCCTATCTCTCCGTGTGGAAAAAAAATTCCATATAAAACGGACAATCGCCGGCGGTATCTGCATCGTGCTCCTCCTTGGAGCCATCAGCGCCCTCCTCTGGTGGGGGCTTCGGGTGGGACTGTCCCAGATTCGATACTGGATCGCCCAATACCCAGCTTTGGAAACACAGTTTTTCCAGCTAGTAGACCGCTGCTGCCAGTCCCTGGAAAAAAGCATGGGCATTTTAAAACAGGACAGCTACGGTTTTATTATGTTAAGTATGAAGCGAATGCAGAACGAGCTACTCTCCGGTATCGGTGTAAAAACCGTCGCCCAGGCGACTTCCTGGTTGCGCTGGGGCTTTACCCTTGTAACCGGAACGGTGATCTCCGTAATTTCTGGGATCTTTATCCTCCGGGATCTGGAATCCCTGCAAAGAAGCGCCCGGGATTACGCCATTCTCCGGGGCTGCCGCCGCATTCTGCAACGGTTAAAGCAGACGACGGCCGCTTACTTTAAAGCGCAGCTTCTCATTATGGCGCTCATTTCTCTTCTGTGCGTCGTGGGCCTTTATCTAATGCAAAGCCCCTACTACCTGATCCTGGGGATCGGCCTGGGCCTTCTGGACGCACTGCCCCTGATCGGAACCGGGCTGTGCCTCTATCCTGCGGCTATTTTCTATCTGCTTTTTGGTAAACCGGCCACAGCGGCAGGCTGTGTCCTCCTTGCGCTGCTGGCAAACTTTACCAGAGAGTTTTTCGAGCCGCGGCTGATCGGGGAAAAGCTAGGCGTCTATCCCATCGCCATCCTGGCCGCCGTCTATCTGGGACTGGTGCTGTACGGTCCCGCTGGCGTACTTCTCGGCCCGCTTTCGCTGTCCTTAATGCACGAAATCGGCAAGGAATGGGACGTTTGGGGCTAACCGTTGAATCCCCGAAGGGTCTGTGGTATGATAGATTCGAAACAAATACGATCCGCTCTGCGACAGCAGTGCAAACCAGCGGCGGCCAGAACCGCCGTCCAAAGAAACGGAAAAACAAGAACATGTGCCAGTCTTATGAAGAAAGCTACGGAGTATTTGCCTCCGTATATGACCTTTTCATGGATCAGATCGACTATGACGCCTGGTGCGGCTACGTACGCCGACTGCTTATAGATGAGGGAATCTCCCGGGGGCTTGTGGCGGAGCTTGGGTGCGGCACCGGGAATCTAACGGAACGCCTAGCGGCCGCAGGCTACGAGATGATCGGCATCGACGCCTCGGAGGAAATGCTTCTAAAGGCCGCCGAAAAACGGATTCGTTCCGGACAGGAGATTTTGTACCTACAGCAGGATATGCGGGAAATGGAGCTCTACGGCACGGTACAAGCCGTCGTAAGCGTCTGCGATTCGATGAATTACATAACGGATCCCCAGGATATGACGCAGGTCTTTTCCTTGGTCAATAACTATCTCGACCCGGGCGGCGTTTTCATTTTTGATCTGAATACGCTGTACAAATACGAAACGCTCCTTGGCGAGCGCACCATTGCCGAAAACCGCGAAGAAGGCAGCTTTATCTGGGAAAATACCTACGACCCCGTCACTCAGCTCAACGAGTATGCCCTGGCCCTCTTTTTGCCGAGGGCTGACGGCCTCTACGAAAAGCACGAGGAATACCACTGCCAGCGGGGCTATTCCCTCTCAGAAATCCAAGAGCTCCTAGCTGCGGGCGGACTGGAATTCGTCGCCGCTTACGACGCTTTTACAAAAGATCCGCCCAAAGCAGACAGCGAACGGATCTATATTCTTGCCCGGGAAAAGGGCAAAAGAAAGGAAAACGTATGACCGATCATATTATCCGAGCCACAGCGGCGAACGGCCAAATCAGAGCCTTCGCCGCTTCCTCCAGGGAGCTGGTGGAATTCGCCAGAAGCGCCCACAATACCAGCCCCGTAGCCACGGCGGCCCTGGGAAGGCTTTTAACCGCGGGGGCCATGATGGGCGTAATGATGAAGGGGGAAAAGGACGTGCTGACGCTGCAGCTTGCCGGCGACGGCCCCTTACAGGGCGCCACCGTTACCGCCGACGCCAAAGGAAACGTCAAAGGCTATGTGGGAAACCCTTCCGTCTGCCTGCCAGCCAATCGCCGGGGGAAACTAGACGTAGCAGGCGCCGTTGGAAGCGGCTACTTAAACGTCATCAAGGATCTGGGCTTAAAGGAGCCCTACGCAGGCCAGGTTGCCCTGCAGACCAGCGAGATTGCCGAAGATCTGACGTATTACTTCGCCGCCAGCGAACAAGTGCCCTCCACCGTGGGCCTGGGCGTACTCATGAACCGTGAAAATACGGTGCGCCAGGCAGGCGGCTTTATCATCCAGCTCCTACCCTTCGCCGAGGAATCTGTGATCGCCCGGCTGGAGCAGAATCTAACGGGCGTCACCTCCGTCACTCAAATGCTGGAGGACGGCCTAAGCCCCCAAGGCATCTTACAAAAGCTCCTGGCGGGAATGGCGCTTGAAATCACCGACACTCTGCCCATCCGCTTCCATTGCAACTGCGGCAAAAACCGGATGGAAAAGGCGCTGATCAGTATTGGCCAAAAAGAAATGGAAGAAATCCTGGCAGATGGAGAACCCATTGAAATGCACTGCCATTTCTGCGGCAGCCGCTATACCTTTACTATAGAAGAATTACAGAATATTTACAAACGCTGCCGGCGATGACCGCCGGCCGATGCGATAGGAGGTTACAAAAACATGCGCGACGGATTTATAAAAGTGGCGGCGGCCACTCCCTATGTCCAGGTGGCCGACTGCAGAGCCAATGCCAGAGAAATTCTACGGCTCATAAAAGAAATGGCGGCCCGCCAGGCCAAGATCATGGTTTTCCCAGAGCTGTGCCTGACCGGCTACACCTGCGGCGACCTGTTCTACCAGAAGGTACTCCTTGACGGGGCGAAGGAAGAGCTTTTGCACATTGCGAAAGAGACGATGCATATAGACGCCCTGATCTTTATCGGCTTTCCGCTGGAATACCAAGACAAGCTCTACAATACGGCGGCGGTCTTAAACCGCGGGGAAATCATCGGTTTTGTTCCCAAGAGCCATCTGCCCAATTACGGAGAATTTTACGAGGCTAGGCATTTTACCTCTGGAAAAGGCCTGCGCGGCCAAATCCTTTTCGGCATGCGCCTAGTACCTGTAAGCGACCAATTGATTTTCGCCTGCCAGGAAATGGAAGGGCTTCTGGTGGCGGCAGAGATCTGTGAAGATCTGTGGGTACCCCAGCCGCCCAGCATCGCCCACGCCCAGGCTGGCGCACGGATCCTGGTCAATCTCTCCGCCAGCGACGAAGTGGTTGGAAAAGATACGTACCGCCGGGAACTGGCTCTCGGCCAGTCGGCGCGGCTGGTCTGCGGCTACGTTTACGCCACGGCCGGCGAAGGAGAATCCACCCAGGATCTTGTCTTTGGCGGTCAGAATCTGATCGCGGAAAACGGCGTTTTCCTGGCCGAAGGACGGCGATTCGAAAACAGCGTCCTGTACGGCGACATCGACCTATCCCGGCTAGGCAGTGAACGCCGGCGGATGAATACCTTCGCCCCCACCAACCAGGAAGGCTATACGTACATCCCCTTCCATGTGACGATCGCTCCCACGACCCTGGATCGAAAATACCCCGCCAATCCCTTCGTTCCCCAGGATCCTAAAGAGCGGGCCTGCCGATGCGACGAAATCCTGCAGATTCAGGCGATGGGCCTAAAAAAAAGGCTGGCGCACGTGGGCAGCACACAGGCCGTCGTGGGCCTCTCCGGCGGACTGGACTCCACGCTGGCTCTTCTGGTCATTGCAAGGGCCTTCGACCTCCTTGCGCTTCCCCGCAAGAACATCCTGGCCGTGACCATGCCTTGCTTCGGCACCACGGATCGCACGTATACCAACGCCTGCCTGCTGGCCAAGAAGATTGGCGCCACCTTGCAGGAAGTGGATATTAAAGAAGCCGTCACCGTTCATTTCCGGGATATCGGCCAGCCCCTTGATCGCTGCGACGTTGCCTACGAAAACGCTCAGGCTCGGGAGAGAACACAGGTGCTAATGGATCTGGCCAACCAAAAAGGCGCCCTTGTGGTGGGCACCGGTGACTTATCCGAACTGGCTCTTGGATGGGCCACTTACAACGGCGATCATATGTCTATGTACGGCGTCAACGGTTCCGTTCCTAAGACCTTGGTTCGTTATCTGGTGGAATACTATGCCCAAACCTGTGGAGAAGAAACGCTCTCCCAAGTGCTGCAAGATATCCTGGATACGCCGGTAAGCCCAGAGCTTCTGCCTCCGGCGGATGGGAAGATTTCCCAGAAAACTGAGGATCTAGTCGGTCCGTACGAGCTGCATGACTTTTTCCTGTATTATATGCTCCGGTGCGACTATTCTCCAAGGAAAATCTACCGGATCGCCTCCAAAGTATTCCAAGACGTCTATACGAAAGACGTGATCCTGCATTGGGAAAAAACCTTCTACCGCCGGTTCTTTTCCCAGCAGTACAAACGCTCCTGTCTGCCGGACGGCCCCAAGGTGGGCAGCGTAGCCGTTTCCCCCAGGGGCGACCTCCGGATGCCCAGCGACGCCCAGGCCGCCCTGTGGCTTGAGGAGCTGGAAACACTTTCCAAATCAGGGAATCTCTAAAAGCTCCCGAAAAGCGGCCAACAGCCGGTCGTTTTGCTCCGGTAGCATGATGCAGAACCGGACGAAGCCGGCATGCAGGAAGGGGAAGGTGGAACAGTCGCGAATCATCAGGCCTTTTTTGATGCAGTGCTCAAAAAGCCTAGCGGCATCCACCTCCTCCTTTAAAATCTTCATCAGGAGAAAATTCGCGCTGGGGCGGTACACTTGTACCTGGCTGCTGGCCGACAAAACGTCGAACAGGCGGTCTCGTTCCTTCGTAATCAGCTCTTTCGTCGCCTGTATATACGCCTGATCCTGGAACATGACCTGCCCGGCGATCTCCGCCAGGCTGTTGATCGTCCAGGGATCCTTTAAGGTATTCATCTCCCGGATCAGATCTTGATTCCCGGTAACGGCGTATCCCAGACGCAAGCCTGGCGCCGCGAAAAACTTGGAAACGCCCCGCAAAATGATTAGATTGTTGTAATAATTCGTCAGCTGGACCGACGTTACCTGGGCCTCGTTGGGCGCAAATTCCACATAGGTTTCGTCCACCATAACGAAAATACCGTACTGGAGACAGACGTCGCAAATCCTGCGCATATCGCTGTTCGTGATCGCCGAAGACGTGGGGTTATTGGGATTGCACAGAACCAGAAGATCCAGGCCTTCATGCAGATGCCCGCAAAGATCCTCTACATTGATCCGAAACTGATGCTCCTCCCGCAGGGGATAATACAGGCTGACGCCGCCGCCCAGCGCAATATCCCGTTCATATTCCGAATAGGTCGGCCCCAAAATCAGGGCTTTCTTAGGTCGGTTTGTCTGAATAAAAAGTGAAATCAATTCTGTAGACCCGTTCCCTACGACAATATTTTCCATCCGTGCGCCAGTATAGGCGGCGATGCATTGGCGCAGCTTCGTGTATTCCCGATCCGGATAGCGGGTAATCGCGTCCAGATGTTCCCCCAGCGTAGTCTTCAGCGCGCCGGAAATCCCCAGCGGATTGACATTGGCGCTAAAACTAGTGATATCTTCTTTCTTAATGCCAAAAACCTGCTCGATCTTTTCCAAGTCGCTCCCATGAAAATGATCTTTATGCTGTAACATAATTCCCTCTTTTCTCTGGCGGGATTCCTGCCAAAGAACTCCCTCTTTGTCAGTTGCGCCGACAGTTTTTCTAGTGTATAATTATTCAGTATACAGCATATTTTCCGAAATGGCAATCATGCGTATCCAAACAAAATAAAAGGGCCTGCCGGGAAGCTTCCCGGCGGATTTATCAGATATAGAGGCGGGAAATCGTGAAAAAACGAATGGAACAGTTAGCAAATGGAAAATTTGAATACAGAATACCGGAACTGATCCTTTCCAAAAAGGAAATCACTGTAACGCTGCCGGCCGGAGAAAACTGCCAGGGCGAGCTGTACCTTGGCACCCAGGAAAATAAGCAGCTTCGGGGCTTCGCCAATTCCACCCATCGGCGGCTGGTGCTTAGCGCGGCGAAGTTTTCCGGCATCTCCGTCCGCCTTTTGTACGGCGTGGACACAGCCGGACTGCTGCCGGGCGAGCGCTTTTCGGGGGAAGTCGTGCTATCCACCAATATCGGCGAATATCGGCTTCCCTTTTCCATCCAGATCAAAAAGGAGCAGGTGAAAAGCCAACGCGGGGAAATTACCGACCTCTCGGCCTTTACCGATCTGGCCAAAAGAGATTTCAAAGAGGCCTTCCGCCTCTTTACAAGCGAGGGCTTCTTAAAGCTCCTGGTGGGAAAAAGCCCGAAAACACAGGCGCTGTATCTGGGCGTTACCAAGGACCCCATCACCTATCAGCATCTGGAGGAATTCCTCATCGGCGCCGGGAAAAAGCGGCCGGTGCATATTTCCTTGAAAGAGCAGCAGACCTTTTCCGACCAGATCCGGGAAAGCCGGAAGGAAGCTTTTCTGGTGCAGCGCAGCGGCTGGGGCTATCTGCGGCTGGAGGTGGAATGCCAGGGCGATTTTCTGGAAGTCCCCCGGCGGACGATCACCCAAGAGGATTTCATCGGCAGCACCTATGCGTTGGAATACATTATCCGCCAGGAGGTGCTTGGCCAGGGTCGGCACCAGGGGCAGATCCTTGTGAAAGGCCCCTACGAGACTTTGCGCTTTACAGTGACCGCTACCAAAAACAGCGACACCAAGGTACATAAAAAGCTGCGGGAAAAGCAGTACCGCCTGGCGCTTCTTCTGGAATACAAACGATGGGCCTTAGGAAAATGCACCGAAGCCGACTATCTGACCGGCAGCTTCCACATCATCCGGCAGCTAAAGGAAAGCGGCATTCGAGATCTGCAGTACCAATACTGGGAGGCGTATCTCTACGACTGCCGGGGCGAACGGGAAAAGGCCCGGGATATTTTAAAACGCCACCAGGATAAATACTCCATCAAGGAGAATCCGCCGCTTACCGGTGCTTTCCTTTATCTCGCCTACCGCACCGGGCTTTTGGTTCAGAAATCAGAGGTCTGCCAGAGGCTGCGCAGCCTGTACCAGCAAAAAAGAGACAGCTTCGCCCTGCTTTGGATGCTCCTGCAGGTAGACGACGAATTCCTGCACTCCCCCTCTCGGGCCGTCTTCCAGCTGGAACAGCAGTTTGAACTGGGCTGCAAAAGCCCCTTCCTCTACCTGGAAGCCTGGCGCAGAGTCGCCGGGGACGTCACCTTGCTCCACCGGGTCGACGACTTCTGGACGCAGGTATTTCTCTTCGCGGCGAAAGAGGGGCTCCCGGATAGCGAACTGCATATGCGCTTCGTCTACTTGTGCGGCTATGTCAAGAAATTTTCCAGGAGCCTTTACCGGGCCTTGTGCCTTTCCTACCAGGCACAGCCTCATAAAGACACGCTGGCGGCCATCTGCAAATATATTATGAAGGAAAATCCCACCCGCCGGGAATTTTTCCCCTGGTACGCCCTGGCCGTGGAAAAGGGCCTGCGGATTACCAGATTATACGAATACTACATCGAAACCATGGACGAAAAGAGTCGGGCTCCCCTTCCCCAGGCGCTGAAAATGTACCTGATTTACCAGAATTCCCTCAGCGACCAGAAGAAGGCGTTCGTCTACGCCAATATCCTCTCCCACAGACAGGAGGACCCCAAAACCTACGCCCATTACGAACCGATTATGAAGGATTTCGCCCTTCAAAAACTTCGGGAAGGGAAAATGAACGAAAATTACGGCCTGCTCTACCAGGAATTCGCCAAAGAACCCTTTGACGCCCAGGAGGCGGAGCTGGTGGGCGGCGTCCTTTTCACCTACCAGCTTCGTTGCAGCGATCCAAAGATCCGGCAGATCGCCGTGCGGCACAGCCAGATGGACCGGGAGGAAATTTATCCCTGCCAGGACGGCGTGGCCTATCCCCGCATCTACCGAAAAGACGCGGTGATCCTTTTCATCGACGAGGTGCAAAACCGCTACGCCGCCACGGTGCAGCATCAGCTAGACAAGCTGATCGACGAACAGGGCCTTCTGGAGCGCTGCATGGAAATGGAAGTGACGGAGCCGGGCTTTTTGCTGAACGTCTGCCAGGACGAACAAATTACTGAAGAAAATCTGGAAATTTACCAACGGCTGGTGGAGCAGCGGGCGTTTTCCCTGGAATATAAAAACCACATCCGCCAGAAGCTGCTGGAATACTACAAGGCCAATCCCGACCGAGAATTCGGCAAGGGCGATATGAACCGGGAAACCTGCCAGGATTTCGCCCGGGTGGATAAGGTTTCCCTTCTGGAAATCCTGATCTCCCACCGGAAATACGAAGAGGCCTACGAGATTTTCAGCCAGTACGGCGGGGAAGGCGTCGCCCCCGAAAGCCTTCTGATGCTCTGCAGCCGGCGGATTCTCCAAACCGATGAAAAGGAAGCCCCCGAGCTTCTCTCCCTGGCCTGGGAAATTTTCCGCTGGGGAAAATACGACGATGTGATCCTTCGTTATCTGCTGAAATACGCCGTCGCCTCCATCGACGATTTGTATCATCTTTGGCAGAAAAGCTTAGCCTTTGCCATGAATACGACGGAATTCGAGGAACGGCTCCTGCGGCTTTTAATGTTCCAGTGGGATTACCGGGCGCAGGGCGCGCAGATTCTGGCGCGCTATGTCAAGGGATCGGGGAAGCAAAAAGTCATTCATGCGTACGTAAGCTTCGCCTCATACGGATATTTCATGAAAAATCAGCCGCTGCAGCCCTTCGTATTGGAATACCTGCAAAAAGCCCAGGAGCAGGGCGAAACGCTGGATCTGATCTGCCGCCTGACGCTTCTGGAATCCTACGCCTCCGGCCGCAAATGGAACGCCAAGCAGCTGGCGCAGATGCAGCGATTACTGGACGACGCCATCGGTCAGGGCCTGTACTTTTCCTTTTACCGGAAGCTGCCGCCAAAGCTTCTGGCCGCCTGGCAGCTGGACGATAAAATCTGCGTGGAATACCGTACCGATCCCCGGGCCAGAGTCACGCTGTATTACGCCTTGGATACCGGCCTGGGCGATGCTCTGGAATACAAAAGCGAGCCCTTAACCAGCGTATACGAAGGCGTTTTCCACAAATTATTCACCCTGTTTTACGGCGAAACCCTGCACTATTATTTCGTAGCGGAACGCGCGGGCAACCAGCAGAAAAGCCCGGAAAAAACCATCAGCGTCAATCGAGTGGACGAAAAACAGCAGAACAAATACCAGATGCTCAACAAAATCCTCGCCGCCAAAAAGCTGGGGAAAAAGTCCGAAGTTAAACAACGCCTACGGGAGTATCTGGGGCAAAAAAATTACGCGAAAACCATGTTTCAGATTGAGAAGGAATGAGAAAGGAGGAAGTCTGATGAAATACGTCAAAGACGGCTATCAATACCATACACAATTAAAAAAAGGAGACGTGGGCAAATATGTCATCCTCCCCGGGGACCCTAAGCGCTGCGCTACCATCGCCCGCTATCTGGATCATGCCGAAGTCGTCGCCGACAGCCGGGAATATAAGACTTATACCGGAGAATTGGAAGGGGAAAAGGTCAGCGTGACCTCCACCGGCATCGGCGGCCCTTCCGCCGCCATCGCCCTAGAGGAGCTGACGCAGATCGGGGCGGATACCTTCCTTCGGGTGGGCACCTGCGGCGGTATGGATCTGTCGGTCAAAAGCGGCGATATCGTTATCGCCACCGGCGCAATCCGCATGGAAGGCACCAGCCGGGAATACGCGCCCATTGAATTTCCCGCCCTGGCGGATCATGCGCTTACCAGCGCGCTGATCGCCGCCGCCGACACACTGAAAAAGCCCTACCATGTGGGCGTGGTACAGTGCAAGGACTCCTTCTTCGGCCAGCATTCGCCGGAAACAAAGCCCGTTAGCTACGAACTGCAAAACAAGTGGGAAGCCTGGCTTCGGATGGGCTGTCTGGCTTCAGAAATGGAGTCCGCCGCCTTGTTTATCGTGGGCAGCTATCTGCGCGTCAAAGTCGCTTCCGTCCTGCTTGTCATCGCCAATCAGGAGCGGGAAAAAGCCGGCCTTCCCAATCCCGTCCTGCACGATATTGAAAGCCCCATTGCCACCGCCGTCGAAGCCCTTCGCCAGTATATAAAGGAGAAAAAATGAAACCAACCGACGTACAAAAACTTTTTGAAGAAGCCTTAGAGGCCCGGCAAAATTCCTATTGTCCCTATTCCGGCTTTGCCGTAGGCGCCGCCCTCCTAGCCCAAAACGGCGACATCTTTTACGGCTGTAATATAGAAAATAGCTCCTACGGGGCGACGATCTGCGCAGAGCGAAGCGCCTTTTCTGGCGCCATTTCCCAGGGCGTTCGGGCCTTTTCGGCCATTGCCATTGCCGGCGGCTATACAAAAGAAGAAACTCTCGTTCCCGCCTATCCTTGTGGAATTTGCCGGCAGGTTATGAGTGAATTCTGCGCTCCGAAAACCTTCCAAATTATTCTTGGAACGTCCCCGGAAGAGCTTCAAATCCACACGCTAGAAGAAATTCTTCCTTACGGATTTTCCCTTTCCCCCGTCCCATAACTGTGTGGCTTTTACCCAAAACAAATGAGAAAAACCGCTTTCAAGGAGACACGTATGATACTCAGACAATATACACAAGAAGACCTCCCGCAGATGGTCGCCATCTGGAATGAGGTCGTAGAGGACGGCGTCGCCTTTCCGCAAAAAGAATTGCTGACACCAGAAAAAGCCGAAAAATTTTTCTCGGCGCAGACCTTTACCTGCGTAGCCGAGGAAGACGGAAAAGTCCTGGGATTATATATTCTGCATCCCAATAACGAGGGGCGTTGCGGCCATATTGGAAACGCCAGCTACGCCGTGGACGGCCGTCTGCGGGGACGTCATATCGGGGAAAAGCTGGTACGTCATTCCCTGGAAATGGCTCCGAAATCCGGCTTTCGCATCCTTCAATTTAACGCGGTTGTGCAGACAAATACAGGCGCGCTTCATCTCTATGAAAAGCTGGGCTTTATACGCCTGGGAACCATCCCCGGCGGCTTCTACACCAAAGAAGGAGTCTACGAGGATATCGTCTTATTTTATTACCTTTTCGACGATACAGAAAGGAAGAATACTTGAAGATTATCATCTGCGACGACGATCTTTTATGGTGCCGGCATGCCACCGCCTTACTGGAAGACTACGGCAAAAGCCAACGGCTTTCTTTCGAAGTGCTCGCTGTGACGGACAGTGAAGCACTTTTTTCCGTGGAGGGAGATGCCCCGGATGTGGCCTTTATCGATATCCGTCTGCAAACGGGCGACGGGATCGCGGCGGCCCAAAAAATCAACGAGCTCTGGAAGGACTGCCAGATCGTTTATCTAACCAATTATCTATTCTACGCCACAGATGTATACCGGACGGAGCACGCTTATTTCGTGCTGAAAAAGGAATTTCCCCGCCGCCTGGACGAGGTTTTTTCCAAGCTTTTGCACCGGCACATGCAAAAAGAAATGAAGTTGTATTTTCAGATGATCGGCGGTGGCCAACGTTCTTTCCCCCTGCGGGAAATCCTGTATTTTGAAAGAGAAACGCGCCGTACGTATATCCACACCGTCGACGGGAAATTCGGCATCTGGGAAACGATTCCCCAGGTAAACGAGCTGCTCCCCAAGGAGGATTTCGTACGCTGCCATAACAGCTTTATCGTCTATTTTCCGGCTATTCTGGAAATGAAGGAGCGGGATTTCCTCCTGCGTGATGGAACGATTATTCCCATCAGCCGCGCCTATATAAAGAGGACAAAAGACGCTTTTGCCCAGTGGGCTGCGCGGCAGATGTCCTGAACTACCGAGAAGTTTTCCAAGAAAGGAGCACGCAGATGCGTACTGCCGCCACCATCATTTTACTACTGCTCTTGGCTTTTTTTGTATTCCTTTTCGCTTATCTGCATATGCGGCAGACGGAGCGGGAAAACCGGATGCTGCAGCTCTATATGGAATCCATGCAGAGCTATTACGTCAGTATCCAGGAGCGTATCGAGGCCGTCCGGCGCTATCGGCATGACCTGGCCAAGCATATCCAGACGCTGGAGCTGCTTCTGGCTCGCCATAGAGAATCTCCAAATATCCAGGAATATATCGAAGAAATCAAGGAAAAATACCGGGCGGTACAGACCAGGCCCTACTGCGAAAATGAAATTATCAACGCCGTCTGCGACCTGGCCGCCCGGCAATGCGAAGAGCAGGAAATCCCCCTTTCGATTCAAATTCTGGACGCCTCCTATAGTCGCATAAAGGGCGCGGATATCGCCGGCTTGCTCCACAATCTTCTGGAAAACGCCATCGAAGCCAGCGGGAAAATTTCGGATAAAGCAAAGCGGGACGTTCGCCTTTTCATGGAAGAAAAGGACGATCACATCTTTTTGGAGGTCTCGAATCAGATCCTGCCGACAAACAGCCCGGACTTTTCCACCAAAAAATATCCCCGGGAAGAGCATGGCATCGGAACAAAAATCATCGCCAGCCTGGTGGCTAAGTATCACGGGCGCCAGGAATATCGGACGGAAAAGAATTGCTTTGCCGTACGGATCTGGCTCTTTACGCCCGGCCGGCCAGAAGGAGAAACCGCATGATAAAAGAACTTTGGCAAATCATCAATCCCTTTATCCGAGTGCTTCTCATGAACACCGTAACGCTCTGCATATTTCTGGAAATCACAGGGCTTCTCACCGGCAAAAAGAAAACCTGGCGGTTTTTTTACGGATATATTTTCATCCGCGCCTTTGTCATCCGCTTTCTGGTGGACGGTATCTGGCGGCATTATTATCTGCACGAAACCTGGTGGAAGCTTCTCCTTTTCATCCTGATGGTCTTAAACGGCTTCCTTCTCTATCTCCTCTGCCTGTTTATTTTCCAGGGCAGTCCCTTAAAAGTGGCTATTTCCGCCTGGAGCGGCGAAGTGCTGGCCTCCGCGATCATGCTCTGCGCCAATACGATCATTAATTCTCTGGAGGGGCGGCCGCTCAACGCCATGATCTATCTGCCCCTACAGCCCTTAGATCTTCTGGCCGCCCCGCTGTAGCTTCTTTTGTTCGCGCTGTTTTACAAATGCTTTGCCAAAAAGCTCCTGCGCTTTCGCAGCTATGAACCAAAGCACCGAAAGCTCTTATGGTTCCTGTATATCAGCTATATTCTGGTCAATATTTACGCCTGCTGCTCGGAGGCCGTCGTCTCTATGGATATGGAATGGTCTGGTATTTTCCCGATCCTGGGAAGCATGACTCTTTTTGGGGCGATCGGCTTTGGCTTCTTCTGGCTGCACCGCCGAAAGGTTCAGGCGGAAAACGAATATCTTCGGATGCAGCAGCGGCTTTTGGAATCCTATTATTATGAAATCAGCAGCCAGATCCAGAAGGTACGCCATTACCAGAAGGTCATGGACGCGCAGATGGAGCAGATCCTATCCCTTGACGAAGAGCAGCTGACCGACGGCCGGCTGGCCGACTATCTCGGAGAATTGCGGGCGCAGTACCAGGAAGTAACCTCCGGCATTTACTGCAATCACTGGGCCCTGGACGCGCTGCTTACGCAAACGGAGAAGCGCTGCCGCCAGGAAGGGATCCGCACCGATTTCCTTTTCCAGGAATACGACGGCGGCGATCTGGATACCGGCGAAATTCTTTTCCTTCTTCAAAAGCTCTTAGAGCTTGCCCTCCAAAACGCCAAGGCCGTCCCGAAAGCGCAAACGCCGGCGATCCGGCTGCATGCCGCAACCGTCCGAAACCAGCTTGTTTTCTCCCTGGCCTTTAGCGCCCCATCCCAAGCGCGGATTTCCCCTCGGCCCTTTCGCCGCTGGATGCGGTCAAACAGAGGGAATCTGCAGATTACCCGTACAAAAGACGGCTATACGATCCTATTGACCTTACAAAAAGAATAAAAAATTTTGTAAAAAAATCTTTTCTGTGATTCAGATACAAGCTGTTATCGCTTTGCAAGCATTTTTTTCAAAAATATATACCAAAAATGACAAAAAAAGTACCGAAAATGCAGTTGGCGTTTTTCGGTGCTTTTTTCGTGATAGAATGAAAACGTGCCCAAACGCCGGAGCGCGCGCTGCAAAGTACACCCGAGGGGAGTATTCGCCTGCCCCAACAGGCATATACGATAGCGCCTCCGGCGTATCAAGCGAAAAATTAAAAAGGAGGAATCAAGTATGAAACAGAAAAATCTGAAAAAATTCTGGAAGCGCGGCACAGGCATCCTGCTCTCGACGGCGATGCTGCTTACGGCCGTGCCGGCCGGCGCGGCGGAATTCGAAGCCGTACCCCAGGAGGGAGAATTCCTGGCGGAGGAGACTGCACCGGAATTTTCGGCGGAGACGGGGGAAAATTCCGATCTTCCTATAAGTGAAGACAAAAACACCTTCAAGATAGGAGAAACGACCGATGCTAGCACCAATACCTATGCCAGTATAGCAGCGGCGTTAGAAGCTATCGGAAAGCAAACGTCCGCCGCAAATGATCCGGTCACAATCCAGCTTACCAAAGACGTGACGGAATGCGTAACGATTCCGGAGAATGGAAATTTTCTCCTGGATTTGAACGACCATACATTAACAAATGCCGTAGATGCAAAAGCACCCACGCTTATGGTATCCACCGGAGCGACGTTGCAGATCACAAACAGCAACTATGATGCCAGCGACAATTTCGAGGATGATACGTCTTCTTGCAAAATCAACGGCCAGAATCCCGAACAGCCTACTATTTATAATCAGGGCGGCTCGATCAA
>CAOJIB010000046.1 GCA_948436455.1 uncultured Blautia sp.
CAGGTTTTACATATTCAAAAATTTCCGTCTTAGCCCGAAAGACGCCGTCCCGGTCGCCCAAAAATTCCAGATGGCAAGGCCCGATATTGGTAATGACGCAGGTATCCGGGCGGGCGATCTTTCCTAAGCGGCTCATTTCTCCAAAGTTGCTGATACCCATTTCCAGCACCGCCATCTCATCCTCGTCCCGCAGCCCGAAGACGGTCAGCGGCAGACCCAACTCGTTATTATGATTGCCCTTGGTTTTTAACGTACGGAATTTCTGAGAAAGCACCGCCGCCGTCATTTCCTTCGTACTGGTCTTTCCTACGCTGCCGGTAATCCCCACCACCGGCACCTTTAGCTGGCGCAGATAAAACTCCGCGATTTTCTTCAGTGCCTCCAAAGTGGAAGCCACCTGGATATACGGCCGGCATTCTCCGGGCAGCTCCCGCTCGGCAAGAGAGGCCAGCGCCCCCCCTGCCATCACTTCCGGGATAAACTTATGCGCGTCCACCCGCTCTCCAACAATCGCTGCAAAGAGCGCGCCGGGCTGCACCTGGCGGCTATCGGCGGTAATACTACGGATTTCCTCGTCTCTTTTTTCGGCAGGGCCGCAATAGACGCCGTCGCATACCCTTGCAATATTTTCCAATGTCAGATTTTTCATAGGGAACCCCGCAGTCTATCGTATTTCTTCTGGGAAACCTCAATCAGCCGTTCGCACAGCCTGGGAAAGCTGATGCCAAGAGCCGCCGCTTCCTGGGGAAGTAAGCTGGTGGGCGTCATTCCCGGAAGAGTGTTCGCTTCCAGACAGAAGATTTCTCCATTGGCGCGCATCATAAAATCCAGCCGGGCGTAAGCCTCCAATCCCAAAGCCTTATAGCCCATTTCAGCGTATTGCTGCATTTGCTTCGTCACTTCCCTGGGAATCTGCGCCGGACAGGTTTCCACCGTGGAGCCGGGGCGATATTTGTTTTCATAATTATAAAAGCCCTCGATCGGCGCGATCTCAATGACCGGATAGGCCTCTCCGTCTACGACGCCTACGGAAAACTCCCGCCCTTCGATATATTCTTCGATCACCACTTCTTCTTCATAAGAAAAGCCGTCGTCAAGAGCCTTGGCATATTCCTCTTTTGTATGCACGATAAATACGCCCACACTAGAGCCGCCGCAACAGGTTTTCACGACCAACGGAAGCGTCATCCCTGCGGGAAGCGCCTTTGTATCGTCCGTTCTTTTCATCGTAATCCCCCGGGGAACGGGCACGCCGCCGGCGGATAACAACGTTTTGGCGATTCCTTTATGCATGGCCAGGGCGCTGCTTACATGACCGCTGCCGGTATAGGGGATTCCCGCTAAATCCAGCGCCGCCTGCACCCGGCCGTCCTCGCCGTTGGCTCCGTGCAGCGCCAAAAAAACCATATCCGCATCGTGGCAGATCTCTACCACCCGCGGCCCGAAAAACTCCCGCCGGCCCTCCTGCATTTCCTCTATGCGGCCGTTGAAGGATTCCATATAAGCCCTCGCCTTTTCACAATCATAGCTCTCCGGAAAAGGCTCGCCCTGCCTCGGCGGCTCAGCCCCGCAAAATACATCCACCAGCACCGCCCGATGTCCCGCCAGGCGCAGCGCCTTACAGACCTCCGTCCCCGAAACGATGGAGACGGCGCGCTCTGTGCTGGTCCCCCCAGCTAACACAACAATCTTCATTCCCTCCACCAAACCTTTCCTTTTAATACACGATCACCGGCGCCCCGACGTCAATATAATTATAAATGGTCTCCGCATTCTCCGACGGCGTATTGACGCAGCCGTGAGAACCGCCCTCCAGATAGATATCGCCGCCGTACTCTTCCCGCCAGTTATCCGCGTCGTGGATTCCCACGTTGCCGTTAAAAGGCATCCAATAGGTCACCGGGCTGGCATAGCCTTCTCCTTTCAGGATGGCGGGGGATTTTTTCGCGTCAATGGCATAAATGCCCACCGGCGTATCCCACCCCTTGCTGTGGTTGCCGGTCACAATGGGCGTATCCACCAGAAGCGCGCCGCCGTAATAGAACCACATCCGCTGCTCCAAAATGCTGATCTCTACATACGTATCCCCGATATCGTCCGTATTCCTGCTCCAGGCCGTGTAAGCATAGATCGGCTCCCGCACCTGCGTCTCACCGGCCAGGATTGCTTCCGTAAGCGCCTGGGCTTCCTGGGCCTGGTCGATGGCCCAGCCGTAATCTCCGCCGGGAACGGAAATCGTCTCACCGTTGCTGGTTGTAAACTCATGGGTACAGCCGAAGGTATCGTATTTATAACCCAGCTGATTGACATAATCCGCTACCTTCGCCGGATCCAGCGTATACGAGCCGTCCTCTCCACGCACCAGCCATTCCCGAATCTGCGTACTGTTGAGCGTCTCTGTCCGATCGCCGAAATTGTATGTGATTTCCACGCTCAATAGCTGGTTGAGCTGGGCCACCTCCTGATTGAGCGCCTCATCGTCCCGGTAAATCTCCGGCTTATAGTAGCATTTCCACTTCACCAGATCCAGCTCCGTCTTGCCCTTTTCCACGGAACGCTTCACCAGACGGGTCACGCGCCTTTTAGAAAGCTTATTGCCTTCCACCTCCGGCACAATCTCATACAGGCCGTTGGCCTCCTGCATATACGCGTCCTGGGGTTCTGTGACATTCTCTGGCGCAAAGGCCGAAAGACTGGCCACCGCTTCTTCCAGCTTGGCGGCGTTATACGTGGTATTGGCCGTCATTTCGTAAGTTTTATCGCTTTTTATCGCGGTAAACCAGGTCCACATGTCCTGAGCTTCCAAGAGCCGCGGAATCGTATCGTCCGGGATGTACGTCAAGCCTACCTGCTCGGCCACCAGCTTTTCATCCACATTGTCCATTTCATGGATCGTCAGCGTGTACGTGGCGATTTCATCGGCGATCCGCTCCTGAATTTCCTCCACGGTCAGGAACGAACAGTCCATACCATTGATCCTGGAACCGGGCAGAAAATGTCTGGAAAAGTAGTACGCTCCCCCAAAGTAAATCCCCAGCGCCGCCAAAAGCAGCACAACGATCAGCGCAATGACGATTTTTTTCCATAATTTCATTTTCCTTCTCCCGGTTTCCATAGAGCCTCCTTTGCAGCCGCCGCTTCTCTTTGGAGCGGCGGCTTTTGTATCCTATGCCGGAAAACGCCGTCAGGGAAGGAATATGAACGGCGTCCGGCAGCAAAATTTTCTGTCGTAAAAATCATTTTCCGAAAAGTTATTGCGCCAGCAGCTTCTCCACGCTCGCCAGCTTGACGCTCAAGATAAAGATATCCGTTGCCATGGAAAGTTCTTCGTCCGTCGGGAAAGTCGGCGCGATCCGGATATTGGTATCCTTCGGATCCCGGCCGTAGGGAAAGGTCGCCCCCACCGGCGTCAGCACCACGCCCGCCTCTTTCGCCCGGGCCGCTATAGCCTTTGCACAACCCTCCATGGAATCAAAGGAAATAAAGTAGCCGCCTTTGGGCTTCGTCCAGGAGCCGATCTCAAGACCTCCTAAATTTTCTTCCAATTTTCGGATTACCAGCTCGAATTTTGGCCGGATGATATCCGCATGCTTTTTCATATGGGCGTGCAGGCCGTCCAGATCCTTGAAAAAGCGCACATGCCGAAGCTGATTCAACTTGTCGTGTCCAATCGTCTGCATCTTCATATAATTGCGGAAATCCTCCAGATTGGCTTCGGAAGCCGCCACCGCCGCGATTCCCGAACCCGGAAAGCTGACTTTGGAAGTAGACGTAAATTTATAAACCATATCTGGATTGCCGGCGCGCTCGCATTCCCCTAGGATCTCGATCAGGAAATCCTGGTCCTCCTCGTACAGATGATGGATACTGTAGGCGTTATCCCAGAAAATCCGAAAATCCTTGGCCGCGGGCTTTAATCTGGCAAAGCGACGCACTGTTTCATCGGAATAGGTGATGCCCTGTGGATTGGAATACTTGGGCACGCACCAAATTCCCTTAATCAGCGGATCCTCGCCGACCAGCTTTTCCACCATATCCATATCCGGCCCGGTGGGCAGCATCGGCACGTTGATCATTTCAATCCCGAAAAACTCGGTCATGGTAAAATGGCGGTCATAGCCGGGCACCGGACAGAGAAATTTTACCTTTTCCAGCTTTGACCAGGGCGTATGGCCCATCACGCCGTGGCTCATACAGCGGGCAATCGTATCGAACATGATGCTTAAGCTGGAATTGCCGTAAATGATGATTTTCTCCGGATCTACCTCCGACATCGCTCCCAGCAGCCGCTTTGCCTCGGGAATCCCGTCGATCACGCCGTAATTCCTACAGTCCACGCCTGTCTCGCACTTTAAATCTGTACTGCTGTTCAGCACATCCATCATACCCATGGAAATATCTAGCTGCGCGGCGGAGGGCTTTCCTCTGGACATATCCAACGACAGCCCCCGGCTTTTTACCGCCGTAAACTCCTGTTCCAATTCCTTTTGAAGAGCTAAAAGCTCTTCTTGGTTCATCTTGACGTATGGTTTCATAATAGCCTCCTCGGATCATTCGTTTTTTGCAGTAATAAAATTCTTTTTGTATATATTAAGCGTTTGAAAATCATGCGTCAAGTATTTATTCGGAAGGAAGCGTCCGGTGATTTTCTCCATTTTTCTACCGTCGCCGAACTGCTCAAAGCATCGCAGGACAAAACGCACAAAAAGACAAAACCCTTTCCCCTTGAAATTATGCAACATGTGGAATTCCTTCTGCGAATCGGCAGCAGGAAAGTAGCCAGGATTTTTCTATGAATTTCAGACGGCGGCCATTCCAGATCCGGCTTTACTATTTTATGTAAGTATTTACAATTTTGCTCTTTGCAGGTAAACTATAGAGGTCACACCAAGAATTTGGTAACAGTTTGGCCTAGGACTTTGCACTAGCTGCAAAATCCGTAAGAATGTGTATTGGCTGCCAAAATTTGGCCCCTTTGCCGAAGGAAAACTTCAAATGGGCCAGATTTCGTAACAGTTTGGCCAAAGGCTGAACTATTACAGAATTTGCCCAAGGAGGTTCCAAGTATGTGGATCGCAGATCAATGGAAGGATTATGAAATACTAGACGCGTCGGCGGGAGAAAAGCTGGAACGGTGGGGGGAGTATCTCCTGATCCGTCCCGACCCTCAGATTCTCTGGGACACGCAAAAAAAGCATCCCGGATGGAAGAAGAAAAACGGCCACTACCACCGCAGCAAAAAAGGCGGCGGCGAGTGGGAATTTTTTCATTTGCCGCATCAGTGGCAGATCCGCTATCAGGATCTGACCTTCCGTCTGCAGCCCTTTAGCTTCAAGCATACCGGCCTTTTCCCGGAGCAGGCCGTCAACTGGGACTGGTGCCGTTCAAAAATAGAAGCCGCCCGCCGACCGGTAAAAGTCTTGAATCTCTTCGCCTATACCGGAGGCGCTACCTTGGCGGCGGCCGCGGCCGGCGCTTCGGTCACTCACGTGGACGCCTCCAAGGGCATGGTCGCCTGGGCCAAGGAAAACGCCGCCGTCTCCGGCCTGGAAAAAGCGCCCATCCGCTATCTGGTAGACGACTGCATGAAATTCGTTCAGCGAGAAATCCGCCGGGGCAATCAGTACGATGCGATTCTTATGGATCCGCCCTCCTACGGCCGCGGCCCTAAGGGGGAAATCTGGAAAATCGAGGATACGATTCACCCTCTGATTAAACTCTGCGCCCAGCTTCTTTCCAAAGAACCGCTGTTTTTCCTGATAAACTCTTACACGACCGGACTGGCGCCTTCTGTCCTGACTTATTTATTGTCTCTGGAGCTTGCCGCCTTTCGCGGCCGCGTAGACGCCCAGGAAATCGGGCTTCCCGTCGCCTCCACCTCCCTTGTGCTGCCCTGCGGCGCCTCCTGTCGGTGGGAAGCTCTGTAGCCGCCGCTTCCTGCGCGCTTTTTAGACGCACCCCAGACATTCTTTTACTTTTCCCCGAATGCGCTGGAGGGCGTTGTCAATGGATTTCGGGCTTTTCTCCAGCAGCCGGCCGATCTGTACGTAGCCGTAGCCTCGCAGATAATAATCAAGCACCTGATTCTCAAAGCCGCTGAGACATGCATGAATGTGCTGTTCCAAAAGCTGGGCGTTTTCCCGGTCGATAACAATAGCCTCCGGGCTTTGGGCCAGGAATTCTCCCAGGCGCACATCCTCGTGATCGCTCAAAGAGACGTACGTATTTAAGGGCTGGTGCTTTTGCCTTTTGGACCCCTGGATCGCATTATAAAGCTGCCGATCCACACAGATCTTCGCAAAGGTAAAAAAAGCCGCCTCCCGCCCCTCGTCATAATCCCGCACGGCTTTAAAAAGCCCGATCATTCCCTCCTGGATCAAATCGTCCGTTTCTCCGCCGATCAGATACATAGCCCGGGCTTCCTTCCGCACAAAATCCTTGTACTTTTCCATCAGATAATCCAGAATTTCCTGCTCCCCCTGCCGGAGCATCCGGATCAATTCTTCGTCCGTATATTGACTGTAACGATCCATAAACCGCCTCTTTAGTTATCCCAGTCTCTGGCGCACGATCTCATAGGAAAGAACGCCCGCTGCCACTGAGGCGTTCAGAGAATCAATATCCCCTTTCATTGGGATCGCCGCCGCAAAATCACATGTTTCCCTTACCAGCCGGCTGACGCCCTCGCCTTCATTGCCAATGACAAGGCCGATGGGTCCGGTCAGGTCCAGATCGTACATCTGCACGCCGTCCATGGCTCCGCAGACAAACCAGATTCCCTGTTTTTTCAGGCTTTTCATCGTTGCCACCAGATTGGAAACCCGGGCCACCGGCGTATAATTCACCGCGCCAGCCGACGTACGGGCCACGATGGCCGTCAATCCCACCGACCGCCTCTTAGGAATGATCACACCGTGGGCGCCCGCCAGATTTGCCGTCCGCAGAATCGCCCCCAGATTATGCGGATCCTCCACATTATCCAAAAGGAGAAGAAAGGGCGGCTCTTTCTTTTTTCTGGCGCGCTCTAAAATTTCCTCGACGCTGGCATAGCCATAAGCCGCCATCCGGGCCACGACCCCCTTATGGTTTCCCGTCGGGGAAAGCTGCTCCAGCCTCTCCCGGGAAACATACTGTACGATGACCGATCCTTTTTTCGCTTCCCGCAGGATTGACAGCACGGGGCCGTCCTTGCAGCCTTCCTGCACGTACAGCTTATCCACAAAGCGGCCGGCGCAAAACGCCTCCAAGACTGCGTGGCGGCCTTCAATCAGCTCTTTTTCCTGCTTGCCGTATTCTTCCTTCAAATCGTCTCTCCTTTGGATTTCAGTCCGATCTTCACCAGCTCCGTCAGCCGTTTCCAATCTTCCTTCAGATATAGATAGCCCACCAGCGCCTCAAAGCCCGTGGCCCGCCGGTAATCCGCCACCGTAGCGTTTTTCGCCACGGTAGAGGGATGGGCGTTGCGTCCTCTCTTATAGACCTGCGCTTCCTCCTCGGTCAGATGGGGCAGAAGCGCCTTCACGATCACCGCCTGCGCCTTGGCGCTTACCAGGGCGCTGGATCTTTTATGCAGCCGGCCCACCGGCGCGTTTCCCTTCCCCACCAGATACGTACGGATCAGCGCTTCGTATACGCCGTCCCCGATATAGGCCAGCGTCAGCGGGGAATAGGTGCGCAGATCGATATCCGGCAGGTGGAATTGCTCTTTAAAATATCTCAGGCTTTCTTCCATTTTACTCCTTCACGAGTGTCCTTTAAGAGGATGCCCCGCGCCTTTAATTCCTCCCGGATCGCATCCGCCCGGGCAAAATCCTTCGCCGCTCTGGCCGCCTGCCTCTCCTCGATCAGGGCTTCAATCTCCTCTTCCAGGATCTCTTCCTTTTGTTCCGTGCGAAGCCCCAAAAGGCCGCAGAGCATCTGCAGCTTTTCCAACGCGTACTGCAAAAGCTCTCTGGCGCTTGCATCGGATAAGGAGCTGTTTGCAAAACGCACCAGCTCAAAAACGGCCGCGATGGCGTCCGCCGTATTAAAATCATCCTCCATGGCCTCTTCGAATTTCTTTACATAGCCGTCGATTTCCTGCTTCTGGCCGGCTTCTTGTTCGCTGGGCGCCTCCCGGCCGGCCGCTTTTTCGCAGTCCTTTAGGTATTCCACGCCGTTGCAGATCCGCTCCAGCGCGTTCTTCGACGATTCCATTAATTCACGGCTGAAATTTAAGGGACTGCGGTAATGGGCGTTCAGCATGAAAAAGCGCAGCACCTGCAGATCGTATTCCTTGGAAATCTCGCGGACCGTAAAGAAATTGCCCAGGGATTTGGACATTTTTTTGTTGTCGATATTTAAAAAGGCGTTGTGCAGCCAATAGCGGGCGAAGGGCTTTCCATTGCAGCATTCGCTCTGAGCGATTTCGTTCTCATGATGGGGGAAAATCAGATCTTCGCCGCCGGCATGGATGTCGATTTCCTCCCCCAGATATTTTTTCGCCATAACAGAGCATTCGATATGCCAGCCCGGTCTTCCCTGGCACCAGGGGGATTCCCAATAGGGCTCGCCCTCCTTTTTCGGCTTCCACAGAACGAAATCCAGCGGGCTTTCCTTTTGTTCCTCCCCGGAGACCTGCAAAGAACGGAAGCCCGACTGCAGATCTTCTAGATTCTTATGGGAAAGCTTGCCATATTCCAAAAAGCGGTTCACCCGGAAATATACCGTTCCATCCGCTGCCGGATAGGCGAAGCCCTTTTCAATCAGCGTCCGGATCATCTCGATCATGCCGTCGATCTCCTGGGTGGCCAGCGGATGCGTAGTAGCGGGCAGCACCTGCATCCCCGCCATATCTTTTTTGCATTCCTCGATGTAACGGCTGGAAATCTCTTCGGCGCTCACACCTTCTTCTAATGCTTTCTGAATAATTTTGTCGTCCACGTCTGTGAAATTCGACACATAATTAACCTGGTAGCCCTTGTATTCCAGATACCGGCGAACCGTATCAAAGACAATCATCGGACGGGCGTTGCCGATATGGATCAGATTGTATACCGTCGGCCCGCAGACGTACATTTTGATCTCGCCCTCTTTCACGGGGATCAATTCTTCCTTTCGCTTTGTCAGCGTATTATATACCTTCATCGGATCTTGTTTCCTTTCTTCTATCACGTCCTACTAAGCCAGCAGGCAGACCGCCTGGGCGGCGATCCCTTCGCCGCTCCCGGTAAAGCCAAGCCCTTCCTCCGTGGTGGCCTTGATGCTGACCTGCCCCACAGAAATATCCAGCGCCTCCGCTGTATTTTCCCGCATCTCCTCCAGATACGGCGCCAGCTTGGGCTTTTGCGCAACGATTGTCGCGTCGATATTTTCCACCTGGTAGCCCTCCTGCCGCAGAAGCTTTCGCACCTCCCGCAGCAAGGTCACGCTGGAAATTCCCCGGTACGCCGGATCTGTATCTGGAAAATGCCGGCCGATGTCCCCCAAGGCGGCGGCGCCAAGAAGCGCGTCCATGATGGCGTGAAGCAGCACATCCGCGTCGGAATGCCCCAGCAGCCCCTTTTCATAGGGGATCTTTACACCGCCCAAAATTAGCTCCCGCTCCGGCACAAGACGATGCACATCGTATCCCGTTCCAATCCTCACAATATTTTCTCCTCTTTTCCTCTAAGGCCGTACCCGCAGCATTTTTCGCAGGCGCATAAGCGTCAGCGTATTTTGCACATAGGGAGAAATCTCTATAGACAGGGACAGGTTCTCCTCCGAAAGCCCGACGTCTGCAGGCCGCCATGGGCAGCCCGCCCTTTGCAGCAGCTCTTCCACTTCTAAGACCTCGGGCAATTCTTCTAAGACCTCCCCGATCGCCTCCAGATATTCCTCCAGCTCTTCCCGGATGATCTCCTCCAATGGATCGGGGGTATTTTCCCGTCGAATCTCCTCCAGCCGGCCCTTGGCCCCGAAGGTCTTTTCCAAAAGCTCCTCCTCCATACCGCCGTATTCCAAAACCTCGCAGCGTCCTTGGCGGATGGCCTCTCCGATACGCGTATATTCTTTCAGGCAAAGAAGCAGGGCGATTCCCTTCTTCTCTCCATAAAGAGCTGGCAGCGGATCGCTGCACACCTCCATCTCCCATACGTCCACAAGCGCCTGCACAGCGCCAGAGACGGGGCGGAGGCTTCCGGCCATCTGTACGGCCACATCGGCAAGCGTCAGGGCATACAGCAGCTTTTCACAAGCTTCCTCATCTCCCTGCCCAATGCCTTTGGCACAGGACTTGATATCTTTGAGCGCCCGCTCCAGCATCCGGCAAATCTCTTCACAGAAATATTCCCCGGTCAGGATATGGGCGATCTTCCAGTCCGCCAGACAGATACAAATACTAAGAAAATCTGCTAGACCGGCAGCGTTTAATCGACCTGCCTTGGAAAAAATACGAGTGTCTCCAACAACGCCGATCGGCCCCGCGGCCGGCAGCAGCTTCTTTGTCCCCTGCCAGCGCATCGACGCCCAGGGGGAGGCAACGCCGCCGGCACAGGCGGCTGTCGGCACGGAAATATAGGGAATCCCCTGCTGATGCGCCACGTAACGGCACAGATCATGGATGACGCCGGCGCCCACGGCCAACATCAGGTCAATGTCCTCCTCCATGATGCTTAGGATAATCTCTACCGCATACTCGTCGGCGCACAGCCCTTCGGCCTGCAGTGTAATCACCTGGCAGCGTTCGTAGATATCCTCCATCGGCTCAATCGTCGCCTGATACGTATTCGTATCGCACAGAAGCAGCGGGGAAATATATTCTCTTAGATCACCGTCCGCCATTCTCTCTTCCAGCGCATCTACAGCGCCAGGTTCGATCAGAATCCCCCGGACGCTTACCTTGTGAACCTCTCCGCAGCTACACGATCGGGCAAAGTCCTCCCCATCCACTCGCATGTTCCATATCCTCCCTTACTCATTCTTTTTATTCTCGGATGTTTCGTAGATTCCCCTGGGATATCCGCAGGGCAATTTTTCCACAGGTATTATACATGATTCCCAGTGAAATTGCAATGGACGTAAAAGCTACTTCTGGCCATAATAGGCGTTCGCACCGTGCTTGCGAAAATAATGCTTATCCTGCACGTACTGGGGTGCAAGAGCCGCATGAGAATTCAGCATTTCCGTCCGGGCGGCCATCATGGCCACCTGCTCCAAGACGGCTGCATGGTGCACCGCTTCTTTCGCGTCCCCTCCCCAGGTGAAGGGGCCGTGATTCTGGCAGAGCACCGCCGGAACGGCCTGGTAATCCCTCCCCTGAAAGCATTCGGCGATTACCCTCCCGGTATTTCTTTCATAAGCCTCCTCGACCTCTTCCTTTGTCAGGCTCCTGGTACAAGGAATTTCCCCGTACATGTGATCCGCATGGGTCGTGCCATAGCAGGGGATCCCGCGCCCTGCCTGCGCCCAGCTTGTGGCCCAAGCGGAATGAGTATGCACCACGCCGCCGATCTTTGGAAACGCCTTGTAAAGCTCCAGATGCGTCAGCGTATCCGACGAGGGGCGATATGCGCCCTCCACCACCTCGCCTTGCAAATCCACAACGACCATATCCTCCGGCTTTAAGGCATCATATTCCACGCCGCTGGGCTTAATGACAAAAAGCCCCCTCTCCCTGTCGATCCCGCTGACGTTTCCCCAGGTAAAAATCACAAGCCCCATCTTAGGCAGCGCCATGTTCGCTTCAAAAACCTCCTGCTTTAACTGCTCCAGCATTTTTTCTCCTCCTACTCGTTTTTGCCGACACCGGAATCGAATGATCCTGCGTCGCCCGGCCCATCCGCCGGCATCCGTTTTTTGTATTGTAAACCAGAGCAATTTCTATGTCAATGGAGCGTGCGGCCGTTCCGCATCCATGCGACGCTTTTTGAAAAAGCTTGGATTTCCCGGCGGGATAAGGTATACTATTAAAATAAAGAAGCAGCAGCTGTGCGGAGTACTCCTGGAAATTCCCGTAAGGAGCGCCCCGGATAGTCAAAGGAGGACGATCGCATATGAATCATACAATCAAAATGGCAAAATACCAGGGCCTGGGAAACGATTATCTGATCCTGGACCCAAACAAAAATAAACTAGAACTGGCCGGAAAAAAAATTGAACTGCTATGCAGGCGCGGCTTCGGCATCGGAGCGGACGGCATCCTATACGGCCCGATCCTGGAAAACGGCAAGCTGGAAGTACGGATCTTCAACGCAGACGGCACCGAAACAGAGATCAGCGGCAACGGCGTGCGCATCTTCGCCAAATACTTGATCGATCAGGAATACGTCGCCAATCAGAACTTTTCGGTGGAAACCGCCATCGGCCCGGTGGAAGTCGAATGCCTCAACGGCCGCGGCACCGAATTTAAAATCCATATGGGCAAGGCCAGCTTTCTCTCCGACGATATTCCCGTGACGGGTCCCTCCCGGGAAGTCTTACAGGAAACCTTCACGTTCCATGGGAAGCCCTACGAAGCCTCCTGCGTCAGCGTGGGAAATCCCCACTGCATCCTTCTTGCCGACTCCGTCAGCAAAGAGGCCGTCATGGAGCTAGGTCCTTATGTGGAAATGGACGCGCATTTTCCCAACCGGATGAACCTACAGATCTGCCGGATCATCGACAAATTTAATATCGAAATCGAAATCTACGAGCGGGGTTCCGGCTACACCAGGGCTTCCGGCACCGGAAGCTGCGCGGCGGCGGCCGTTCTTCATCGGCTAGGCCTTATTGAAAACCGGGTCAACGTCAGCCAACCCGGCGGCATCATCGAAGTGGATATCGAAGAAGACGGCTCCATGTACATGCTCGGCACCGTGGGCTTTATCGGCGACGTGTCCTTGGCAGAGAGCTTTTTCGCATAAAAAGCATACGGATCCGCAAGCTGTATTGCAGAAAGGCAAGGAGATATGAATAAAGCAGAAATTATCACAGAAGCCGTCCAGAAAATGACGGAAACCTACCAGGTAGAAGAACTGTTCTGTAAAAAAAACGGCCATAGTCTGCCCAGCCGCGAAAAAATCGTCGATATTCTCGAAGAACTGCGCCAGGCAGTGTTCCCCGGCTATTTCGGCCGAGATAATAGCGGCGGCATCCAGCAGGATTACTACGTGGGCTACCTGCTGACCCGGGTGCATAAGCAGCTAAAGGAACAAATAGAAATCGCCCTTTTATACCAGGAGGGCAGCCAAGAGCCGGAACGCAAAAAACAGATCGAGGCGAAAGCCAGCGTCATCTGCCAGTCCTTTATCCGAACTGTGCCCAATATCCAGAAAATGCTCTTAAAGGATGTAGAAGCCGGCTTTAACGGCGACCCAGCAGCCAAAAGCCGAGAAGAAATCATCGTTTCCTATCCCGGTCTTCTAGCTATCTATGTCTATCGGGTAGCCCATGAACTGTACCTTTCAAAGGTGCCCTTTATTCCCCGGATTATGACGGAGTACGCCCATAGCTGCACGGGTATTGATATCAATCCCGGCGCATCCATCGGGGAATATTTCTTCATCGATCACGGCACCGGCGTCGTCATCGGCGAAACCACCGTGATCGGCAATAATGTAAAGCTTTACCAGGGCGTGACCCTGGGCGCGCTTTCCACCCGGAGCGGCCAGCAGCTCGCCAATGTCAAGCGTCACCCCACCATTGGCAACAACGTAACCATTTATTCCAATTCTTCCGTCCTGGGCGGCGAAACGGTCATCGGCGAAAATACCATCATCGCCGGCAATACCTTCATCACCGCTTCAATTCCACCCAACACGAAGGTCAGCAACAAAAGCCCGGAATTAATCATTAAAAAACCCCAGACGGTGGAAGCTACCAGCACCTGGGAGATATAAGCTTCATAGCTACGCTATAAAATACAGAAAGCCTGCCACCGGCAGCCTTTCTGTATACTAAGACACTTGAAGCGATTCAGAATTGACTTGCTGTATACGAAGGCATTTTACAGGCAGCCGGAAATAAATTCCGACTGCCTGCTTTCCATTCGAGAGCCATTTTCCCAAAAGTCATGGCCGGGACTTTCTTTTTCTGCCGCCCTTCTTATTCAATGGCAATATACGACGGCTTTTCCTCGATCACTTTGGGATTTTCCTTGGGAAGGCTTAAGCGCAGGATTCCGTTTTGGAAGGCCGCCTGAATATCCTCCTGACGAACCTGCTCGCCTACATAAAAGCTTCTCTTACACGTGCCGACAAATCTTTCCTGACGGATATAGCGGCCGTTCTCCGACTTATCCTCCTTATTTGTATTGCGGCTGGCGGTAATCGTCAAGTAGCCGTCTTTTAGCTGCGCCTGCACATCCTCCTTCTGGTACCCGGGAAGCTCCACATCCAGCAAATAGCGATCGTTCTTTTCCTGTATATCCGTCTTCATCAACGCGCTGGACGCATGTTCGGTCATCGGCTCAAAAAACGGTGTCCGGAAAAACTCGTCAAATAAGTCAAACCCGTAATTATTTCTTCTTGTTAACATCATATGTGATTCCTCCTTGTATGAGATATTTGTTTGCTTGTTATAGTTGTAATATAACACTCATTATTAGCACTGTCAACAGTTGAGTGCTATTTTTTTGTGAAAACTCTGTGAACTCCTCCACAATATTCAAACAAGATTCTGCATCCATCCTACGGACTTGAAAATAATTTACCACATGCTAAAAAAATTTATTCACGCCGTCCATAGATCCAGGCATTTCAGAAAAAGATCTGAAATCGGTATAAAACGCTTTTCCTGCATTTGTCCCGTTCTCTTCCCATATAGTATAAAGAGCAATACAATCGCATGATATGCGGAGGGCTTATGAAACAGAATAAAAAAAGGAGGATTCTGCGGTTTTGTCTGGGATGCGGCATCCTTCTAGCGGCTTTTTGGCTATCCGACTATCTAAACCAGGACAAAAAGGTATCTGCACCCAAATCCGAAACCGAAGCGCCGGGAAAAATTGCGCTGACCTTCGACGACGGCCCCAGCATCTATACGAAAGGCCTCCTGGATGGACTAAAGGAACGAAATGTGCGGGCCAGCTTTTTCCTATTGGGGAAAAACATCCAGGGCAAAGAGGACGTGGTCAAACAAATGTACAAGGACGGCCATCTGATCGGCAATCACACCTTTAATCACGTGCAGCTTACGCAGGTATCCGGACAGGAAGCCCGCTTGGAAATTGAGAAAACCAGCAATCTGATCTATGAAATCACCGGTTACTATCCGAATTTTGTCCGTCCTCCATTTGGCGCCTGGCGCGAAGACCTGGAATATGCGGTGACCATGCTGCCGGTGCTCTGGTCAGTGGACCCGCTGGACTGGCAGTTAAGCAGCGCCGACGAGGTTGTTCGAAGAGTCGAGCAGTGCGCTGGGGCCGGCGATATTATCCTTTTGCACGACAGCGAGAAGAGCTCCGTACAGGCGGCCTTGCGTATTGTGGATGACTTTCTGGAAAAAGGCTATGAATTCGTAACTGTGGAGGAAATGCTCTTAGATTAAAAAAGAATTTTAGATTAGAGAATGCTCTCCTATAAAAAATGCCGCCGCACCTACGAGGACATCGTTCGTGCGGCAGCCCGGTCTTTCGGTTATACTTTTTGTATCCGGCATCAGCCCTCGTGAATGGCTTCTGTAGGACATACGTCTGCGCAAGTTCCGCAGTCTACACAGACATCAGGATCGATCACATAATGCTCGTCGCCCTGAGAGATCGCTTCGCTGGGACATTCGCTTTCACAGGTTCCGCAGCTTACACACTCGTCTGAAATCACATATGCCATAGTTATATCCTCCTTGTATATGCAAAACTTCCTAAAAATTTTAGGTTCCTCCTTATTTTAATATATATAAAGGAAGATTACAAGTGGAAATTTCCTCAATTTGGGACTACGTGTTCCCGGTGCCAAACGGCATAAAAAGACTATTTCACACCGCCGCTTTTTATGATATACTTTTGATATATTTGAAGAAAACGCCACAGAACGATGCAAAGCACCCATAGGGGCGTTTCGCCGCACCTGAGAAAATTTATCATTACGAAAAGGAAGACGTCTCGCTATGACAAAAGCCCAGAAAAAACAACTAGAAGACTTCCTGAAGCTGCTGGAGGAAGCCCACGACGGAATCAGACAGGCACTTACGGCCAAAAAGCAGCCGTTCGTCCTGGACCTTTTGAACCAATGCCAGGAATGCGCCATCAAGCTTGGGGAAATCATCGAAGAAATCGAAGGAGAAGAGGCCGCCACTATCCCTTGGCTGGAAAACTACTGCGAGCTCACTTATCAGCTTTATGAACAATGCCAGCAGAGCCTGCCGGCAAGCCCAAAGCCGATGGGAAAGGCGCTGCAAAAAAGCCTGGCACAGATCCGGCACAGCGTACAATACGATATCCCGGAACGAAAAGAAATCGTCTTTCTTCCTTATAAAGCTTCCATGTGGGATTCTCTGGAAAGCGTATGGAAAGCCGCTGATGAAGACCCCAATTGCGACGCCTATGTGATCCCGATCCCCTACTACGATAAGAATCCAGACGGCAGCTTTCGCCAAATGCACTACGAAGGCGATCAGTATCCAAGCTACGTGCCGATCACCGATTATAACGCCTATGATCTGGCCGTCCGGCGGCCGGATATTATTTTCATCCACAATCCCTACGACGACTGCAATTTTGTGACCAGCGTGGATCCCCGCTTTTACTCCAAGGTTTTAAAGGAATACACCGATAAACTGGTTTACATCCCGTATTTCGTCCTGGGAGAGGTCGCCGACCCGGACAATCTGGAAGCGCTCAAGCCCATCGAGCATTTCTTTTTGGTGCCAGGCGTATTTAACGCCGATACCGTGATCGTACAGTCAGAAAATATGCGCCGAGCCTATATTAACGTACTGACCGAGCGATCCGGAAAAAACACAAGAGACTACTGGAAAAAGAAAATCCTCGGCCTTGGTTCCCCCAAAATGGACAAAATCCAGCATCCTTCCGCGGAGGACGAAAAAATTCCCGCCGAATGGCTGCCAATTCTTAAAAAGCCGGACGGCGGCTATAAGAAAGTCATCCTCTACAATACAAGCGTAAACGCCCTGCTGCATGAAAATGAAAAAATGCTGAAAAAAATGCGTTCCGTTTTCCAGGTCTTCCACGAGAATCGCGAGGACATCGCCCTTTTGTGGCGGCCGCATCCGCTGATCCAGGCTACGATTGAATCCATGCGGCCCAAGCTTTGGAGCGAATATCAGGAACTGGTGACCCAATACCAAAAAGAGGGCTGGGGCATTTACGACGACTCCGCCCAGCTCAACCGGGCGATCCAGCTCTGCGACGCCTATTACGGCGACGGCAGCAGCCTGGTACAACTCTGCCAGAAGGCCGGCAAACCTATTATGATTCAAAACGTCAACATCCTGGAGGAGGATTGATTTTTCCAGACACAGAAACGATGGGGGCTGTCGGGAAATAGATAGCCCAAAATAGGGGAGGAGGTGCCCGGCATTGGTCACCTCCTCCCCTTAACCATATCCTAAAAAAGAAAAAAGATGGCTAACGACAACCATCTTTTCTCCGTTCCAT
>CAOJIB010000047.1 GCA_948436455.1 uncultured Blautia sp.
AAATATTATCGTGATTCCCACAAAGACGATCCCTCAGGGAATCACTGCTGTGATTAATTACGTGCCGGAAAAATCCATCGAAGAAAATACAGATACGATGACCGAGGAGATCCACAACGTCAAGTCCGGTCAGGTGACTTATGCGGTTCGAGATACCCACCTGGACGACAGGGAAATTCACGAGGGAGATATCATGGGTATCGGCGATACGGGACTTCTGGCCGTCGGTTGTGAGATCGAGACTGTGACGCGGGAAATGACCGAGGCCATGCTGGACGAGGATTCTGAGCTGATCAGCATTTACTACGGAGATGGCGTAGCCGAAGAAGATGCAAAAAAGCTAAAAGAAGCTTTGGAAAGCGCGCATCCGGAGTATGATGTGGAAGTAAACTTCGGCGGTCAGGCAGTTTATTATTATATAGTTTCTGTAGAATAGGATTTGCCATGGAAAGGAAATCGCTGCAGACGATCAAGGGCGTCGGGGAGAAAACGGAAAAGCTTTTTGCCAAGCTGCACATCGGCTGTACGGAAGAGCTTATGCACTATTATCCCCGGGCCTACGACGCGTATGAAGCTCCTATTTTAGTAAAGGAAATCCAAGAGGGGCAAAAAGCGGCCGTGCTGGGGAGAGTCTGTACCGGCCTTAGCACGAAGCCTGGGAAGATTCAGGTTTCCACAGCGGCCATCCTGGATGAGAGCGGGGAAAAGCTTTTGCTTACCTGGTTTAATATGCCCTTTTTGCGCAGTACGGTTAAAAAGGGCGCTCTTTTCGTCTTTCGGGGAACGATCAAGGAGCATCGGGGGCGGCGGACCATGGAACAGCCGGAAATCTTTACGCCCGGAGATTATGAGCAGGCGCTGCATCATCTGCGGCCGATTTATGGACTTACCCAGGGCCTTACGAATAAGGCTGTGGCGAAGGCCATTCGCCAGCTTCTTGCAGACCGGGAACTGACGGGGGAATACCTGCCGGAGGAATTACGGGAGAGATACGAGCTGGCGGATTATAATTTTGCTCTGACGGCGATTCATTTCCCCGAAAATATGGAACAGCTGGTGATTGCCAGGCGGCGGCTGGTTTTTGACGAGTTTCTTCTTTTTATTTTAGCGATTCGGCAAATGAAGACTTCCACGGAAAAGGCGGCTAACGCGTATCCCATGGAAAAGGTCTGGACAACGGAGGAAGTGATGGAGAATCTTCCCTACGCACTGACCGGCGCGCAAAAAAGAGTTTGGCTGGATATGGAAAAGGATTTAACCAGCCAGGGTCTGATGTCCCGACTGGTGCAGGGGGATGTGGGAAGCGGAAAGACGATTCTGGCTTTTCTAGCGATGATTCTGACTGCCGAAAATGGGTATCAGGCCGCTTTGATGGCGCCCACCGAGGTACTGGCCCGGCAGCATTACGAGGGCTTTTCGGCGCTTGTCAGGGAACAAGGGCTTTTCAATTGCCATCCGGTGCTTTTGACGGGTTCTCATACGCCGAAGGAAAAACGGGAACGGTATGAGCAGATCAGAAGCGGCGCGTGCAATATTATCATCGGCACCCATGCCTTGATCCAGGAGGCGGTTTCCTATCAGAAGCTGGCTCTGGTGATTACCGATGAGCAGCACCGCTTCGGCGTCCGGCAGCGGGAAGCGTTAGGCGCGCAGGGCGCGCCGCCCCATGTGCTGGTAATGAGCGCCACGCCCATTCCTCGGACGCTGGCTATTATTCTATATGGAGATTTGGACATTTCTGTGATCGACGAGCTTCCGGCAAAGAGGCTGCCGATCAAGAATTGTGTGGTGGATATCTCCTATCGGCCGAAGGCTTATCGTTTCATGGAAAAAGAGATCGCCGCAGGCCGTCAGGTTTACGTGATCTGTCCGATGGTAGAGGAGAGCGAAGGAATGGAGGGGGAAAATGTTCTGGACTATACGAAGAAGCTTCAGGATATTTTTCCAAAAGAAATACAGATCGCCGCTCTACATGGACGGATGAAGCCAAAGGAAAAGAATCGGATCATGGAAGACTTCCTGACGGGGAAAATCCAGATTTTAGTATCTACGACGGTCGTGGAGGTGGGCGTCAACGTGCCTAACGCTACGGTGATGCTAGTGGAAAGCGCTCAGCGATTCGGGCTTGCTCAGCTCCATCAGCTCAGAGGCCGTGTGGGCCGGGGCGAACATCAGTCTTATTGTATTTTTATGCAGGGAAATGCTGATCAGAAAGTCAGTCGACGACTGGAAATACTAAAGAAGTCGAACGACGGCTTTTATATTGCCGGAGAAGATCTAAAGCTGCGCGGACCGGGAGATCTATTTGGCGTCCGCCAGAGTGGCGATCTGGAATTATCGCTGGCGGATATTTACCAGGACGCGGATATCTTAAAGTTGGCCGGCAGCGGAGCGGGAGAAATCCTCGCGCTAGATGGAAATCTGTCTTTACCTCAGCATCAGGGCCTTCGGGAGCGGCTTTTTCGATATCAGGGAGAAACGGCGACGCCGGGCCTATAAAAAAGAAAACCATTGTAGAGAAATCCTTTCGGTTTTTGTCTGCAATGGTTTTCCACTTTTTCTGCTATATGCCTGAATGATCGGTCAGGCGTACGCTACAATTTTTAGAACTGGCCGCCAGTCATCTGTCTTTCCTGCGCCTCAATCATTTTCTTTACCATATAACCGCCGACGCTTCCGTTCTGCTTGGAAGTCAGATTTCCGTTATAACCGTCGGAAAGGGGCACGCCCAGCTCGTTAGCTACTTCAAATTTAAAACGGTCTAATGCGCCTTTTGCTTCTGGTACTGCTGCTGTGTTTGAAGAACGATTTGACATAATTCATTTCCTCCTTGGTTCGTTGTTATTTCTGTAACTGTTTGTTACAGTGGTAGTATATGAATAATTTGTCACAATAAACTGGTAATATTTTCACAGCATTTTGCCGATAAGAAAAGAAACAGTATGTGGCGTTTTTTGGAGGCAAATTATAAAAAGTGTATAAATTGTAAAAAATAATTGCACTCTATTTAGACATTTGTTATAATGCTTTATAGTAAGAGAAAAAGCGGTTACTATTCACTCCATGATCGGCGGCACGCTTTGTGAAGCATGGAATTTCTAAAACTTCGGAATTTTCATATAGGAGGCCTGCATGGAAGCGCCGCGCAGGTTCGCGGACTATGAATAGTAACGAAAAATTTCGTTTTCTGGATTTTGTGAAAATTTATACTTTATGTATTGCCGAATGGCGATGCGGGATGCTTCAGGTATACTTTCTGTATTGCCAGATGGCAATACCAAAAGATCTGCGAAACGATCGGAAACTGCCGTACAAGCATGAAGCAGAGCCCTGATGCCCTTGGGGTGTGGCATAGGGGAAAGCAAGGAGTGACATATGAATCTGGGTATCATTGCACATAACAGTAAGAAGGTTTTAATTGAAGATTTTTGCATCGCTTACAAGAATATCCTGGCAAAACACGAAGTCTATGCGACTGGTACGACCGGACGGAGAATCGAAGAAGTTGCCGGTCTTCATGTGCATAAATTCCTGGCAGGCAGCGTAGGCGGAGATAAGCAGTTCATGGAGATGATCGAGCGGGAAGATATGGATATGGCTATTTTATTTTATAATCCGGTCATGATGGACGATAAGGAGCCGGACATTGATAAGATTTCCAGATGCTGCGATCGGTACAATATTCCCGTGGCTACGAATATTGCCACGGCAGAGCTTTTGATCCTGGGTCTTGCCCGCGGGGATCTGGACTGGAGACTGAATCTGAAATGAGAGTAATCGCCGGAACAGCGAAAAGACTGCCGCTAAAAACGATTCCAGTACTAGCGACGCGTCCGACGACGGATCGGATTAAGGAGACCTTATTTAATATCTGGCAAGGCGAGCTGCCAGGTTGCCGCTTTTTGGATCTGTTTGCCGGCAGCGGGGCCATTGGAATCGAAGCCTTAAGTCGTGGCGCCGCTTTTGCCGGCTTTGTAGAGAAGAACCCAAAGGCTGCGGCATGTATTCGGGAGAATCTCAATTTTACTAGATTGGCGGATAGAAGTACAATATGGAAAACAGACGTTTTTTCGGCGCTACAGCTTCTGGAGGGCGAAGAGCCTTTTGATTGTGTTTTTATGGATCCTCCCTATGGGAAGGAGCTGGAAAAGCGGGCGCTAGAGATGTTAGCCGTCTCTTCGATTATTACGGATCAATCGACGATTGTGGTGGAGGCGGATCTCTCTACAGATTTTTCCTATGCGGCTGCATATGGATTTGAGATCCTAAAAGAAAAAAAGTACAAGACGAATGCGCACATTTTTCTGCGCAGGAAAGATGGGAGTTGCTATGGCGACAGCAGTGTATCCCGGGAGTTTTGATCCTGTAACATTCGGTCATCTGGATATTATCCGGCGGGCCAGTCATTCTTTTGAGCATATCATCGTAGGTGTTTTGCATAATTCCGCAAAATCTCCGTTGTTTTCTGTGGAAGAACGTGTTAAAATGCTAAAAGAAGAAACGAAAACCTTATCAAATGTAGACATAGAGTCATTTAGCGGGCTTTCTGTGAATTTTGCGCGGGAGCACGGCGCCGCTGTGATTCTTCGCGGCCTGCGTGCCATTACTGATTTTGAATATGAATTGCAGATGGCTCAGACGAATCGGGTGCTGGCCTATGATGTGGATACGGTATTTTTAACGACCAGTCTGGAATACGCGTACCTTAGCTCCACGACTGTTAAGGAGGTGGCGGGCTTCGGCGGCGATATCGACAAGTTTGTACCGCCTTTGGTGGCGGAGGCGATCCACCAAAAAATGCAGCGGCGAAAAGGGGTCATAAATCACTAAACAAGGAGAGAGTACTATGAGCAGCAGAATCGAACAAATCATCGAGGAAATCGAAGAATATGTGGATAGTTGTAAATACCAGCCGCTTTCCACGACAAAGATTGTTGTGAATAAAGAAGAGATCGAGGAGCTCTTAAGGGAGCTGCGCATGAAGACTCCGGATGAGATCAAACGGTATCAGAAGATTATCAGCAATAAAGATGCGATTTTGGAGGATGCGCAGGCCAAGGCGGACAGCCTGGTAGAGGACGCGCAGGCCAAGGCACAGGAAATGGTCAATCAGCATGAGGTAATGCAAAAAGCTTATGCCCAGGCCAATGAAACGATTAATGCCGCCAATCGCCAGGCACAGGAAATCCTGGATTCCGCCACGCAGGACGCCAATGGGATTCGTCTTGGAGCGATTACCTATACGGATGAAATGCTTGCGAATATCGGCGCTGTTCTGACGAATACGCTGGAGGATGCCGGCGGCAAGTATAAAATGTTTCTGGATTCTCTGCAGGCATGTCTAGATGTGGTGAATCAGAACCGCCACGAGCTGGCGCCCCAGACAGCGCAGGCGGCGGCTATTGCTTCCTCTTATCATACAGCTCCCGCGCCGATGCCGGAGGAAGAAGATGAAGGCCTGGACGAGCTGGGAGCGGAATAATACAGCGGTAGTTTGGGACGGTTTTTTCTGTCAGGCAGTTCTGCAAGTCATACATATGTTTGCAGGACTGTATTTTCGTTGTCATGTGTGTGCCTTTAGAAAAGGAATCGTTGCGCTCCTGTAGTTAAGAGAACGGTAAAGAAGAGGTTCAGAGTTTTCCCGGCGATATAAGGTGTAAGGGGGAGCCCGCTCTCCCGGATGACGCTTCGGGTCTGTGCTAGGATGCAGAGGCCGCCGAAAGAAGTACCCGCCATCGCTGCAAGATAGACGGTAGGAAAGCGCAAGCCTGAAGCATTTAACTGGTGCAGTCCGGTGGAGATTTCTGTCATGGTAAGCAGGAAATATTTTCCGGGAGAAGCTCCCGGCCAGAAGGTTTCCAGGGCGGCCGCCAGAATGGAAAACAACAGGATATAGCCGCCTAGTCTTGTGATTGTTTCGAAGCCGTTCATAATCGAAGCATCTATCCAAGCGTCGGAGGAAGAAGGTTTTTGTACCTCTTCCCACGAGGCTATGGAAAGGTCGGCTTCCGGCGTCTTTTTATATAGGCGGAAGCAGAGGCTGCACAGGAAATTTGACAGATATAAGATCCCGAAGGTAGGAGCCAGAAGATCCGGTTTTTTCAGGATCGTATGTACCAGATAGGTGGAAATAAACATGGGGCTGGCGTTATTACAGAAGGTCAGAAGGTAGGTGGCTTCTCCCCTGGAAAGCTTTTGGGTGCGGTAGAGATCGCTGGTCAGCTTTGCCCCCATGGGGTAGCCGCAGAGCATCCCAAGGAGAAAGGCGTAAGAGCCGAAGGGCCCTAGATCCAGAAGTATTCGAAAGAATGGCTGCAGAGGCTTCATCAGCTTTTCCGTCATCCCTGTACCAATCAGAAGGTTGGAGAGTAGCATAAAGGGAAGCAGCGTGGGTAATAAGGTATGCAGCCATAGATCTAGCCCGCTTTTGGAAGCCGCCAACGCCTGAAGAGGATAACAAAATAGATAGAGCAGCAATAGTAAAATGCCAATGCTACATGCAAAGCGTTTCATAGGAACTCCGTTCCGCTGCTTTTACCAAAGTAGCGGCAGCCTTTTTTAGTAGTATATGAAACCCGTCGCAAAACATGAGCGGCGGAGAGAGAACCTGTTTACAAAGCTTACAGTCAGGTATTTCAGGAGGTAGTTATGTCAGTTTTAGGAAATTTGGAACCGAAAAACGTATTCCATTATTTTGAAGAAATCTGTCGTATTCCCCACGGTTCCGGTAATACGGAGCAGATCAGCCAGTATCTGGTAGATTTTGCCAAAGAGCAGGGGCTTTCCTATGTGCAGGACGCTATGGGAAATGTAACTATCCGAAAGGAAGCGTCTCCCGGATATGAAGACGCGCCCGGCGTGATTATCCAGGGACACATGGATATGGTCTGTGTGAAAATTCCCGGTTCGACGCACGATCTTGCCAAGGACGGTCTGCGTCTGGAGATTTTGGAGGATCAATATCTTTCAGCAAAGGAAACCAGCCTTGGCGGAGACGACGGGATTGCCGTGGCTTATGGCCTGGCGTTGCTGGCGGGGGATTATGCGCATCCGGCGCTGGAGCTTTTAGTTACCGTAGATGAGGAGATCGGCCTTCTAGGCGCGGAAGGGCTGGACTGCAGCCATATTCAGGGACGGCAGATGATCAATATTGATTCCGAAGAAGAAGGAAAGCTTTTGACAAGCTGTGCCGGAGGCTTAAGCGCTATCAGCCGCATTCCAGTGCATTATGCCGAAGGGGAGGGTGTTCGTTGTACGGTGCGGATTGCCGGCCTGACTGGCGGCCATTCAGGTGCGGAGATCGATAAGAACCGGGGCAATGCCATTATTCTGATGGGACGCTTTTTGAACAGTCTGAAAAAGAAGGTGGATTTTGAAATCTTATCGTTAAATGGAGGCGAAAAGGATAACGCCATTCCAAGGGAATGTACTGTGCAGCTTCTGCTTACGCCTGGAGGGGAAAAAGCGCTGGCGGAATTCGGGGAAACGCTGGAGAAGGCTCTCCAGAAGGAATATTATCGGACGGACGATGGGATTTCCATCGATATAAACTGCGAAGGGGCTGCAAAAGAAGAGGTGCTGATTCCCACCGACCGGGAAAAAGTGATCTTTTATCTGATGCATGTGCCCAATGGTATCCAGAAGATGAGCGGGAGTATAGAAGGCCTGGTAGAAACTTCTACGAATTTGGGCGTATGCAGCCTGACAAAGGAGGAGTTTTACGCCAGTTCCAGCGTACGTAGCTCGGTGGAAACAGCCAGAGACGCCCTGGCGGATAAGATTGCGTATCTGACGGAATTTCTGGGAGGAGATTACGAGGCGAACGGTGTTTATCCGGCCTGGGAATATAAGGCCGATTCTCCTTTGCGGGATCTGATGGCCCGAGTGTACGAGGAATATTATGGGGAAAAACCGGAGATGGTGGCAATCCACGCAGGGCTGGAGTGCGGCTTGTTTTACAGGAAAATGCCTGGCCTAGACTGCATTTCCCTAGGACCGGATATGAGAGATATCCATACGACGGAGGAAAAGCTGGACATTGCGTCTACTAGGCGGGTATGGGAATATTTGCTGAAGGTTTTGGCAGCAATGCGGTAAGTATATGGAAAACCTGCCGCTGGCAGCTTCTTCTGCATACGAATGCATAAAAATGTCGGCGGCATAAAGAAAGCCGGCAGATCGTGATAGAAAAGACCGAAAGAGAAACTCTGTGGCAAAGGGGCGGAACCGATGGTGCTTCGTGTATCGTCCTTTGCACAGAGTTTTTCTTTTTAAGAAAGCCGGTGAAGAGAATAAGGGATGTTTCCGCCGCAGCTTTTTCGCATATTCACAGATTTTTGGCATAGGATATAAGAGTGGGTAAATGGGAGGCGGCGGATGAAGAAGCAGATATTGGGGATTTTCCTGTGCTTATGCCTGCTGGTGCCTCTGCGCGCCTGCCTGTTGGCACAGAGTATGGCGTCGGGTCTTACAATGGATACAAATGAAGAAGAGGCCTTCCGGCGGCAGGAGCTGACGGAGGAAGGACTTCTTTTGCTGCTTCAGGAAGAACAGAAGGCGGAAATCTCTCTTGCCCGGCTGTTGGCCAATGGGATGCTGCATACCGGTTTTTGCCTTTCGAAGGGAGAGAGCCGGACGCTTATGGCCGAGGAGGCGTATATCCGCTATAAGCCGGAGGAATATCGCAAGCTTGTGAAAAGCTATGAGGCGATCTGGGGCGACGTGACGTGCTTTCCCGTGGCTAAGACGAAGGTTTGGTTTGAAGATACCTGGGGAGCGCCCCGTAGCTTTGGGGGAGAACGAAGCCACGAGGGGACGGATATCTTCGGGGAGGCGGATATATCCGGCTGCTATCCGGTGCTTAGCATGACGGCCGGCGTGGTGGAGCAGGTGGGCTGGCTGCCTATGGGCGGTTACCGGATCGGTATTCGAAGCCCCCATGGCGGATATTTTTATTATGCCCATCTTTCCTCCTATCAGCGGGAATTCCAGATGGGCGATACGGTGACAGCCGGGGAGATTTTGGGATTTATGGGAAATACAGGTTACGGCGGGGAGGGAACGGCGGGGGAGTTCCCAGTGCATCTGCATCTGGGAATCTATATAGAAACGACACATCATCCAGAGCAAAGCGTAAACCCCTATTGGGTGCTGCGGTATTTGGAAGAAAAGGAAAAAATTTAATAGATATACAAGAATGATTTGTGGATTTTACATAAAAGAGACGGTGCGTTTATGAGTGTATACCTAGTAAAATGCGAAGTTGTTAAAAAATAGAAAAAGTCACATATTGTAGAAGAAAATTTTCTGTTTTTATGTTATACTTAGATTACTGCGGCGCGATGGCGGACGCAGGGGAATTGTTAGGAGTGAGATTTATGGAAATACAGTTATGGCGAAAGCTATTGAGCCCTTACGAGTTGGCGGTAAGGGAACTGGTATTAAAATTTGAACATATTATTTTGGAGCATCAGGAACAGGGCCTGTACTCGCCGATTGAGCAGGTATCCGGACGGGAGAAAAGCGTTTCCAGTATTTTAGATAAGATACAGCGCAAGCATATCCCGATGGAGCGGCTGGAAGAAGAGGTAGAAGATATCGCGGGTATTCGGATTATCTGTCAGTTTGAAGAGGATATCGACGTGGTGGCGAATCTGATCCAGAAGCGAAGCGATATCACCATCAAGAGCGAAAAGAATTACCTAAAGCATATCAAGCAAAGCGGCTATCGGAGCTACCATCTGATTGTATATTATCCGGTGGAAACCATCGGAGGACTGCGCAGGCTGCAGGCGGAAATACAGATTCGTACGCTAGCGATGAATTTCTGGGCGACAATCGAGCATTCCCTGCAATATAAATATAAGGGAAATATGCCGCCCCATGTGACCGAGCGGTTGAGCAAGGCGGCGGACGCCATTAATTCGCTGGATCATGAAATGTCCTCAGTGCGCAGCGAGATTATGGACGCGCAGAATTCCTCTAAGCTCCAGTCCAATCTGGTGGCGGATATCTTAAGCAACATTGAAAACCTCTACAAGGTCTCTACCAAGCGGGAAGTCATGAAGATACAGGACGAATTCCTGCGCGTATACGAAACGAAAGATCTGCAGAAGCTGGAGCGTTTTCATCGCCAGCTTGATATCATTGCAGAAGGCTACCGGGCGCAGTCCGTGCCCATACGCATTTAAGGCGGAAGATTTATGGAAAAGGAAAAACAGCAGGCGGCAGAGTTTCTGCCTGTCACTGGCCGGGAGATGCGGGCGCGGGGCTGGGAAGCGGTGGATTTTGTCTACGTGATCGGGGACGCTTATGTGGATCATCCTTCTTTTGGGCCGGCGATCCTTAGCCGATTGCTGGAGAGCCACGGCTATCGCGTGGGTATCATCGCCCAGCCTGACTGGAAAAGGTCCCAAAGCGTGCAGATATTTGGAGAGCCGCGGCTTGGCTTTTTGGTAAGCGCCGGCAATATGGATTCCATGGTCAATCATTATACCGTTTCCAAAAAACGGCGTTCCAAAGATCTATATTCCCCAGGCGGGAAGATGGGGCTTCGGCCGGACCGTGCTGCGGTGGTATACGGCAATTTGATCCGCCAGAGCTATCCCCATAGCCCGATTATTCTAGGCGGGATCGAAGCTAGCCTTCGGCGGCTGGCCCATTACGATTACTGGGAAAATAAAATCCGGCGTTCCGTGCTGCTGGATGGAAGTGCCGATCTAATTTCCTACGGCATGGGAGAGCATTCTTTGCTGGAGATTGCCCAAGCTTTACGGGAAGGCATTCCTATTTCGCAGGTTACCTTTGTACCGGGTACTGTGTACCGGACGAAGGAGTTGCTCGCCGGTTATGAGATCGTAGAGCTGCCGTCGTACGAAAGCTTGCTTGCAGATCCGATGGCTTATGCGAAAAGCTTTCGGACGCAGTATGAAAATACCGATCCCTTCCGGGGAAAGGTACTGGCGGAGAGCTACGGAAAGCAAGGATATCTGGTACAGAATCCGCCGGCAAAGCCTTTAAGCACGCAGGAAATGGACGATATTTATGCGCTGCCTTACAAGCGGCGGGCACATCCGATGTATGAGGCATTGGGAGGAATTCCAGCGTTTTCGGAAGTGAAATTCAGTCTGGCCAGCAGCCGAGGGTGCTTCGGCGGCTGTAATTTCTGCGCGCTGACTTTCCATCAGGGGCGGATCTTACAAGTCAGAAGCCATGAGTCCCTGCTAAAGGAAGCCGGCGAGCTGACGAAAGAGCCGGACTTTAAAGGGTATATCCATGATGTGGGAGGCCCGACGGCGGATTTTCGGCAGCCCTCTTGTAAGAAACAGCTCACAAGCGGCGTCTGTCCGAAAAAGCAGTGCCTGGTTCCCACACCCTGCAAAAACTTGATAGTCAGTCACAGGGATTATATAGAGCTGCTGGATAAATTGCGGGCTGTGCCTGGGGTGAAACAGGTGTTTATCCGTTCAGGCGTCCGCTTCGATTACGTAGCGGTGGATCCGGATAAGACGTTCTTACAACGGCTGGCGCGGTATCATATCAGCGGGCAGTTGCGGGTGGCGCCGGAACATGTATCCGACCGGGTACTCGCCTGTATGGGAAAGCCCGGACACGCCGTATATCGCCAATTTCTGGAAGAATTCCAAAGGGAAAACGACCGCTGTCAGAAAAAACAATACGTAGTTCCCTATTTTATGTCTTCGCATCCAGGCAGTACGATGGCGGAGGCGGTCAAGCTAGCCGAATATGTACGGGATATGGGCTTTATGCCGGAGCAAGTACAGGATTTTTACCCTACGCCGTCGACAGTATCTACCTGTATGTATTATACTGGCGTTCATCCGCTGACGATGGAAAAGGTATACGTTCCGAAAAATCCTCATGAAAAGGCGATTCAGCGGGCGCTTTTGCAGTATCGGCTGCCGCAGAACCGCGCGTTGGTAAAAGAAGGGCTCCTTCTGGCGCACCGGGAAGATCTGATCGGCTATGACAGGCGCTGTCTGCTTCGTCCCGATGGGCACAAAGTCCATCAAAAAACAGAAAGTGCCCGAAAGCTTCCGACGAAAAAGAAAAAGACGATTCGCAATATCCATCAAAAGAAAAAAGGCGGGCCGAAAATATGAACGTGAAAAAGGGCGATTACGGATATTTTAAAAGTGAAAAAAAGCGGCGGGCGCTTTTGACAATTCTATTGTTTCTTTTGCCATTGGCCGTTTTTATCGGCGGCTGGCTATATTTTAAAAGCCGGACAAATCTGCTGACGGTAATAGCCGTGGTGGGCTGCCTGCCCGCCTGTAAGTCGACGGTGGGTCTTGCGATGGTTTTGATGCAAAAGTCCCTGCAGCCGGAAGTGTATCAGGCGGTGGCCGAGGCCGGCCAAGGCCTGACGCTGGCCTATGAGCTGTATATTACGACTTATGAAAAAAGCGGCTATGTGGATGCCATCGCCATCTGCGGCAACGAGGTGGTGGGTTATACCTCCCGGGGAAAAAGCGATGCGGCGTATATCGGCGGCTATATCCAAAAGATCCTCCGTCAGAACGGCTTTGGCGTAAACGTAAAAATCATGGGAGACTTTCGTGCCTATCTGGAGCGTTTGCGTTCTCTGCGGGAGCATCGCAAATCCCTGGAAAAGGACATCTCCTTTACGCCGGACGAACGCTATCCAGGGCTATCCAGAAGCGAGTTGATCAAGCATACGATACTGGCGATCGCTTTATAAACAGGGGGAGAAATGAAGGAACTAGTCATTACGAAAAATGAAGGGGGACAGCGGCTGGATAAGTTTCTTGGAAAGCTTTTAAAAGAAGCGCCGAAGAGCTTTTGCTATAGGATGCTTCGGAAGAAAAACATCACGCTGAACGGGAAAAAAGCTGCCGGAAATGAAAAGCTGGCCGCCGGTGATGTGGTGAGGCTATTTCTTTCTGAGGAAACGATTGAAAAATTTGCCGGCGAACAGAGTTTTCGGCCAGTACGCCAGGACTTGAAAATTCTGTATGAGGACGACGATATTTTACTGGTCGATAAGCCTGCCGGGATGCTTTCCCAGAAAAGCAGGGCGAAGGAAGATTCCCTGGTAGAATATCTGATTTCGTATTTGTTGGAGGAAGGAGAAATTCGGTTGGAGGAGCTTGCCACCTTCCGGCCTTCCGTCTGTAACCGTTTAGATAAGAATACCAGCGGAATCGTTGCCTGTGGAAAGACCCTTGCGGGCTTGCAGGCGCTATCCGAGCTGTTTCGCACGAAGACGATTCGGAAATATTACTGCTGTTTGGTGGCCGGAGATGTAAAAGAAGGGCGTCTCCTTACAGGCTATCTGCAAAAAAGCGGCAGGCGCAACCAGGTTGTCCTATCGCCGGATGCGCAATCTGGTGGACGGCCCGTGGAAACCCGCTACACGCCCATCGGCGGAAACGGCCGGATAACCGTTTTGCAGGTGGAACTTCTTACTGGAAAAAGCCATCAGATCCGCAGCCATTTGGCCGGCGTCGGCCATCCGGTGATTGGGGACCCCAAGTATGGCGATTCAGAGATAAACGCGTATTTTCACAGAAAATATGGTGTAAAGTACCAGCTACTACACGGTATGCGGCTGGAATTCCCAAAGCTTTCGGGAGTCCTTTTGCCCGTATCAGAGAAAAAATTTACAGCTCCGCTGCCTGAAACTTTTTTGCAGGTAGTTACAAAAGAGCTGCCAGGGGAGAATATCAATGAAAGTTTTCAAAGAAGTTTGGGAGTATATCAAGATGATCATCATCGTGGCGCTGGCGGTGATTCTGATTGACAGCATCGTGTTGATCAATGCCAAGATCCCTTCGGAGTCTATGGAAAAGACGATCATGACCGGCGATCGGATCTTTGGCTTTCGTATGGCCTACGGCATTAATTTCGATTTTTTTGGGAAGCACGTATCCAAGCAATATAAGGATCCCGAACGTTTCGATGTGGTGATTTTTAAATATCCGGATGACGAAAGTCAGTATTTCATCAAGAGGATTATCGGACTTCCAGGGGAAACGGTGGATATTATTGACGGGGAAGTGTATATCGACGGCGCGAAGGAGAAGCTGGAGGATGATTTTACGCCGGAAACACCTCGGGGCAGTTTCGGACCCTACGAGGTGCCGGAGGGGTGTTATTTCATGCTGGGCGATAATAGAAACTGGTCAAAAGACTCCCGATTCTGGGAAAATACCTTTGTGGAATTTGACAAAATCGTGGGAAAAGCGGTGATTCGGTATTATCCTTCGATTAAGCTTATAGAATAGACGGGAGAAAACGCAATGGGAACCTGGAATTCCAGAGGCTTACGGGGGTCTACCCTGGAAGAGCTGGTTAACCGGACAAACGAACAATACAAAGAGAAAAAGCTGGCGCTGATCCAGAAAATCCCTACGCCGATTACGCCGGTGCAGATTGACAGAAACCACAGGCATATTACGTTGGCCTACTTTGAGCAGAAAAGTACGGTGGATTACATCGGCGCCGTACAGGGGATTCCGGTCTGCTTCGATGCGAAGGAATGCCGGGGGACGACGTTTCCGCTGGCAAATATTCATGAACATCAGGTGCAGTTTATGAAGGATTTTGAAGAGCAGGGAGGCGTCGCCTTTTTTCTGCTCTTTTACAGTCAGGAAAATCGTTTTTACTATCTGGCGCTTCAAGAACTTCTGCGTTTTTGGGATCGCCGCGAAAAGGGCGGACGGAAGAGCTTTACAATACGGGAGTTGAATCCGGAATTTTTCTTAGAGGGCAGGAGCGGTGTCTGGATTCCCTACCTGGAAGGCCTGAAAAAGGACCTCCAAAGGCGGGATTGACTTTTTCCCAGAGATTGACTATACTTTATGAATGCCGAATGGCATACAGTAATTACTGAAAATACGAGACAGGAGGGGCAACATGGAACGGATTTTTCACACACCGGAAGGCATGCGGGATATTTTTGGACAGGAATGCAGAGAAAAGAAGCATTTGCAGGATAAGCTGCATCAGGTGTTAAAAAGCTATGGCTATGAAGATATTGAAACACCGGCTCTTGAATATTTCGAAGTTTTTTCCAGCGAGGTGGGAACGACCCCTTCTAAGGACTTATATAAATTTTTTGATCGGGAAGGGCATACGCTGGTGCTGCGCCCGGATATTACCCCGTCAATCGCTCGGGCGGCGTCTACTCATCTGGCGGAGCAGGATAACCTGCGGCTCTGCTATACAGGTAATACCTATATCAACGATTCCAGTTATCGTGGGAGCTTAAAGGAAGTGACGCAGATGGGCGTGGAGCGCATCGGCGCGGATTCTCCGGAGGAGGACGCGGAGGTGCTAGCCATGATCGCAGAATGCATGCTTTGTGCAGGGCTGACCCGATTTCAGATCAGTATTGGCCATGTGGGGTTCTTTCAAGCGTTATTAGAGGAATCCCAGATGAATGAGGAGATTAGCAAGAAGCTTTGCTCATTGATTTCCAATAAAAATTATTTTGGCGTGGAGGAATTGATTAAGGAGCAGTGTCTCAGTCCGGCTCTGGAACAGGTTTTTCTGAAATTTCCCGGCCTTTTGGGAAGCGTAGAGGTGCTGCAGGCGGCCAAATCTCTTACGCAGAATCCCAAGGCGTTGCGGGCGATCCGGCGGCTGGAAGAGATCTACCGGATTCTATCCTGTTACGGCTACGAAAAATATCTTTCCTTTGATCTGGGCATGCTGGGCCGATACAATTATTACACAGGCATCATTTGCCAGGCGTACACGTACGGCACCGGCGAACCCATCGTCCGGGGAGGCCGATACGACCGGCTGATGGAGCATTTCGGAAGACATTCCAAGGCCATCGGCTTCGTATGTCTGGTAGATCAGCTTCATCTGGCGCTTTCCAGGCAGGAAATTCCCATCAATACCGGCGGAAAGCCTCAGACAATTGCTTATAAAAGCGAGGACAGAAGAGAAGCTATCAAAAAAGCGAAGGCTCTGCGCAAGCAGGGCAGGGCAGTGATATTGATGTGTATTGACGGAAGAGGAGAAGATGAATGAAATATTTGACGTTTGCCCTGACAAAAGGCCGCCTTGCTGCAAAGACGATGGAAACCCTGGAAAAGATCGGCATTACCTGTGAGGAAATGAAGGATAAGAAGTCCCGGAAACTGATCTTTGTCAACGAAGAAAAGAAACTGAAATTTTTCCTGGCCAAAGGAACGGATGTGCCGACCTATGTAGACTACGGGGCGGCAGATATTGGTATTGTCGGCCGGGATACCCTGATGGAAGAAGGGCGCAAGCTCTTTGAGGTACTCGATCTGGGCTTTGGCGCCTGTCGGATGTGCGTTTGCGGGCCTCCTGCGGCGAAGGAGCTGTTAAAAAGTGGCCGGCAGATCCGTGTAGCGTCCAAATATCCAAATATTGCGAAGGATTACTTCTATAATAAAAAGCATCAGACAGTGGAAATTATCAAGCTGAACGGCTCCATTGAGCTGGCGCCAATCGTAGGGCTTTCCGAAGTGATCGTCGATATCGTGGAAACAGGAAGCACGTTAAAGGAAAACGGCCTAGTGATACTGGAAGAAATCTGTCCGCTGTCTGCTAGGATGGTGGTAAATCAGGTCAGTATGCGTATGGAAAACGAACGGATCCGGGAGCTAATCACCGGACTAAATGCCGTATTATAGGGGGGACACAAATGAGAATTGTGACGTTAAATAAAGAAAGTATGGCGGATATCCGGGACGGCCTGTTAAAGCGGAGCCCGGACAGCTACGGCTCTTATGAAGCCGATGTGACGGAGATTTTAAAGCAGGTTAAGGAAAAAGGCGATGAAGCGCTATTCGCCTATACCAGAAATTTTGATAAGGCCGAGATTTCCCCAGAAAACGTACGGGTAACGGAAGAAGAGATCGAAAAAGCCTGTGCACAGATAGATCCGGCTTTTCTGGAAGTGCTGAAAAAGGCGATGGCCAATATTCGGGCATATCACGAAAAGCAGAAAAGGAACAGTTGGTTTTCCAGCGAGGAAACAGGTACGCTGCTGGGCCAGAAGATTACGCCGCTGGAAAAAGTAGGCGTCTATGTGCCCGGAGGGAAGGCCGCGTATCCTTCCTCTGTATTGATGAACATCCTGCCGGCAAAGGTAGCAGGTGTAAAGAAAATCATTATGACGACGCCTCCGGGAAGAGACGGCAAGGTCAATCCGGGCACGCTGGCGGCGGCAAAGCTGGCCGGCGCGGATGAAATTTACAAGGTAGGCGGCGCGCAGGCAATTGCCGCGTTGGCCTACGGAACCGATAGCATTCCGAAGGTGGACAAGATCGTAGGCCCGGGGAATATTTATGTGGCGTTGGCCAAAAAGGCCGTCTACGGCCATGTGAGCATTGATTCTGTGGCGGGCCCCAGCGAAATTCTGGTACTGGCGGACGAGACGGCAAATCCCCGTTATGTGGCGGCGGATCTTCTTTCCCAGG
>CAOJIB010000048.1 GCA_948436455.1 uncultured Blautia sp.
GTATTCCGGCAGACGTATCTGTCCGATGGAAAACGAAAGGAAAACGACGCGGAGCATTCTTGGCATCTGGCGCTGATGGCGCCTCTTTTGCAGGAATACGCGCCGGCGGGTACCGACATTGCCAGGGCCATGCTGATGGTGCTGGTGCACGATATTGTGGAGATCGACGCGGGGGATACTTTCGCCTACGACGAGGCGGGGCTGGCCACTCAGGGCGCCCGGGAAAAGGCGGCGGCCGACCGGATTTTTGCGCTGCTGCCCGAAGATCAGGCGAAGGAATACCGGGGCCTGTGGGAGGAATTCGAGGAATTTCAAACAAAGGAAGCCAGATATGCCCACGTGCTGGACAATTGCCAGCCGCTGCTTTTAAACGCGGCTTCCGGCGGAAAGGGCTGGAGCGAGCATCAGGTGCGGAAGAGCCAGGTTTGCAGGCGCAACCAGCACACGGGCGAGGACGCCCCCGCGATTTGGGAATATATGGAAAGAAAGCTTTTGGAATATGTGGAAAAAGGCGCGGTTATTGACGACTGATTGCTAAGAAGGAGAATCTATTTGGAAGAATTGCTAAAGGAACGCTACAAGCTGGCCCGGGAGCGGCTGAAGGAAATCCCGGAAGAAGCGAAAGCGCCAAAGCCCTGGCGGGATTATTTTCAAAGGACGGCGCTGTTTTTGCAGCAGACGGTGGAGATTTTTGAGCGAAAGGAAGAGGATCGGCCGCTGTCTGCCTGGGAAGAGGAAAATCATCGGCTGTATGAGGATATTCTGCCGGAGCACTATGAGGTTTCCTATGGGAATCCTGCGTACGCCGCCCGGGAATTACAGGCGTATGGACCGGCGCTTAGCGCGCTGTATACGGAATTGCGCGGGGCGATCCCCTTTGCGTACGAAAAGAGATTATGGGATATGACCGTGCTGCTGGAGCTCTTTTTAGAGGTCTATGCGGCGTTTACCAGAGAAGAGCTGCCGCCGGCGTCTGCTGTCCGGGAAATCTATTATTGGTATGCGCAGGATTATTGTGCGGATATGGTGCGGCGGCGCATCCAGGAAACCGTAGATCCGGCGCTTGCGTTCGCTGCGGATATCGTACGGCGGGCGGATTTGTCGGATTTGCGCTATCTCTACAGATACGGGGAATACGTGACGGAAAACGAAAAGAAGACGGCGGCGTTTTTAAATACCTTTTCCCAGGAGGAAATCGACGCCATGGCCCGGACCTACACCGAGGGCTATCGTCTGGGCTTTATTCATGGCCGCAAGGATCTTTCCAAAAAGAAAACGGTAAATATTCGCTATCGTCTGGGCTTCGAGCGGATGGTGCGCGCGGCCGTGGAGCAGTTTCGCGCCATGGGCCTGACTCCGACGATCTACCGGGCGGCGGCCCACGGAGTGAATAAGCGGCAGCAGGGGAGGATCGGCTATTACGGCGGCGTGCCCAATCCCCAGTTTGATTACGACCACCGGCAAGATGACGCGTTGTTTCTGGATAAGGATTTCCTACAGCGCAAGCTGCGGGGCATGCAGCAGGCGTATGAGGACGTAAAGGAGCTGGCCGGGGAGCATGCAGGCCCGGCGGTGATCGACATTTTTGGAGAAGAGCCTTTTACACCGCAAGCCTGCCCGGATGCGCTGGCCCTTACCGAGGAACAGCAGAAGCTGCAGGTGGAGCTTTCCAATGAGAGCAGCCAGATTACGAATCGGTATATCAAGGGAGAAGAGCGCAGCTTTACGATTATCGCCTATCCTTCGCCGGCAATCGGAGATCGTTTTCCGGAGATCTTCCGGGATACGGTGCGGATCAATACGCTGGACGGGAAGAAATACGAAGGGATCCAGCAGAAGATCATAGAGACGCTCGATACCAGTCAGTGGGTGCAGATTGTGGGAAGGAACGGCAATGAAACGGATCTTCTTATCCATCTGCATGAGTTGGAAGATCGAAGGACGCAGACGAATTTCGAAAACTGCACGGCGGATGTGAATATTCCCGTGGGAGAGGTTTTTACCTCGCCTTCTCTGCCGGGAACGGCGGGCGTGCTGCACGTGCGCCGGGTCTATCTGGAGGAGCTGCTCTATAAGGAACTGCGGCTGACCTTTGACGGCGGCCAGATCATCGATTACAGTTGTGCGAATTTCGAGTCCGAGGAAGAGAACCGAAAATACATCGAGGAAAATCTCCTGCAGCATCACGACACCCTGCCTATGGGGGAATTTGCCATCGGCACCAATACGACGGCGTATGTGATGGCGAAGAAATATGACATCGCCCAGAAGCTGCCAATACTCATCGCAGAGAAGATGGGACCGCATTTTGCTGTGGGAGATACCTGCTATAGCTGGGCCGAAGACCTTCCCGTCTATAATCCAGACGGTCGGGAGGTGATCGCTCGGGACAACGAGATTTCCATTCTTCGGAAGGAGGATAAAAGTCTGGCGTATTTTGGCTGTCATACGGATATTACGATCCCCTACGAAGAATTGGGTGTGCTTCAGGTATTAGATGAGGACGGCGAGGGCACGCCGATTATTGAGAACGGCCGCTTCGTGCTGCCGGGGACAGAAGAGCTGAACGCGCCTTTTAAGGAATTGCAGAAGAAACAGGAAAAATAAAAGACGACAGACGGTAAACAAAGAACATCCCAGCCATGGGCGTGCAAGGGCCGCGTTTTTGGATGCCTTAGTATGCAGAAAGGTTGCCGGTGGCAAGCTTTTTGCATGGTTGGAAAATGATAAAAGGAGGAAAAGCTATGGCAAAGGTAGGCATTGTAATGGGAAGCGATTCGGATATGCCGGTGATGCAAAAGGCGGCGGCGATCCTGGACGAGCTGCAGGTTTCTTATGAAATGCGGATCATTTCCGCCCACAGGGAGCCGGAGGTATTTTTCGAATATGCGAAAACCGCCGAAGAGCGGGGACTGCAGGTGATCATTGCGGGAGCGGGTATGGCGGCCCATCTGCCGGGCATGTGCGCGGCGATTTTTCCGCTGCCGGTCATCGGTATTCCGATGCATACTACTTCTTTAGGCGGCCGGGATTCTCTGTATTCCATCGTGCAGATGCCGTCCGGGATTCCGGTGGCTACAGTAGCCATTAACGGCGGCGCCAACGCGGGGCTTTTGGCGGCGAAAATGCTGGCGATGGCGGATGAGGCGCTTCTTGGCCGATTGAAGGCGTACAGCGAAAAGCTCAAAGGCCAGGTGGAAGCAAAAGACGCAAGGCTACAGGAAGTGGGCTATCAGAATTACTAAGACGGAGGAGTATTATGGATTACAAAAAAGCAGGGGTGGATATTGAGGCCGGCTATCAGTCCGTAGAGCTGATGAAGGAACATATTAAGAAGACCATGAGACCGGAAGTATTGGGCGGTATCGGCGGCTTTTCCGGCGGCTTTTCCATGGATGCCTTTAAAGAAATGGAGCATCCCACGCTGATGTCCGGGACTGACGGCGTGGGGACGAAGTTGAAGCTGGCGTTCCTTCTGGATAAGCATGATACGGTGGGGATCGACTGCGTGGCCATGTGTGTCAATGATATCGCCTGTGCAGGTGCCGAGCCACTGTTTTTCCTGGATTATATCGCCTGCGGGAAGAATTCTCCCGAAAAGATCGCCCAGATCGTCAAAGGCGTGGCCGACGGCTGCACCCAGTCCGGCGCGGCGCTGATCGGCGGAGAAACGGCGGAAATGCCGGGCTTTTATCCGGAGGATGAATATGACCTGGCAGGATTTGCCGTGGGCGTGGCGGATCAGAAGAATCTTATAAACGGCGAAAAGCTGGCGGCTGGCGATGTGCTGATCGGCATGGCTTCCTCCGGCGTGCACAGCAACGGCTTTTCCCTGGTGCGCAAGGTGTTTCCGATGACGAAGGAGTCCCTGGAAACGTATTACGAGGAGCTGGGAGGCGCCTTGGGGGACGTGCTGCTGGCGCCCACGAAGATTTACGTGCAGGCGCTAAAGAGCATCCGCCAGGCGGGCGTGACGATCAAGGCGTGCAGCCATATCACCGGCGGCGGCTTTTATGAGAACATTCCCCGGATGCTCCGGGAGGGCGTTCGGGCCGTCGTGAAAAAAGACAGCTATCCGGTGCCGCCGATTTTTGGTATGCTGGCCCGGGAAGGGGATATCGAGGAACGCATGATGTACAATACCTTTAATATGGGCCTTGGGATGGTGCTGGCGGTGGATGCGGCCGATGTGGAAAAAGCGATGGAAGCCATCCGGGCGGCGAACGAGGAGCCATATGTGGTGGGCAGCATTGAGGACGGCGAAAAAGGTGTAACTATATGCTGAGGCTGACGGTCCTGGTATCCGGCGGCGGGACGAATCTGCAGGCGATCCTGGATGCGATGGAAGCTGGCCAGATTCCGGGAGCTACGGTCGCGGCGGTGATCAGCAATAACGCCGGCGCTTATGCTCTGGAGCGGGCGAGAAAGCATGGGATCGCCGCAGAATGTGTAGCGCCGAAGGACTTTGAAAGCCGAAAGGATTTCCATCGGGCGCTGCTGGCGCGGCTGCAGTTTTACCAGACGGATCTGGTGGTGCTGGCCGGTTATCTGGTGGCCGTTCCTCCGGAAATCGTCGCGGCCTATCCCAATCGCATTCTCAATATCCATCCATCGCTGATCCCCGCCTTTTGCGGAACGGGTTACTACGGCCTGCGGGTACACGAGGAAGCCCTAAAGCGCGGGGTGAAGGTAACGGGCGCCACGGTGCATTTTGTAGATACGGGGACGGACACCGGCCCGATCTTTTTGCAAAAGGCCGTAGAAGTGCGTCCGGAGGATACGCCAAAGAGCCTGCAAAAGCGGGTAATGGAGGAAGCGGAGTGGAAGCTGCTTCCCGCCGCCATCGCCCTTTTGGCGGCGGGCCGGGTACAGGTCAGGAATGGAAAGGTACTACTGGACGATGGGATCGAACAATAGGAGGAAAAGACTATGAAGGTACTGATTGTGGGCAGCGGCGGCAGAGAACACGCCATAGCGGCCAGCGTGAAAAAGAGTCCGAAGGTGGAAAAGCTCTACTGCGCCCCCGGCAACGGAGGCATTGGGGAGCTGGCCGAATGCGTACCGATCGGAGCGATGGAATTTGAAAAGCTGGCGGCTTTCGCCGTAGAAAAAGCGGTGGATCTGACGATCGTAGGAATGGACGATCCGCTGGTAGGCGGCATTGTGGATGTATTTGAGGAAAAGGGACTGCGCGTTTTCGGCCCCCGGAAAAACGCGGCGATCCTGGAGGGGTCGAAGGCCTTTTCCAAGGATCTGATGAAAAAATACAACATCCCAACGGCGGCCTATGAGAATTTCACGGACGCTGACAAGGCGCTGGCCTATTTGGAGACGGCGAAATTCCCCATCGTTTTAAAAGCCGACGGGCTGGCTCTTGGCAAAGGCGTCCTGATCTGCAATACGATGGAGGAAGCGAAGGCCGGCGTTCGGGAAATTATGCTGGATAAGAAATTCGGCGCGGCGGGAAACGCCATGGTGATTGAGGAATTCATGACTGGTCGGGAGGTTTCCGTTCTCTCCTTCGTAGACGGAAAAACGATTCAGACCATGACTTCCGCCCAGGATCATAAGCGCGCCGGAGATGGGGATACGGGCTTAAATACCGGCGGCATGGGCACCTTTTCTCCCAGCCCCTTCTACACAAAGGAAGTGGATGACTTCTGCCAGAAGCATATTTACCAGCCGACGGTGGATGCGATGGCGGCGGAAGGCCGGCCCTTTACCGGAATCATTTTCTTTGGGCTGATGCTCACAAAGGACGGCCCGAAGGTACTGGAATACAACGCCCGATTTGGCGATCCGGAGGCGCAGGTGGTGCTGCCCAGGATGAAAAACGATCTGATCGAAGTGATCGAAGCCTGCGTGGACGGCCGACTGGATACGGTGCAGCTGCAGTTTGAGGATAACGCCGCCGTTTGCGTGGTACTGGCTTCCGACGGCTATCCGGTGGCTTATGAAAAGGGAATTCCCATCACCGGCTTTGAAAATTTTGCCGGAAAGGAAGGCTATTACTGTTTCCACGCGGGTACGAAGCTGGAGAATGGGCAATACCTTACCAACGGCGGCCGGGTGCTGGGCATTACCGCCAAGGGCAAAAATTTACAAGAAGCCCGCGCTAACGCCTATGCGGCGACGGAATGGATTTCCTTTGCCAATAAATATATGCGGCACGACATCGGGAAGGCGATCGACGAAGCATAAGAGAAAGACTGCCGCAGACGAGGCGTTGTCCGTCTGCGGCGGTTTTGCGCCGAAGGGCGGATAGGGAGGATGCTATGTACTATACGTATATATCTTCGCCGATTGGCACGCTGGGACTCGCCGAGGATGGTTGTGCGCTCACACATTTGTCGGTCACTGGGCGGCTTCCCATAGAAGCGGGGTGGCGGGAAGAGGAGACGGCGCTTTTGAAGCGGGCACAGGAAGAGCTGGCGGAGTATTTTGCCAGAGAGCGAAAGACATTCGACCTGCCCCTGCGTCCGGCGGGAACGAGCTTCCAGAAAAAGGCCTGGGAAACGCTGCTGACGATTCCCTATGGAACGACGATCAGCTACGGGGAGCAGGCCCGGCGAATGGGCGCTAGAAGCGCTCGTCCGGTGGGAGGCGCCAATGGAAAGAATCCCATCGCCATTGTGATTCCCTGTCATCGGGTCCTTGCCGCCAACGGTTGTCTGCAAGGATATACCGGCGGTCTTTTCATCAAGAAATATCTACTGCATCTGGAGGGCGCGACATGGAAGGAGAAATCATAAGGAAAAATCCCATCCGGCAGCGTTTAGAAGAAATGGCGGATGAGAAATACCGGGAATTTCATTCCGGCCTGGTGCCGGGAGAGGAGCATATTCTGGGCGTGCGCGTGCCGAAGCTGCGGGCTTTTGCGAAGGAGCTGGCGAAGGGGAACTGGCGGGCATATTTGGCGGAGGCTACACAGGACAGCTACGAGGAGATCATGCTCCAGGGATTTGTCATCGGCTACGCCAAAATGGAGCTTTTGGAAGCCTATGAACGGATCGCTGATTTTGTACCGAAGATCCAGAATTGGGCGATCTGCGACTGCGTCTGCAGTACGTTGAAGATCGTTCGTAAGGATTTAGAACGGACTTGGGAATTTTTGCAGCCCTATTTGCAAGACGACCGGGAATATTTTCTGCGGTTTGGGATTATTATGTTGTTGGATTACTATAAAAAGGAACCGGCTTATCTGGAGCGGATCCTGGAGGTTTTGGACGGGATCCGCCATGAGGGGTATTATGTGAAAATGGCGGTGGCTTGGACGCTGTCCATGTATTATATTGCCTATCCCCAGGAGGTAATGGTATATTTCGGCCGGCATCATCTGGACGATTTTACGTATCGAAAAACTCTGCAGAAGATTATAGAATCCCGGCAAATTACGCCCCAGGTGCGGGAACAGATACGGGAAATGAAACGGAGGATTTAAAGATGACGAAGCAGCAGGCGGTGGAGAAATTACTGGGAGCAGAATATGTGTACGCGGCTTTTTCCCAGGTAACGAAGCACCCTTTTGTAACGTGCGATGAGGAAACCTTTAACGATCAGATCTGGATATTTTCCACAGAAGGGGAAATTCAGGAATTTGCGAAGGGGTATACCGAGCGGAAAATCTTACTGGCCGCCTGCAAGATCCCCAGGGAGAAGCTGCGGGGCTTTTATACCGGGCTGTATGCCATTGGAGTCAATACGGTGCTTTATAATGAAAAGGAAGAAAAGACGGAGGTGGAGCTGACAGAGCTTGTGCCGCCGCCGGATTTTTCCGGTTATCCCAAGGGGCAGGAGCCTTTATTTAATCCGACGCTCCAGCTTTCGGGCATCTATTATATGCAGGAGCTGCATCGCCAGGCGCCCGCTAAGGAAAAGCCCCAGCTTGGGGAGCTGGCCGAGGAGCTGCAGGCGAATCTGGAGAGGGCCATGTATCTGCTGCCGGGGGAGCCGGTGGATGAAAAGAACATGAAGATTCCTTATATAAAGACAAAGGACGGCGACAGATATCAGGTGGTCTTTACAGATATATACGAGTATCAGCGGTTTTCCAGAGGAAAGAAATTCCGTCTGGCGAAGCTGAGCTTTCGTCAGCTTTTTCAGCAGCTTTTGCCGGAGGCGAAGGGCTATGTGATCAATCCCCAGGGAATTCATCTGCTGTTGCAGAAGACTTCGGGAGACGCTGTTGTATCTTCAAAGTAAAGAAAGGAAATAAAAAGAACCCCTATCCCAAAGCTGCGGGATGGGGCTTTTTATTTCCTTTATTCTTCTTCCGTCAGAAGATCTTCTATATGATCGACCAGCTCCTGATCCACAGAGATTTCTTCTGGTTCGTCCTCGATTTCCTGTAAGGATTCCGGCATAGAGCTGATGATCTTATGTACTTCTTTATAGGAGGCCATAAAGCGGTTTTGCGCCTGGTTCATCAGCTCGACAACCTCGTTCATTTCCTCCTGCACGGCGACATAGCGTTTTTTCCCTTCGGCAAGCCGTTCGTCCACCTCCGTTTGCATCTGTTCCACGCAGCTTTTGGCTTCTGCGCGGGCTTTTTCCAGGATTTGCTGGGCTTCATCGTTGGCTTTTTTGATAATATCGTCGGCTTGTACCTGCGCGTTGAAAAGCAGCCGGCCGATGCTGTCGTAATTATCGATATATTTCTGATATTTTTCCCGGACGTCCGCCTCCAGCCGGATGTATTGTTCATCTTTTAATTCCAGCCGCTTGGTGAGCTGCGTGTTTTTGTCCTGTAAGGTGGCGATCTCCTGCTTGAGCCGGATTTGCTCTTCCCAGGCTTCGGACTTGATTTTTCCCACCTGTTCAAGTACGTCTTCCTTGTCGTAACCGCCCATTAACGTAGTTTTAAACATTTCCTCCTGCATCTCTTGCTCCCCCATATTTCCTCCCCGCCGCAGTCGTTTGCGGTGCTTTTCGTTCTTAAAAAACCAGTTTCATAAGCTTATTCCTCGGTGCTGTCGCCGGTCAGATTTTCGGAAATCACCTTCCAGACGGCGGGGCGTTCAAAGCCCAGTTTCCAGAATGCCACGCCTGCGAGCTGGTATTTTGAAGTCAGCAGTACTTTTTCCTGGATTGAATCCTCGTCCTCCAGCCATATCTGGTAGGTATCGTTTCCAATGTCGACGGCGCCGTAATTCTGCGAAGTATTTTTATCCCAGTAGGTTTCGATTTTGTTTTCCGTGATAAAATTGCTGGCCGTATCCATGCCTACAGCTTCGCTGGTGGTTACGCCGGCGGAAGTCTTCCAGATGCGGGTATAAAAGGGGATTCCATTGATGGTTTTTTCGGCGGGCACCTCTGCCAGCGTATCCTGGATGCCCTGCTCTACCCAGGGCAGCGAAGCTACGGAACCTGGCTCCTCAGAGCCGGCGTAATGCTCGTCGTATCCCATGATAATTACGTAGTCTACTACGCGGCTCTGCTCCTTGCGGTCATAGTGGCTGGTAAAGTCCTCCGGTACCGGATTATCCACCGATAATACCAGACCGGCTTTGTGGGTTTCCACGGAAAGCTCCCGCAAAAATTGTAGGAAATGCGGGCCGGCTTCTTCGCTCAAGGTTTCAAAATCTATATTAATGCCGTCCATGCCGTAGGATACGGCCTCGCGGACGAGTGTGTCGACGATGTTTTTCCGCGCGGACATCTTGGCTAAGACTTCGGCAGTATTGACTTCTTCTTTAAAATTGTCCACCAGTCCCCAGACGTCCATGCCCATAGCGTGGGCCTTATTGACATAATCTGCGCTGGCGATGGAGGCCACGCCGCCCTCGTTGTCCGTCAGGGTAAACCAAGTGGGAGAGATTACGTTTACGCCGGAAATTTCCTGGACGGTTTCTTCTAGTGTTTCATTGGCGTCCATGGAGGTGACCTGGTGCCAGGCTAGATTTACCGGCGCGTCCAAGGAGATCTGCCGGAAAGCTTCCTCCGGGAAGGAGCGGGGCTCGTCGAAAGTCGTCGGATCGCCGACTGTATCCCGTTCTAGATAGCCGATATAGCCGTCCGGCGTGGCTACTTGCAGCCAGTTTTCCAGCTCCTCTATAAGGCGCAGCGTTGTTCCGGCCGAGGCTGAGGTCAGGATGGGGCTTTTAATTCCGCCCTGGTAACGAACGGAGGCGTTCTTGGTGGTTTCGACGACTTGAAAACCTGTCCAGGTTTTTTGGATAACCAGACGGTCTGGATCGGTGAAAAGCGAAAACTCAATGTCTGTATGCTCCGCCACGTACCGTAGATTGATATAAATGGTATCGTTTTGCAGCATGACCATGGGATTTTCACCATCGTCGGCGTCCTGTTCGAGCGTTTCTTCTGTATCGGTATAAAGAAGCTTTTGGGCCTCCTGATCCCAGTAAAACTTTTGATTCAGCATGGAATCCACCACAGCGATGGAAAGATAGGCCTCGCCGTTTTTAAGGAGTCCTCTTTCCTCCAGAAGCTGCGCGTCGATCATGACGGGGATCTCATTTTCTGTTGTTTCCCCGTAATATTCGGCGGGATTCATGACTTCCTTGGTAGGTGTGTATTTACGAATCAGATGCGTGACTACGCCGGCGACGCCGACGACAAAAATCAAAAGGAGTACGACAAGTACAGGTACCAGATTTTTCTTCATTAGTTTTACCTCCTAAGGCTTCATTATAACATATTTTTCTGGTACGTCATTACATAATTCGACATTTTACATTTTTTTCACAAACAAAGGATGGGGAAATACCCCCGCGATCTGTTATGTACGAGGGGAACTTTGAAAAAATTCGCGGGGGCGTTTCCAGATTTTACATTTTTGTTCTTTGATGGACGCACATCAGGTCTTGTTTTTTACCCAATGAAAATGAATTTCCGTCACACCTCCTTTATCGTCGGCGATATAATCTCTCATATAGGTGCCGTTTTCCGCCAGCTTACAGGCTTTAGAGATCGTCTCCGGGCTGCCCGGTTCACCATTGATCTCCAGATAAACGCCTTCTTTTTTTAAGCGGGACAGTTCTTTTTTCAGAGAGCCGCCAGTTTTCTTTTTTTTCTTGTGGTACATGTTTCGCGCCCGGATTCCTCCTTTCTTTCAAGAATCAGAAAACATCACAGGTTCTTAGGAAAAGCCTCCGTTTGCCCGGTAGAGTAGGATATTGTTGGGAAATCTGCAGGTGATCCCTGCGAAAAGAAATGTATCTTCGTGTATGAAAGAGTGAAAAAGTGAAACAATTCTTAGACGCTGCTTTCATCGGGAAATGGAGAAAAGCGTTTCAAGGGTGATCGGGCTGCATTCCCGCTCAAGGCTTCCGAAAGCTTTTCTGCTTTTCATTATACACAATATAGGAGAAAAAGCAACTATTTGAAGGAATTTTATGGAAAGTTTATAAAATAAGCATGAAAGGTTTATTTAACGGACTTTTTGCAAATAGTAAAGTACTTGTCAATGCAAATCTTTCAACGATTCGCGCCCACAATCGTATATTGAGGAACGTATGCATTTGTGCTATGATATTTTATAAAAAGAAAGCAGAGGAAAAGAGAGGTAGATGGCAGTGGAAAAAGAGAACCGGGAGCATAAGGACAGCGTCTTTGTAGATCTTTTTTACGAGGATGAAACGGCCAAGAAGAATCTGCTAAGCTTATACAATGCGCTGCACGATACGGATCTGCATGACGAAAATCTAATCCATAAGGTAAAGATTGCGGATGTGCTCTATAAAAATTTTAAAAATGACATTTCTTTTGAGGTGGATGGAAAGATATTTGTATTTGGGGAACATCAAAGTACCGTAAACCCCAATATGCCGCTGCGATGCCTGTTGTACGCAGGCCGGGCCTATGAACAAATTATAGATAAGAAGGCACGCTACAGAACAACCCTGGTAAAGATACCGACGCCGGAATTTTATACGTTTTATAATGGCAGGAAAGAGCAGCCGCTGGAACAGGAATTGGCTTTGTCCGATGCGTTTTTAGACCCAGTGGGAAACGATTCGCTGGAATTAAAGGTCAAGGTAATTAATATTAACGCGGATAAAGCGCATGTTCTGTTGAAAAAATGCGCAATATTAAGAGAGTATAGTCAGTTTATTGATACGGTGCGAAGGCATGAAGGGGAAGAGGATCCGATCAAGCAGGCGATTCGGGAATGCATCGCACATGGAGTATTGGCGGATTATTTAAAAAGAAAAGGGAACGAGGTGGAAAATATGCTGATCGCAGAATATAGTTATGAGGAGGATATGCAGGTAAAGCAGGATGAAGCGAAAGCCGAGGGAAGGGCCGAGGGAAGAGCCGAGGGCCTGGAAAAGGGAATACAGGCTCTGATTTTGGATAATCTGGAGGAGCAGATCGCAGAAGAAAGAATTATCGTAAAGCTTCAGAAGCGTTTTCACCTGTCAGAGGGAGAGGCAAAAAAATATTATAAAAAATTTTCGGTTCTGTCCGTTTCAGAAATGCGGTAAAAGCACGCGCTGGGGCGTTTCAAGGAAAAATCGTGGGCGAAATGGCAAATTTGTGTAAATATGACTACTTTTTTCCCAAATATTTTATAATTAGGAAGACTTAATTTCTTTACATATTTGGCCGAAGTGGTATATAATATCTATGAAATGCGGCGGGATGCAAGCGCGCCCGGCGTTTACCATAATATCAGCAGAACAGGAGTTTTTGTCCGTTCGGGATCTGCGGCGGGTAAAAGACTGCGAATAGGATGTGATAATATGAAAATAGAAAAAATAAGCGACAATCAGATCAAATGCGCCTTAACGAAGGAGGATCTGGAAAGATACCAGATTCGCCTCAGCGAGCTGGCCTACGGCACGGAAAAAGCCCGGCGGCTTTTCCGGGATATGATGGAAGAGGCACAGTCGAAATTCGGATTCCAGGCGGATAATATCCCGCTGGTGATCGAAGCCATTCCCCTGCGGGGCGACAGTATTGTGCTGATCATCACGAAGGTGGAGGATCCGGAGGAGCTGGATACGAGATTTTCCAGCTTTGCGCCGGCAGATACCAGCGCCGCTTCCGACGTGCTGCAGTTTGACGGCGCGGATAATATTATAGATATTTTTCAGAAGATTTACGAGGCGAAGAGCAAGAGCGCCAATAAAAAGCCAAGCGCGCCCGTTTCTGAAAATACTAAGGAAGCCGCGGAGGAGCGGGAAGCGCCGATCAATCTGGTGCATCTGTTCCAATTCCCGGAGCTGGATATGGTTATCCGGGCGGCCAGAGGCTTAAACGGCTTCTATACCGGTGTGAATTCCTTGTATAAGGACGCACGTCAGAAGGAGTACTTCCTGGTGGTGCATCAGACATCTTATACGCCGGAGGAATTTAATAAAGTCTGCAATGTCCTTTCCGAGTATGGCAAAGGCCGGCCCTATACGTATGCCGGCGAGGCGCATTTGATGGAGCATTGCGAAAGTATTCTATCCAAAACGGCGATCCAGGAGCTTACGAAGCTCTAAAGGATATCGCAGGAGTTTTTGTGAAATTTTCTGCCAGCAGTCTTGTATCTGCTGGCAGTTTTTCGCTGTTTACCGTGCGCGCCACTCTTCCCTTGTGATGCGGGAGATATGCTCAGTGCGGATATCGCCCATCAAAGGCCAGGGAACGTCCTGCGCGGTGTGGTGGTAGCGGAAGTCGCATTTTTCCTGCACCCGGCGGGATTTTTCGTTTCCATCGAAGTGGCCGCACCAGAGCGCAGTCAGGTTCAGCTCTTCGAATCCATGACGTATCAGCTCCCTTACGGCCTCCGGGATCAGGCCCCGGCCCCAGTAGGGCACGCCGATCCAGTAGCCGATTTCTCCTTCCGTGTTCGTTAGCGGCAGATTGCTTTGTTCCCCCATGAGTATACCTGCACTGCCGACGGGCTTGCCCGTCTCCTTTAGGACGACCGCATAGGTTTCCGGCGCGGATAGCACGTCCCGGATGATTTCCCGGCTGTTGGTCACGCTGGTGTGTACCGGCCATCCGGCAATGGGGCCGACCTGCGGGTCTTTGGCGTATTGGTATAAGCTTTCGGCGTCCGCTTCCGCCCAGGGGCGCAGGAATAATCGCTTTGTCTCCAGCATAATTGTCTCCTTTCGGTGCTCTTTCTGGGAAAATTTCCATGCGTTTATTTTAGCAGATGCAGAGGGAAAATGAAATGGGGCCGCGGGATTTTCCATGGGAAATGTCCGTGAATCTATCTGGATGTCTTCGTATGTAAATAAGCTGCCGGCGGCAGGTTGTTTGTAGGAACAGTTCGGCCTAGGGTTTCGCACCTGCTGCAAAGTCCGTAAGAACATCTATAGGCAGCCAGGGGGGAATCTGTCCCTCACCGTAGGCTTGAATAGTTACTGTTTATAGGAAAAGACTGAAAATAGGGGTTAACATTTGTCAAAAGACGTGCTATAATGGCACAGAAGCAATCGTGTATTGCTTCCTACAAAGAAAGGATGCCGCAGAGCGGCGTCCGGGATGATAGAGGCGCGGAGTTCATCAGTACCGCGGACAAAAGGCTGAACCGCCGTCCGTGGGAAAGGGAGATCCGCCGAAGAGCGTCCGTCCGGTTCGGGATTTGCGCTCTGGGACGGTGCAGAAAATGCGCCGTACTGTCACCTTTGGTGGAGCGCTATCATGGGAGAGGATTTCGGTTTTGACTGACGAGCCATGAATGTGTTCCTTCGGGACTATCATTCGTGGTTTTTCTTTGCCCTTTTCGGGCGAAGGCAGCTTTCGTACATAAAATATGTACTCTCGGAATCTCCCCTGCACCTGCCTTTACGGCTGATTTCCCGCCAGATGCACACAAATTTCATCAACGTACGTTCCACGTACGCCTCATAAATTTGTGTACATCTGACAAAAAATCATCTCGCAAAATCAGGCACAAAGAGATTTCGAGAGCACATAAAACAAAAGAGGGAGGAAATTATGAGCGTGAGTATTTCCGCAAGAAAGAAATGGTGCATGGCTGCGGCCATGACGCTGATCTGCGTGCTCTTGTCGGCCGTGACGGTTTTTGCCGCCGCGGAGGGAGAGGCGTATGAACCGAAGATGTACGCGACCTTCTGGGCGCTGGTGCCGCCGATTGTGGCGATCGTTCTGGCACTGATTACGAAGGAGGTGTACAGCTCCTTATTTATTGGAATTCTGGTAGGCGCGCTGTTCTATTCCGGCTTTTCCTTTGAAGGGACAGTCGTGCATATTTTCCAGGGAGGCATTATCAGCGTGTTATCCGACAGCTATAATGTGGGCATCCTGGTATTTTTGGTCATCTTAGGCGCGATGGTGTGCCTGATGAACCGGGCCGGCGGCTCGGCGGCTTTCGGCCGGTGGGCGGCGAAGAAGATCAAAGGCCGCGTGGGCGCCCAGCTTGCCACGATTTTGCTGGGCGTGCTGATCTTCATTGACGATTATTTCAACTGCCTGACGGTGGGAAGCGTCATGCGTCCGGTCACGGACAAATTCAACGTATCCCGCGCCAAGCTGGCGTATCTGATCGACGCGACGGCGGCGCCGGTGTGCATCATTGCTCCGATCTCCTCTTGGGCGGCGGCCGTGACCGGCTTCGTAGAGGGAGAGGACGGATTTTCCATCTTTATCAACGCCATTCCCTATAATTTCTACGCGCTGCTGACGATCGTCATGATGGTGGGCATGGTCATGATGAAAACGGAATTCGGCCCCATGGCCGTGCATGAGGAAAACGCCAAGAAGGGCGATCTTTTCACAACGCCGGGCCATCCCTACAGCAATGCGGAAAGCAATGCTGAAAATACAAAGGGCGGCGTCATCGACCTTCTGATACCGATCATTTCCCTGGTGATCTGCTGCGTCATCGGTATGATCTATACCGGCGGCTTCTTCTCCGGCGAGGGCTTTGTGGCGGCCTTTTCCAATAGCGACGCTTCGGTGGGACTGGCTTTCGGCAGCTTCTTTGGCATTGTGATTACGATCCTTTTGTATCTGGTGCGCCGCGTACTGAGCTTTAAGGAATGCATGGAATGTATTCCCGAGGGTTTTAAGGCCATGGTACCGGCGATCCTGATCCTGACCTTCGCCTGGTCCCTGAAAGCTATGACGGACAGCCTGGGGGCGAAAATCTTCGTGGCGAACCTGGTGGAATCCTCCGCAGGAAGCATGATGAATTTCCTGCCGGCGATTATTTTCCTGGTAGGCTGCGGCCTGGCTTTCGCTACCGGTACCTCCTGGGGCACCTTCGGCATCCTGATCCCCATCGTGGTGGCGGTATTCGCCCAGTCCAATCATGAGCTGATGATTATCTCCATCTCCGCCTGTATGGCGGGCGCCGTTTGCGGCGATCACTGCTCTCCGATTTCCGATACGACGATTATGGCTTCCGCTGGCGCGCAGAGCGACCACGTGAACCATGTATCCACGCAGCTGCCCTATGCGCTGGTGGCTGCGGCCGTGTCCTTTGTCACCTACATCGTGGCCGGTTTTGTCCAGACTGCCTGGATCGCTCTGCCGGTGGGAATCCTGCTGATGGTAGCGGTGCTGTTTGTGATCAAAAATATGCAAAGCCATAAGAAGGCTTCCTAAAAAATAAAAAAGCGCCTGCCGTGTGCAGGCATACAGAAAGTCTGCCACTGGCGGCCTTTCTGCATACTAGAGTATACAAAAAAGGGGTTCATGACCGGAAACGGCCGCGAACCCCGTATTTTATTTGTTCTTTTTTAGCCAGTCCAAAAGTCCCGCTTGCTTGCGGACAGAATAGGGAATCCTGTCTCCAGTAACGAGAAGGATCAGATGTTCCTTTAAGAGCACCTCCTCCACAAAGGCGTGATTGATAATGAAAGAATGGTGACAGCGGAAAAAGACGTTGGAATCCAGCTGGGCGAAGATGTCGTTTAAGCTGCCCCGCTGCTGGATGGAACCGTTTTCCATATGAATATTGATCTTATGGCTTTTGCCCATGGCCTCCAGAAAAATAATGTCGGCGCTTTTTAAGTACTGGAAATCCCCGTGATTCTTCAGGATCAGTTCGTTTTTGAGCAGAGGATTCGTGAAACGGTTATAATTTTCCAGGGCGATATCCAGACAGCGGAGCATCTGCGGCTCCTCGTCTGGGGTGTTCTTCCAGATATAGTCCAGCGCCTCGATCTTTTGATGGTAAGGCTCCAGGCATAAGTCTTTGTGCACGGATATAAAGACGATGTGCGCCCGGGGATCCAGCCGGCGAATCCTCTGCGCCAGGGCGAAGCCGTCCGTCGGCTGGCGCAGCTCTACATCCAGGTAATACAGTCCAAGATACGTACGCGCGTCGGCCAGGCGGGCAAGCAGCTCTTCGGGAGCGGTGGCCTTGCACAGGACTTCGGCGTTCAGGTGATTGATAAAAATGTATTTTTTCAGCAGGGTGTCCCAGGCTTGCAGCTGGGAGGCAGAATCTTCGCATAGATAAATTTTCATCATA
>CAOJIB010000049.1 GCA_948436455.1 uncultured Blautia sp.
AGCATAAAGCGGCATTCTGCCTGCGCTTCCTGTGATAACGGAAGATGCGCTGCCATCTGGTCGCCGTCAAAGTCTGCATTGTAAGCCGTACATACAAGCGGATGCAGCTTGATAGCCTTGCCTTCTACCAGAATCGGCTCAAAAGCCTGTATGCCAAGCCGGTGAAGCGTAGGCGCACGGTTCAGCATCACCGGATGCTCTTTAATCACCTCTTCAAGCACATCCCAGACTTCCGGCTGCAGCTTTTCTACCATCTTCTTGGCGTTTTTGATGTTGTGGGACGTGCCGTTGGCTACCAACTCCTTCATAACAAAAGGCTTAAACAGCTCGATTGCCATTTCCTTGGGCAGGCCGCACTGGTAAATCTTTAATTCCGGACCTACCACGATAACCGAACGACCAGAATAATCCACACGTTTTCCCAGAAGATTCTGACGGAAGCGTCCAGATTTCCCTTTCAGCATATCGGACAGGGATTTCAGCGCACGATTGCCGGGACCTGTCACCGGACGGCCTCTGCGTCCGTTATCAATCAGCGCGTCCACCGCCTCCTGAAGCATTCGTTTTTCATTTCGCACGATAATATCCGGCGCACCCAGCTCCAGCAGCCTTTTCAAACGGTTGTTCCGGTTGATGATCCGACGGTACAGGTCGTTTAAGTCTGAAGTGGCAAAACGCCCGCCGTCCAACTGCACCATTGGGCGTAGATCCGGCGGAATGACCGGAATCACTGTCATAACCATCCACTCCGGGCGATTGCCGGATTCGCGGAAAGATTCTACGACCTCCAGCCTTTTGATGATCCTAGCGCGCTTCTGACCAGTCGCCTCTTTTAATCCCTGCTTTAACTCCTGGGTATCTTTTTCCAGGTCGATACTTTCCAAAAGCTCTTTAATCGCTTCAGCGCCCATACCTACCTGAAAGCTCTCCCCGTAGGTTTCCCGCGCATCCTGGTATTCCTTTTCAGAGAGCACCTGCTTGTACTGCAGATTTGTTTCTCCGGCATCCAACACGATATAGCTAGCGAAATACAGCACCTTTTCCAGCGTTCTAGGCGACAAATCCAGCATCAGACCCATACGGGAGGGAATCCCCTTGAAATACCAGATATGGGAAACCGGGGCCGCCAGCTCAATATGCCCCATACGCTCCCGGCGGACGCTGGCCTTGGTCACTTCCACGCCGCAGCGGTCGCAGACCACGCCTTTATAGCGGATCTTCTTATATTTTCCGCAATGGCATTCCCAGTCCTTGCTGGGTCCGAAAATACGCTCGCAGAAAAGTCCGTCTTTCTCCGGCTTTAAAGTCCGGTAATTAATGGTTTCCGGCTTTAGTACTTCGCCCCTTGACCATTCTCTGATTTTCTCAGGGGACGCCAGCCCGATCTTAATGGCATCAAATGTCATTGGCTGATACTCTTCTTTACTTGTATTTGGCTCTGCCATGTATGCTTTTCCCCTTCCTACTCCTCGTCAAGAGCTGCATCAAAATCCATTAGTTCCACATCAAAATCTTCGCCATCCGGCTCGTCTTCTTCAATATCTACCAATTCCTCGCCTTCAAACTCCTGCTCCGTATAGCCCATCTCGCCAAAGGACTCGCTTCCGTCGTTCTGTCTGGCCTCGTCGCCCTCTATGATTGCGTGCAGGTCTGTTTCACTGCAGTCGACCGTCTCCATAATCTCTACTTCCGTCTGGTCTTCACGCAACACCTTTACATCCAGGCCCAGGGACTGCAGCTCTTTTAATAAGACCTTAAAGGATTCCGGAATCCCCGGCTCCGGAATATTGTCGCCCTTGATAATGGCCTCGTAGGTCTTCACACGACCGACAACGTCGTCGGACTTCACCGTAAGGATTTCCTGTAACGTGTAGGAAGCGCCGTACGCCTCCAGCGCCCAAACTTCCATCTCTCCAAAACGCTGGCCGCCGAACTGCGCCTTTCCACCCAACGGCTGCTGGGTCACCAGGGAATAGGGGCCGGTGGAACGGGCATGAATCTTGTCGTCTACCAGATGGTGCAGCTTCAGATAGTGCATATGGCCGATCGTAACCGCACTGTCAAAATATTCGCCGGTTCGGCCGTCGCGGAGCCGTACTTTTCCATCCCTGGAAATCGGCACGCCCTTCCACAGCTCCCGATGGGCTTTATTTTTATCCAGATACTCCATGACGTCCTCCGCCAATACGTCCTGGTATTTTTCCCGGAATTCCTCGAAATCCTCCATATTGACGTAGTCGTTGGCCATATCCAGCGTATCCATAATGTCGTTTTCATTGGCGCCGTCAAATACCGGGGTGGCTACGTTAAAGCCAAGGGCTTTCGCCGCCAGGCTTAAGTGGATCTCCAGTACCTGCCCGATATTCATACGGGACGGCACGCCTAAAGGATTCAGTACGATATCCAGCGGCCGGCCGTTAGGCAGAAACGGCATATCCTCCACGGGAAGCACGCGGGAAACCACACCCTTGTTTCCGTGACGGCCTGCCATCTTATCGCCTACGGAAATCTTTCTCTTCTGCGCGATATAAATACGTACGGACTGATTCACACCGGGGGAAAGCTCGTCGCCGTTTTCCCGGGTAAATACTTTGGCGTCCACGATGATTCCGTATTCTCCATGGGGCACTTTCAGAGAGGTATCCCGCACTTCCCGGGCTTTTTCCCCAAAAATCGCCCGAAGCAGCCGCTCCTCCGCCGTCAGCTCCGTCTCGCCTTTGGGCGTTACTTTCCCTACCAGGATATCGCCAGCGCGCACCTCGGCGCCGATACGAATGATTCCTCTTTCATCCAGATCTTTCAAGGCGTCGTCGCCTACGCCAGGTACGTCACGGGTAATCTCTTCAGGACCAAGCTTCGTATCCCTGGCCTCTGTTTCATATTCTTCAATATGCACCGATGTGTAGACGTCGTCCTGCACCAAACGCTCGCTGAGCAACACTGCGTCCTCGTAATTGTAGCCTTCCCAGGTCATAAATCCGATCAGCGGATTCTTGCCCAGAGCCAGCTCGCCATTGGAGGTAGACGGGCCGTCTGCAATTACGTCCCCTGCTTCCACATGCTCGCCTTGTACGACGATCGGCTTCTGATTATAGCAGTTGCTCTGGTTGCTTCGCATAAATTTCGTCAGGTGATAGTCGTCCCTTGTACCGTCGTCGTTCTTAATGGTAATCTCTGTCGCGACCGCCCGCTGCACCACGCCGGATTTCCTGGCGATCACGCAGACGCCGGAGTCTACGGCTGCCTTTGTTTCCATACCGGTGCCCACTACCGGCGCATCGGTTGTCAGAAGCGGCACCGCCTGGCGCTGCATGTTGGAACCCATCAGCGCACGGTTCGCATCGTCGTTGTCCAAAAACGGGATCAGCGCCGTCGCCACAGAAAATACCATCTTTGGAGAAACGTCCATGTAATCGAACATATGGCGTTCGTATTCCTGCGTTTCCTCCTGGTAACGGCCGGCCACGTTTTTCCGCACGAAATGCCCTTCTTCATCCAGCGGCTCGTTCGCCTGGGCCACATGGTAATTATCTTCCTCATCCGCCGTCATATAGATAACCTCGTCGGTTACTCGCGGATTCTTCGGGTCGGTCTTATCAATCTTCCGATAGGGCGCTTCCACAAAACCGTACTGATTAATCCGGGCATAGGACGCCAGGGAATTGATCAGGCCGATATTCGGACCCTCCGGCGTCTCAATCGGACACATCCTGCCGTAATGGGAGTAATGTACGTCCCGCACCTCGAAGCCCGCCCGGTCTCTGGAAAGACCGCCGGGGCCCAGCGCGGACAAACGCCTCTTATGCGTCAGCTCGCCCAACGGATTGTTCTGATCCATAAACTGAGAAAGCTGGGACGAACCAAAGAATTCCTTCACCGCCGCCGTCACCGGTTTGATATTGATCAGCGACTGGGGCGAAATGCTTTCCACATCCTGCGTGGTCATACGTTCCCTGACTACTCTTTCCAGCCGGGAAAGGCCGATACGATACTGGTTCTGCAAAAGCTCGCCCACCGCGCGGATCCGCCGGTTGCCCAGATGGTCGATATCGTCGTCGTTTCCCAGACCGTACTCCAGATGCATATTGTAATTGATGGAGGCTAAAATGTCTTCCTTTGTAATATGCTTAGGAATCAGATCATGAATGTCCCGGCGGATCGCCGCCTTAATATCTTCTAAATTGCTATTTTCTTCCAGAATGTTTTTTAGGATTGGGTAGTATACTAATTCTGTCACTCCCACTTCCTTCGGATCCACATCCACGTGGGCCCGGATGTCCACCATCATACTGGAAAGCACTTTTACCTTCCGTTCTTCCGTCTGGATCCACACGAAGGGAATCGCGGCATTTTGGATCTTGTCCGCCAGCTCGCGGGTCACGATCGTCCCTTCCTCCGCTAGGATTTCTCCTGTGGAAACGTCCACCACCTCCTCTGCCAGAGGATGGCCGGCAATACGATTCCGCAGCATAAGCTTTTTATTGAATTTATAACGGCCGACCTTCGCCAGATCATAGCGGCGGGGATCAAAAAACATGCTCATGATCAGACTTTCCGCACTTTCCACCGCCAGCGGCTCGCCGGGACGAATCTTTTTGTACAGCTCCAGCAGGCCTTCCTGATAGCTTTCCGCCGTATCTTTGCCAAAGCTGGCCAGAATCTTTGGCTCCTCACCAAATAATTCCAGGATCTCCGCATTCGTGCCGTACCCCAAAGCCCGGATCAAAACAGTGATGGGAACTTTTCTTGTCCTGTCCACACGGACATAAAAAACGTCATGGGAATCCGTCTCATATTCCAGCCAGGCGCCTCGATTGGGGATTACCGTGCAGGAATAGAGCTTTTTACCTACTTTATCGTGGGCAATTTCATAGTAAATACCAGGGGAACGCACCAATTGGCTGACGATTACACGCTCTGCGCCGTTAATGACAAAGGTGCCGGTAGCCGTCATCAGCGGCAGATCGCCCATAAATATTTCATGCTCGTTAATTTCATCATTTTCCCTGTTGATTAGCCGCACCTTCACCTTCAAAGGCGCCGCATAGGTCATATCTCTTTCCTTACACGCCTCGATATTGTATTTGGCCTCTTCTTCCCGCAGAGAAAAATCAATAAATTCCAGACTGAGTTTTCCGCCATAGTCCGCAATTGGAGAAATGTCATCGAAGACTTCCTTCAGCCCTTCGTCAAGAAACCACTGATAGGAATCCTTCTGCACCTCTATCAAATTGGGCATTTCCAGGACTTCCTTCTGCCTCTGGTAGCTCATCCGTATACTTTTGCCGGCAGTTACAGAACGTATTCGGTTTTTTTCCATTGACGTTTCACCCCTGTTTTTTTATTTATTACCGCATCAGCCTGCTAAGAGTGTATAGTAGGCATATCTTGCCATAATAGTGTACTGTCCACTGTAGCATAAGCTTTTCCAACTGTCAACTATTTTTCCGAAAAAAGGAAAGAAAAAAACAAATTTTCCTCCGCCCAGATTATATAATAGGAAGTAACAGACGCCGTCCTGGAATTATTTTCCTATATACGTACATATATCGGCCTGCGCTTCTTTCGTATTGTCGCCCGACGCCCGGACAATAGTTTTGCATACGGTTCCAGCAAACGGCGGCGTATCATACGGCGTCTGGTAATACACATCTATGCAATCGCCGGCAGCCAACTCTTCTTTTGTCTCTATCCGAAAGCCCCGCTCTTTCCAAACGACTTTTATATCAGAAAGAATTTCCTGATTTTTCGTTACTCGAAGCGTATCCCGCTGCGCCTGTGCTTCCGGAAGATTCCAAGCCGCTTCTATAGCGATCTGACAAGCCTTCTGCTTTTTGAATGCCTGTCCGACACGGATATGCGTGCAAACCGTCTCTTTCGCCGAATCCACTGCCTGTATACTTTCTCCTTCCACAATGAGCTCCGGCGCCAGAATTTCTGTCCTTTTCCGTATTTCCACCGGATGCTGTTCCTGTGAATTCACCTTTAGCAGATTCACCGCCTCTTTCCGTATCAAAGCCTTTTTCGTAATTTCGGCGCAATATTCCATACGGATACTTTTTTCACCGGTAATTCCCAGAGGATTCCACAGTTTCTGCTGTATCTCCCGAGCCTTTTCCGGCTCCCAGACCAGATAGCCGTCTTCCCGCACCAGACTTTGGGAAGTGGAAATCGCCAGCGCTTTTTCCGATATCCATCGATTGGGCGCCATTTCCTCCCCGGCCGTATCCCACACGGTGACAAAATGCCGCAAAAATTTCGCCTCGGCGGCCTCCATACTGCTTTCTAAAAGTACGCTCCTGGCCACACAGCCTGTGACGGCCTGCGTCGCCTTTGCCCTGTACGCCAGCACATCCCCCGGCTGACACTGCGCCTGCCCTGTCTGTACCTGCAAAACGAGACGAGGCGTATTCACCCATAGTTTCCCTTCGGCCCAAACTTCCCCGGCGTTTTCTCCCCATGCCTTCGTCCGACTGATAATTTCCTTCCCATTCGCCTCACCGCCAACGGTACACCGCCAAGTAATCGTCACCGGCGTATCGTATGGCAGCGCCCTGATGTCCAGCCGCCAGCCATCCGCTTCTTTTGAAATCTCTGGCTTTTCCGACGCTGTTTTGGACATTCCTTCCACAGATATCCGACCGCCGTCCTGCAATTGCAAATAGCGGGGCAAGTGCAGATTTTCCACATGCAGATTTCTTACAATTGTATCCGGCCGGCAGTTTTTCACACGCACCTGGTACTCTACCTCTTCTCCCACCCGGAATTCTTCCGCCAGCCGGCCGTCTTCTATCGTTACTCGACAGGGATTATGAATTTCTTCCTCCAGCGCCAGGATTGCCCGGTCGGTACGCAGATATCCGGCTTCTTCCCGCCCGGCCCAAAGATTTTTTCCAGCGGCGGTAATCCTTCCGGAAGCCGCGCCCCCTTTGCCAGCCTCTGTCGCTTGGCAGAAAAATTTTATCACCAGCGCCGTCTGAGATGGAAAATAATCTGCCGTCAGCCGCCACGTATTTTCCTCTACATCTATTTGCAGGCGCACCGGCTTTTCGCCTTTTCGCGCCATACCGGTCTTTTCGTCCTTCACAGGAAGCCGCACGCTCTTTGGCATCCCTGTGATTTCCAGAGGCGACGCATCCTTTGCAAGCTGCAGGCCCTCTGGAAACGTTCCTGTAAGCGTTACCTTTTTGGCTACCGTATAATCGCTAAGATTTACCGCCGTCACCTGATACTCCACAGTCTCCTGCGGCGTCCATTCCTGCCGGGCCGTCCATCCGCTCACCTGCAAAACGGGGCTATTTACCCAAATCTCCGCCCGATCCAGCACTGGCGGAGATTTCTCACCTGTATCCGGATCTATGAGATTCTGCGTGTCGGCAAAGACAAAGCTTTCCCATTCCTTTCCATTAGACGCCCTTGTCGCCAGACACCAAAAACGGATCGTCACCGTTTCCCCGTACTGCAAAAGCGGCCCCGTGCATTTCCAGCCGTTTTCTCCCTCTCTTTTTATCACAAAGCGGGACTTCTCCTGGCTGCCTGTAACCGTACAGCCGCCCAGCAGCCTGATAGGCGCGGGAAATTCTTCCCCTGCAATCACCAGATTCCTGGCCTGCGCGCCCCGTTTTGTCTGCGTCACTTCTACAGTATAATCAATCTTTTCCCCTACCCGCCACTCATAGCGGGACGCCTCGTATCGGATGGAAAGCGCAGGCGAGATCCGGCTTTCCACCCAGATAGGATTTCCCGCCGTCGTTTGTTCTCCCGATCCGGCGGCGGTTTCATACGCCACGCGCAACGTCACTCGGCTAGATTGTAAAAAAGTATCTCCCTCTTCGGATTCTGGCGTCTCCCTTTGCCGCCGGTGTACCCGGAAGCGAAAAAGATAGCTTTGTCCCTCGTCCGCGGTTGCCTGCCAGGAAGCGTCAATCCCTCCCGTACAGCGAATTTCCCCGGAATCCAAAACCTCTATCGCAAATCGGCCGGTAACTTCCTCCCCTTCCCGGTCATAGACGGACACCTGCCGCTCTCCGTTGATCGCCAAGCCTTCCGGCAATATCTCTTGTAAACAAAAACTCTGCAAACTGGCCATGGAAATCCTGTATTTCGCCAGAATATCAAATTCTTCATATCCTTCGCAGACATAAGGCGCGTCCTTGGACGTCAACGTCGCCTCCTGCCAGGCACAATCTCTGGGACCAACTCTGTGCGCGGGTTTTCCCATCGGCACAAGCGCAAATTTTCCCACGGTACGCGGCACAAAGACAAAAGAGGTAAGAATTTCCTTCTGACTACAGCAAAGCCGTATTACATCGGTGTTTTGAAAAAAGTAGGAAATATCTTTTCCTCCATCCTGGGCGTTTTCCATTTGAAACGCCTTTGCAACCTGCGAATCTGCCAAAAAGCTCACCGTCTGACTCTCCTTAAGGTTTCCCAGCGTCCCATGGCCGCTTACGGCCAGCGGCTGGCCGCTCTTGTGATCATAATAGGCTATGGAAACATCCGCGCGTTCTACGCCGTACAGCCGCAGGCCAATCGCATTTTTCAAAAAAGAAATGCAGGGCCGCCCGGTTCCCTCCTTCCCGGAGTGCGAAATGCCGTCGAAGCTCCCTTCTGCAAGGCGACCGGACGTACTGCTATCATACTCGTTTTTCCCGCCATAATAGGCCGTAACGCAAAGCCGCATATCCACCGTATGTACGCCGTCCTCCTGCCGAACGGCACCCACGTCAAAATAGTAACAGCCTGGCTCCTCCCCTTTTGCAAAGACGCCATCTCCCTCCGAAAGGCTGGCCACACCGGCCGTTTCTTCACTCTCCCAATCTGGAAATTCTTCGGCCCAACGGTCATCGCAGCATACCGGCAGCGCGCGAGTGATGCCTTCCCTATAACGGGCCTGCCACAGATACCGCTGCTCCAGCAAATGGTCTCCGGAAACGGTTTCCACCTGAAGCGTCGTCCCATATGCCTTTACAGGTGCGCTTTTTCCTGCACCCGACAACCAGATCATCAAAGACACAACACATAACATACGGCCCGTCAGATATTTTCTTTTTTTAAACATACATGCTCCTTTTCCTATGCCGTACGGCATATCAGGTACCTTTGCGGTATTTCCCAAAAAAGCAGCAAAAATGACAGGACATTCCCTTCGGCCCGTTTGTTGCCCAAAAAGAAAATACCGAAAATTCTTATAAGTTCCAGGAATACGCGGCGATTTGCCGCAAAAGATCTGATAATAAATAAAGAATATAATAATTATACGAGAAATCTTCTCATTTGTCAAGAAAAAAAGCACCATCCCCGCGGCTCTTCGTGTCCGCAAAAACAGTGCTTTCAGTGCGCCTTCAGGGACTCGAACCCTGGACAAATAGATTAAGAGTCTACTGCTCTACCAACTGAGCTAAAGGCGCTTACCCTTATTTATTTCTTGAAGAAGGCATTTGCTGTATCGCTCTCTTCAACATAGGTCATATTATATGGAACCAGAGTCGAAATGTCAAGAGCATTTTCCAAAAATTTTATAAAAATTTTATCGGAAATTTCAAAAACGCGTATTTTCCCCTGTTTTTTAGGCATTTGCCGGCGACGATACCTGCCGGCGTCTTTGAAAAACGGCGCGGGCTTATCCAGCCCGCATAAGCCCGCGCGGCCTTTTATACCGCCGTCTTTACTTATGCCTCTTAGACGGCTCCAGCTTCAAAAGCAGCGATTGCAGCTCGCCCAGAGAATTCTTAAGCTTTAAAAGACTTTTATCGGCTCTTTTATGGTTATATCCGAATTGCGCCAGCTTTCTTTGCATTTTTTTATTTTTTCCCATGGCGTTTCCCTTTTTCTACTATGTATATGCGCCGGCCCGCTTTTCATGCGCTCTCCCCGGCGCGGCGAGCCGTCAGCTTGCAGATAGGATGGCCCAGGGAAGAAAACTTTTCCTCGTATTCAGTCATTACATTGCCCCGGCACATCTGGGGCTGCCGATGTAGGTCGTAGGTATACGCTTCCAGAAAAAAATAGGGCGTCTCCCGGATCTCCTGCAAAGAAAAATCAAACAGCGCCCGATTGTCCGTCTTAAATTCCAAAAAAGCGCCCTCTGGAAGCACCGCGCTATAACGCGCCAGAAAATCCCGAGAGGTCAGCCGCCGGCTGGCGTGACGGGCCTTGGGCCAGGGGTCCGAAAAATTCAGATACACGCCGGATAACTCCCCTTTTTCAAAAATCTCCGGCAGGCGACGGGCGTCTTCGCAGAGAAACAGCAGATTCTCCAGTTCCTCTTCCTCCTTTTCCCGCTTTTGCAGCGCCCGAAGCAGCACGCTATCGTATCGTTCTGCGCCGATATAATTGATCTCCTGATGCTGCCGGGCCATCTCCATCAGAAATTGCCCCTTTCCCATCCCAACCTCCAGATGAATCGGCCGCCCGTTTGCAAAGCGGGACGCCCAGCGTCCCTTTTGCGCGGCGGGATCCTGCACCACGTAGCGGCTTTCTTCGATCGCCGCCTTCGCTCCCGGTATATTCCGCAGTCTCATAGCCTTCCTCCCATTTTGTATTCGTATATAAGATAAGCCTCCAATAGCCTCTCCCAGTCCGCGGCTGACCGCGTCCTCTTTTTCCCAGATATTGTTGTTCCGCCGCCTCTTTTTGTCATATCTGGTAGAAATGCCGCCGTTCCTTGCCTTTTTCCATAAAAATCCTGTTGAAAAATTGCACAAAATTTTTTGCTTTATTTTTATCTTACAGTAATTCTTTCCAAATATCAATTTTTTATTGGAAAATTTCATTCGATGGGTGTATGATAATTATTGTTCGCAAATCGGCACCTGACGGAAGAAAATCTTATCCGTCTATAAGCGAAGATTTGCTATTTTGAGATTTAGGAGGTTGTTGTATGGAACAGGTTTTGGGCAAACTGGCAGAAATCGAAACCGCTGCCAGCTACATCATGGAAGAAGCGGTCAAAACAAAACAAAACTTGTCTCTGGAAATGGAGGCACAGTACCGCACCTTCGATGAAATGGTAGACGCTAACACATCCAAAAGAGTTTCGGCCATCCGCAAGCAGCTGGAAAAGGATAAGGAAACAGAGCTGGCCGCACTGAAAGAAAAGACCACCGGCCTTTTTTCCTCTATGAATTCCTACTATGAAGAGAACCACAGCCGGCTAGTGCAAGAGCTCTATGACAAGATTCTAAAGGATTAGGTGCCGCAATGGGAAATTTACTCTCTTACAGCGGCCTTTCCACAAAAATCCGGGCCATGCGCAGCAAGCTGATCCGTCAAGAACAATTTGAAGCGATTGCCGCTCTGCAAAGCGTCCCTCAGGTCGTAGCGTATCTGAAAAAGATGCCGGAATATCAGGAGATCCTAACGCCGCTGGACGAAGAAAACCTGCACCGGGGAGAGGTGGAAAAGGTACTTCAGAAATCCATTTTCCGGGATTTTATGAAAATTTATTATTTTGCCAATCAGGAGCAACGCACCTTTCTGGCGCTCTACCTAAAACGCTACGAAATCCGGGCCATCAAAGCATGCCTGCGCAGCGTATTCGACCGCCGGGATACCAAAACGGATATCTCCCAGTACCGGGAATTTTTCCTACGGCATTCCGCGCTGGATATCGATAGGCTGGAAGGATGCACAACTCTGCAGGAAGTCATCGCGGCGCTGGCGGGCAGCGATTATTACGCGCCCCTTTCTGCCATCGAGGGCAGCGGGCACGACAGCCTGTTTGATTTCGGCATGGCGCTGGATTTATATTATTTCCAATATATCTGGAAAATGAAAGATAAATTATTCAAAGGCTATGATCTGGTAGAAATCACCAAGGCTTACGGCGGAAAATTCGACATGCTGAATATGCAGTGGATTTACCGTTCCAGGCTCTATTACCAAATGGAGCCGGCGGACATCTACGCGCTTTTAATCCCTGTGGATTATAAATTAAAAAAAGAAGAGATCAACGCCATGGTGGAATGTTCCAGCCGGGAAGAGCTGCAGCAGATTATCAACCGCACCTACTACGGCAAAAAATATCAGAACATCTCTCTTCTCCGCCTGGAAGAATTCTACATTTTTATGATGCGGGAAATCCTCCGCCAGGAGGCGTTCCGGCACCCTTACTCTGTGGCCGTCATCTATTCTTATCTATATCAGAAAGAACACGAGGTCAATCGTCTGACCATCGCCACAGAATGCATACGCTACGGCGTATCTTATGAAGAAACCATGAATTACATTTTAAAAAACTAACCCGGAGGTATGATTTATGATTGTAAAAATGAAATTTCTAACCATCACCGGGCCGAAAGAAGATATTGACAGGATCGTGGACACGTACTTTTCCAGATACGAAATTCATCTAGAAAACGCGCTGATGGAATTGTCCACGGTACAGGAGCTGACGCCTTATCTGGAGATCAATCCCTACCGGGAAGATCTGACCTATATCCAGAAATACGCCGACATGCTCCCGCCGCTCCAGACGGAAAGCCCCAAAAAGCTTCCCCTGGAAAAAGCGCTGGAGATTACCCATGCCGTCGAAAAGAAAGTTTCCGAAATCGAAGGCGAAATCTCCCGCCTACACCAGGAGCTGGACGGCGTCATGGAATCCCTGCGGATTATACAGCCCTTCAGAAATCTGAATTACGGTATGTCCGATATCCTGCATTTTCAGTTCGTCGGCTTCCGCTTTGGCAAAATCGAAAAAACCCTGTACGAAAAGTTTTCCAAATATGTGTATGACAGCGTGGATACGATTTTCTACCGCTGCCATTCCGATGAGGAATACGTCTGGGGCGTTTATTTCGCGCCCAAATCTCTGATCCATAAAGTGGACGCGATCTATTCCTCCATGCATTTTGAACGGATCTTCATCCCGGACAGCTACGAGGGGACGCCCCAGGAGGCCTATCAGCACCTGGAAGCAAAAGCCCGCACGCTACAAGAGGACATCGACCGACAAAAGGCTGCGCTGGACGCCTACCTGGAAAACCGCCGGCAGGATATCCTCTCCACCAGATATACGCTGCAAAGCTTTTCCAAGGGCTTCGACGTGCGCAAAGCCGCCGCCTGCACCAAGGAAAAGGATTACAACTTCTATATCCTCTGCGGCTGGATGTCTAAGGCTGACGCCGACGCCTTCCAAAAAGAAATCGCCGCAGATAAGGACGTCATCTGCATCGTGGAGGAACACGGCTCCGGCAAAGACGCGCCTACCAAATTAAAAAATCCGCCGATCTTAAAGCCCTTTGAGATGTTCGTGCGGATGTACGGACTTCCGGCCTATAATGAAATGGATCCTACCTGGTTCGTGGCACTGACGTATTCCTTTATTTTCGGTATCATGTTCGGAGACGTGGGCCAGGGGCTTTGCCTCGTCCTAGGCGGCGCGCTGCTCTATAAGCTAAAGAAACTGGATCTGGCGGCTATCCTAAGCCTGGCGGGCATTTTCTCCGTTGTTTTCGGCTTCCTCTACGGCAGCTTTTTCGGCTTTGAGGAAGTGCTTCCGGCCCTATGGCTAAAGCCCATGACCGCGATGACGACTCTGCCCTTTATCGGTACGCTGAACACGGTTTTCGTGGCGGCGATCGCTTTTGGTATGCTGCTGATCCTGATCACGATGCTCTTTCATATCCGAAACGCCTTCCGGGCGAAGGATGTGGAAGGAAAATGGTTTGATCAAAACGCCCTCGCCGGCTTTATCTTTTATCTGGCCGTCGTAGTAACGGTCGTCCTGTATATGACAGGACACAGCCTGCCGGCCACCGCCGTACTGATCGTCATGTTCGTCGTTCCGCTGATTATCATTATGCTCAAGGAGCCGATCACCCGACTGGTCACAAAACAGTCACCTGCCATCGAAGGCGGCAAGGGCATGTTCCTTGTACAGAGCTTTTTCGAGCTTTTCGAGATCATGCTGACGTACTTGTCCAATACCCTTTCCTTTGTGCGTATGGGCGCGTTCGCCGTCAGCCATGCGGCGATGATGGAAGTCGTGCTCTCCTTAGCGGGCGCCGCCTCCGGCGAACAAATCAACTGGCTGGTAATTATCCTGGGCAATATCTTCGTCTGCGGTATGGAAGGACTGATCGTCTGCATCCAAGTACTCCGTCTGGAATTCTACGAAATGTTCAGCCGCTTTTATAAAGGAAGCGGCCGGGAGTTTTCTCCTTTCCTGAAAAAGGAGATCTCCGCCAAGGGAACAAAATAATGGTTTCTCACCGTCCACAACAAAAACGGTACCGTTTGTTTATGTTTACCCGCGTCCTTATAGACGCATAGGATAAATTATATTTTTAGGAGGATGATTATTATGACGGCACTTATTCAAATCACAGTAACGATTGCAATGATCGTAAGCATTATTCTTCCCTTTGGGATCTATTTCCTGGGTGAAAAGACAAAGAAACGCTATAAAAGATCCCTGGCTGCAAACTGCTTCTTCTTTTTCGGTACTCTGCTGGTGGGCACAATCGTCGCTTTCTCCGGCACCGTCAGCGTGCAGGCAGCGGCCGGCGAGGCGGGCGGCCTTTCCACCGGCCTTGGCTTCCTTGCCGCAGCCCTGGTAACCGGCCTCTCCGGCATCGGCTCCGGTATCGCCGTAGCCAGCTCCGCCAGCGCCGCCCTTGGCGCCATCAGCGAGGATGGCTCTCTCTTTGGTAAGTCCATGATCTTCGTCGCTATGGCCGAAGGTATCGCCTTATACGGTCTGATCATTTCCTTTATGATCCTGGGACGTCTGTAAAGGTGACCCGCCATGAAAATGTATCTGATCAGCGACAATATTGACACCTACACCGGCATGCGCTTAGCCGGTGTAGAAGGGGTCGTAGTCCACGAGCGGGAAGAATTAAAAAACGCTCTGGAAAATACCATTGCAAACGCAGAAATAGGGATTATCCTTCTGACCGAAAAATTCGGCAGGGAATTTCCCGAGATCATCGACGAAGTGCGTCTTCATCACAAGACCCCTCTGATCATTGAGATCCCCGACCGCCACGGTACGCAGCGGAAAGCCGACTTCATTACCGCTTACGTAAATGAAGCGATCGGCCTGAAATTATAGGTGAAAGAAATAACAGGGAAGGGAGAAACTATGCAGACATACCTTTCACCCTTTTTGTTTGCGCCTCAAAGAGGTTTCTTGAGGCTAGTATGAGAGTATGACAGTAGAAGAAAAATTACAGCATTTTTACGACGTCTCTGTAAAGGAAGCGAAAAAAGAAGCAGACCGGCAGGTGGAAGAACACCGCCGTGCCCTGGAAAAGCAGCTGGAAGAACATAAAAAAGAAAAGCAGCACCAATCGCTTTTGGAGATCAGCACAGAAATCGACAATGCCCGCCGGGAAGTAAATAAAGCTCTTTCCGCCGAGCAGTTTCTCATTAAGCAGAACTGGTCCAAACAGCAGCTGGCATTAAAAGAAAAATTATTTTCCGAAGTAAAGGAACGGCTGGAAGCCTTCCGCTCCTCTCCGGATTATGAAGACTATTTAAAAGAAAAAATCATCGCCGCCGGAGAATTTGCCCAAGGCGACGAAATCCGCATCTATGTCACCCCCGAGGATACCGCCCGGATTCAAAAGCTGGCCGAAGATACCGGCCTTCCCATTGAAGCGGCCGGAGAATCCTTTCTGGGCGGCATTCGGGCCATCATCCCGGAGAAAAATATTTTGATCAACCACTCCTTCCTGGATTCTTTTAATACCCTGCGGAAGGAATTTACCTTTGACGGAGGTCTGCACCATGAGTAAAACTGGCACGATTTACGGAATTAACGGGCCTGTCGTTTATTTAAAAGGAGACACGGGCTTTCATATGTCGGAAATGGTCTACGTGGGCAAAGAGCGTCTGGTCGGCGAAGTCATTTCCCTGAAAAAGGATATGACCACCATCCAGGTATTTGAGGAAACCACCGGCCTGCGGCCAGGCGAAACCGTTACCGCTACCGGAGAAGCGATCTCCGTACTGCTTGGCCCCGGCATCATCCACAATATTTTCGACGGCATCCAGCGTCCCCTGGAGGAAATCGCCAAGTCCTCCGGAAAATACATTTCCCGGGGCGTAAACGTAGATTCTCTGGACATGGAAAAGAAATGGCCCGTACACATGACGATCCAGGCGGGAGACGAGGTGCATGCAGGCAGTATCATCGCCGAAGTGCCCGAAACCAAATCTGTCCTTCATAAATCCATGGTTCCACCTCACCTGGAAGGAACCATCCGAAGCGCCGTACCGGACGGGGAATACACGATCGCCGATACGATCGCCGTACTGGAAACCGCCGAAGGAGAAAAAATCGACTTAAAGCTGGCCCAGCAATGGCCGATCCGTATTCCCAGGCCTACGACCCAGCGGTATCCGGCCAGCGTTCCCCTTGTAACTGGTCAGCGAATCCTGGATACCTTATTCCCCGTAGCCAAAGGCGGCACCGCCGCCGTTCCCGGAGGATTCGGCACTGGAAAAACCATGACTCAGCATCAGATCGCCAAATGGTCCGACGCAGATATTATCATCTACATCGGCTGCGGGGAGCGCGGCAACGAAATGACCGAGGTGCTGGAGGATTTCAGCAAGCTTCAGGACCCCAAAACCGGAAACCTGATGATGGACCGGACGGCTCTGATCGCCAATACTTCAAATATGCCGGTAGCCGCTCGAGAAGCTTCCATCTATACCGGCGTCACCCTGGCGGAATATTACCGGGATATGGGCTACGACGTGGCCATTATGGCCGACTCCACTTCCCGCTGGGCCGAGGCTTTGCGGGAGCTTTCCGGCCGTCTGGAGGAAATGCCTGCGGAAGAAGGCTTCCCCGCTTATCTGGCCTCCCGGTTGTCCGCCTTTTATGAGCGGGCCGGCATGATGCAGAATTTAAACGGTTCCGAGGGCTCCGTTACGATCATCGGCGCGGTTTCCCCCCAGGGCGGAGATTTTTCCGAGCCTGTCACCCAAAATACTAAGCGGTTCGTCCGGTGCTTCTGGGGCCTGGATAAAGCGCTAGCCTACGCCCGGCATTTCCCGGCTATCCACTGGCTCACCAGCTACAGCGAATACCAGGAGGATCTTTCTCCCTGGTACCGGCAGAATGTCTCTCCCTGGTTTGTCAGCTCACGGAATCAGATCGTAGCGCTTCTGAATCAGGAAAGCTCCCTGATGGAAATCGTCAAGCTCATCGGCAGCGACGTGCTTCCCGACGACCAGAAGCTGGTGCTGGAAATCGCCCGGGTCATCCGCTTAGGTTTTCTGCAGCAGAACGCCTTCCATGCGGACGATACCTGCGTGCCCATGGAAAAACAGTTTCATATGATGCAGACGATCCTG
>CAOJIB010000050.1 GCA_948436455.1 uncultured Blautia sp.
ATGCCGTCAGGTGCTCTGCATCACACACCTGCCGCAGATCGCGGCAATGGCGGACGCTCATTACGAGATTCGAAAAGAAGTAGAGAACGGCCAGACACTGACTCGGATCTACCCATTAGATGAAAATGCCTCCATAAAGGAGCTGGCCAGGATGTTGGGCGGCGCCGAGATTACGCCGAGGGTGCTGGACAGCGCGGGCGAAATGAAAGATTTGGCACAAGTACATAAAAATGCGAGATTGAAATCATGAATTCCTCACATACTAGGAGAAGGATAGCTTTCGGGCAATCCTTCTTTTTTCTTTTCTTTATATTGAATAACGTTATATACCGTTTTGGAGGAGCCGTTGCAAAGCAGCTGAAAAGTTTTTCGGATAGACGCATATAAGCGGCGGCCGCCTCTATCGGATCGGTCACAGCGGCCGCCAGAGCGGCTTTTGGGGCCCTGTTGTCCATAACAGGAGGTTGTGAAAATGGATTTTAAGCGAAAATACCGCAGATTTTTATTGGGAGCTTTGGTAATTGATCTGCTCGCTCTTGCGTATTTAGGTTATAGGCATTTGGATCGGTTGATACCGGAGGAGCTTTACGTGGTTCGAGGCGAGGAGCAAAATCTTAAAGAGCTTTTGGATACGCCGCTGGTTACCTTTTCAGATGCAGTTTCCACATCGTCCGGCGGCGCATACCGGATGCAGAGCAAGCTTTTTGGGATCATTCCCTTTTGGGAAGTGAAAGTAGAGCCGGTTACCCGGGAGCAGGTATACGCCAGCGGAGCGCCCGTGGGCATTTATCTGGAAACAGAGGGCATTCTGATTATCGATACAGGAGAGATTGCCTGCGCGGATGGGAGCTATCAGGAACCGGCGAAGAACATTGCCAAGTCCGGCGACTATATTGTCGCCTTTAACGAACAGGAAGTTCGAAATAAGAAGGAGCTGATTGAAGAAATCAGCCGCAGCCAGGGGGAGAAGTCCAGACTATCTGTTATCCGTCACGGGGAGAATATCGCGCTGGAAATAGAGCCGGTGCAAGGGGAGGACGGGAATTACAAGCTGGGCATCTGGGTCAGGGATAATACACAGGGTATCGGTACTTTGACCTACCTGGATCAGCAGGGGAATTACGGGGCGCTGGGCCATGGGATCAGCGATATAGATACTGGGGAGTTAATGCATATCCGGGACGGCGAGCTGTATCAGGCGCAGATCCTTTCCATACAAAAAGGGGAGAAGGGAAGCCCAGGCGAGCTGTCCGGCGTCATCCGTTATGAAAATTCCCTGCGGCTGGGGGAAATTGTAAAAAATTGTGAAAACGGCGTGTATGGAAATTTTGAAGGGGATCAAGACATTGCCAAGCGATTGCTGCCGATTGGTTATAAGCAGGAGATGAAAATTGGCAAAGCCAGTCTTTTATGCTGTGTCGATAATTGCGTTTCTGAATATGAAGCCATGATTACAAAAATAGACATGAATCACCAGGACACGAATAAGAGCTTTGTGATCCAGGTAACGGATGAACGGCTTTTGTCCCAGACCGGAGGTATTGTGCAGGGAATGAGCGGGAGTCCGGTGCTGCAGGACGGCCGTCTGGTGGGAGCCGTTACCCATGTATTTGTGCAGGACGCCTCTGCCGGATATGGGATTTTTATTGAAAATATGTTAAAGGAGAATTAGGTCGGAGTTTAGCGAAAGAGGAAGTAATTGCACATATATTAGCAAAAAATTATTCGTATCCATCTACAATTTATGCTAAATTCTGGCAGAACGGTAGTCTATAATAGGACATGCGGTTACTAATTATGCAGTAAACAGTAACCGGCGCCGTTATTGGGACTGCCGTCCGCATTGCGGCATCCTAAGAAGATATTTTCCCGGCGTTTGCCGGGGAAAGGAGAATTCTCATGGCAATGAGAGGGAAAGCAATGGAGGAGGAGGCTTCATGGAAAGATTGAATGTAGCGATTGCAGATGATAACGAGAACATGGCAGATATGCTGGGAAAGATCATTGATGAAGATAAAGATCTGGAATTGGTCGGAAAAGCACATAATGGAGAGGAAATTTGTACGATTATCCGGGAAAAGGAACCGGATGTAGTATTGCTAGATATTATCATGCCCAAGGTGGACGGGCTGGCGGTGATGGAAACAGTTACCCATGACGAGCATGTGAAAAAGCAGCCGACGTTTATTATTGTTTCCGCCGTAGGAAAAGATCAGGTGACGGAAAACGCCTTTCAATTGGGCGCCGAATATTATGTGCTTAAGCCTTTTGACAACCGGATGCTTTTAAACCGCATCAAGCACATCCATAAAGAAGGAGCGAAAAAAGCGAAGGAGATCCATAAAAACGCCGGCAGGGATCAGGAACAGCTCCTGGCGCAGAATCTGGAAGCGGATGTGACCAGCATTATCCATGAAATCGGCGTGCCCGCGCATATTAAAGGCTACCAATATCTCCGGGATGCGATTATTTTATCTGTAAACGACGTGGAAATGCTCAATTCCATTACGAAGATCCTTTATCCGACTATTGCCAAACGGCACCAGACGACGCCCAGCCGTGTAGAGCGGGCTATTCGACATGCGATCGAGGTGGCTTGGAGCCGGGGGAAAATGGACACGATTGACGAATTATTCGGCTATACCGTCAGCACCGGGAAAGGAAAACCGACGAATTCCGAGTTTATTGCACTGATTGCGGATAAAATTCGTCTGGAATATAAAAATCGCTCTTTCCAATAACCCGAAAGTGGGATATAATGTAAAAAGATGGGAATGCTACATAAGGCGTGCATGGATGCGTATCGCCGCAGGCGGCAGGTCTATCTTTTAAGCAAGCACCAAGGAGGGTTTAACGGATGAAGAAGATTTTATTTGCAACATCAGAGGCAGTTCCTTTTATTAAGACCGGCGGTCTGGCAGATGTAGCGGGAGCGTTGCCGAAATGTTTTGATAAAAAATATTTTGACGTGCGCGTGATTTTACCAAAGTATGGCTGTATGGCTCAGAAGTGGAAAGATCAGATGCAGTATGTGACGCATTTTTATATGGATATTGGTTCGCGAAATTGTTACGTGGGCATTATGCAGATGGAATACGAGGGCATTCAGTTTTACTTTATTGATAATGAATATTATTTTTCCGGTCCGCAGCCCTATGAAGGGGGGCCTTGGGATCTGGAGAAATTCGCATATTTTTCCAAAGCAGTGCTTTCCGTGCTGCCTGTATTGGATTTCCGGCCGGATATCATTCATTGCCACGATTGGCAGACGGGTTTGGTGCCGGTGTATCTGCACGACTCTTTCCAAGGCGGGGAATTTTTCCGCGGCATTAAGACCGTGATTACCATACATAACCTGAAATTCCAGGGCGTATGGGATGTAAAAACAGTGCAGGGCATCACAGGCTTGTCCGATTATTATTTCGCGCCGGATAAGCTGGAAGCGTATAAGGACGCCAATTACCTAAAGGGCGGCATCGTATTTGCCGATGCGGTAACGACCGTCAGCAATACCTATGCGGAGGAGATTAAGACGCCGTTTTACGGAGAACGGCTGGAGGGGCTGATGTGCGCCCGTTCCAACAGCCTGCGGGGCATTGTAAACGGCATTGATTATAAGGAATATAATCCGGAAACGGATCCCTACATCGTAAAGAATTATAACGCCACCACGTTCCGTAAGGAAAAGGTAAAGAACAAGATCGCCCTGCAAAAGGAGCTGGGGCTGGAGCAAAATAAAAATACAATGATGATCGGCATGGTATCTCGGCTGACCGACCAGAAGGGCTTCGATCTGGTGGCTTATATCATGGACGAGCTATGTCAGGATGCGGTGCAGATCGTCGCCTTGGGTACTGGAGAAGCCCGCTACGAAAATATGTTCCGTCACTTCGATTGGAAATATCACGGCAAGGTTTCCGCGCTGATTTATTATTCCGAGGAAATGTCCCACAAGGTTTACGCTTCCTGCGATGCCTTTTTGATGCCGTCGCTTTTTGAGCCCTGCGGGCTAAGCCAGCTGATGAGTCTTCGGTACGGCACCGTACCCATCGTCCGGGAGACCGGCGGCCTGAAGGATACGGTAGAGCCCTACAATGAGTACGAAAATACGGGCACCGGTTTTAGCTTCTGTAATTACAACGCCCATGAAATGCTCGGGGTGATCCGCAATGCGGAAAGGATCTATTACGATAAAAAGCGCGAATGGAACAAGATCGTCGATCGGGCGATGGCGGCGGACTTTTCCTGGGAGCATTCCGCCGGCCAGTATGAAGAAATGTACAATTGGCTGATTGGAGAATAATGAAAAGTGTTCTTGGCGGCGCATAAGAAATACCTTCTGTGGGATACTAGATAGGGTAAAGAAGCCGTCCTCCGAATTCTTTTTAAGAAGGCGTTTGGCGAATGGCTTTCAAAACCACAGGAGGTAAGGACATGACACAGATTTCCGAATTAGATCTGCAAAATCTCCGCCATCTGATCGGCGGATGCGACACCAACCACTGTAAAATGCAGTCTTATGCAGAGTCTGCCACGGATCCGCAGGTAAAGCAGTTTTTCCAGAAATCCGCAGATTCAGCTATGACGATGAAACAGCAGTTGATGCAGTTTTTACAGTAGGAGGGCGCGCACATGAATGAAAAAACAATGGTAGCAGACACATTGGTAGGCATTAACGGTGAGCTGACGCGCTACGGCGAGATGATCACCCAGACGGAGAATCCTCAGCTTAAGCAAATGCTGAAGCAGTTCCGCAACCAGTGCGAGACTTCTCAGGAAGAGATTTACCAGATTGCCCGCCAGAGACAGTACTACGTACCGGCGCAGGAAGCAAGGCCGGAGGAGATCGCTCATGTGAGATCTTTGTTTACGCAGTCTGCCATGTAAAGCAAAGAAAGGGCCCCTGCCGACAGCGGGGGCTCCTTTTGTCGTTGCTTGTAGGCCTGAAAGCAGATCGGGATAAATCGCAGAAAATAACAGTTGACAATCCGATGGAATTATACTACTATTAGGATACAGAAAACACGAACATAGGTTCTCTATCAAACATGAAGGAGATTACGATAGAATGAACGAAGAAAAACAAAAAGCATTAGACGCAGCGATCGGAAATATTGAGAAGCAGTTTGGCAAGGGCGCGATTATGAAGCTAGGGGAATCCAGGGCCAATATGCAGGTAGAGACGATCCCCACGGGAGCGTTAAGCCTGGATATCGCTTTGGGGCTGGGCGGCCTGCCAAAGGGGCGGGTAATTGAAATCTATGGCCCGGAATCCAGCGGTAAGACGACCGTTACGCTGCATATGATCGCAGAATGCCAGAAAAGAGGCGGCATCGCGGGATTTATCGATGCGGAGCATGCCTTGGATCCGGTGTACGCGAAGAATATCGGCGTGGACATTGACAATCTTTACATATCTCAGCCGGATTGCGGAGAGCAGGCGTTGGAAATTACAGAGACAATGGTGCGTTCCGGCGCTGTGGATATCGTCGTGGTGGATTCCGTGGCGGCGCTGGTGCCAAAGGCGGAGATTGACGGCGAGATGGGGGACACCCAGGTAGGCCTGCAGGCCAGGTTGATGTCCAAGGCCCTTCGGAAGCTGACCGCCGTCATCAGCAAGTCAAATTGCACGGTGATCTTTATTAATCAGCTTCGGGAAAAAGTAAATACTGGTTACGGTTATGGTCCTTCTGAGACAACGACTGGCGGACGGGCGCTGAAATTTTATTCTTCGATCCGCATGGATGTGCGGCGGACGGAGACCCTTAAGCAGGGCGGAGAGATGGTCGGCAATCATGTAAAGGTGAAGATCGTGAAGAACAAAGTAGCGCCGCCGTTTAAGATTGCGGAATTTGATATTATGTTTGGCACGGGGATTTCTAAGGAAGGCGATATTTTGGATCTGGCCGTGGAGCAAAGCGTGGTGCAGAAAAGCGGCTCCTGGTATTCTTATAAAGGAGAGAAAATCGGCCAGGGCCGGGAGAATGTGAAGATTTACCTAAAGGAGCGTCCTGAGATACGGGAAGAGATTGAAGAGCAGGTACGTAAAAATTACCGCATCTCTCAGGGGCTGGAGGAACCGGAGCCGGCCGAAATTGCTTTAGAGAAGGAGGAAATGCCGAAGGCGGGCAGGAGGAAAGCTGCCTCGAAGAAGCAGGAAGAAACGGAGGAGGAGCTGGAGCTTCCGCTCGTGGACGGATCGATGGAGCTTCCGTTGGAGGAACAGCATGAGTGACGCAGAGCTTCTGAAAAAGGCGAAGCTTTGGGCTATGCAGCTTTTGGAGCGGATGGATAGGACTGAGTATGGCCTTCGCCGGAAGCTGTCTGAGAAATATCCAGAGGAGACGGTGGCGGAAGCGATCGCCTATGTGAAAGGCTGCGGGTACCTTGACGACAATAGTTATGCAAAGAGCTATATCCGTTATCATATGGCCGAAAAAAGCCGTCGGCAGATTTTCCAAAAGCTGCAGGAGAGGGGCGTGAAACGGGACGTGATAGAAAGCGCCTGGGAGGAGGAGACCGCCGAAGAAGGGCCGGATGAACGGGCGATGATCCGGCGGTTGATTCTGAAAAAGTATCCCGCCAGTTCCCGCTTAGATACAAAACAGATGCGCCGACTGCAGGGATTTCTCGCCCGCCGGGGGTTTTTATGGGAGGATGTTTCGGCGGTATTGGAGGAAGAAGAGATAACGACGGATTCTATCTGGTAGAAAAAATGTCCGCTGGTTTCAAAAGAGGAAGCCGGCGGACATTTTCTGGCAAAGCATAATAATCAGATTCCGTATAAGTCTGTTTTTGCGGTATAGCCATTATACGACTTCCTTTCATGGGTGTTGTAGACATTTGTAGAAGATGATCCATAATTTCTGGATACAGGACAAACAGCCGTGGAGTCAATTATACACGAATCTCTCTTTCTCTATAGTAGAATCCTAACAAAAAATCTACAGATGTAAATAGACAAATGCATATAGCGCCTCGAAGTACCAACCTGCCAGTTTTTAAAAGGAACCGAACAGTTGCCTTTAATTACATAAATTTATTTGTAAATCTTGACATAACAGCGAAAACAGTATAAACTAAATCTGTTGTAAATGTACAATGAAAATTTCATAAGGAGGTGCTCCTGTGACAGGAATGGGCATAATAATTGCAATTGTCGCAGTGGTAATCGCGCTACTTATTGCCATTCCCGTTACTTACAAAAAGGCCGTGGATCAGAAGATCAAAAACGACATGGAAGTAATCGGGACGGCGGAAGAAAAAGCAAGAGGCATTATAGATGAAGCGTTAAAAGCAGCCGAAGCAAAAAAACGTGAAGCTCTTCTGGAGGTAAAGGAAGAATCTTTGCGGACTCGTAATGAATTGGAAAAGGAAACGAGAGAAAGAAGGGCAGAGCTTCAGAAATACGAGAAGCGCGTATTGTCCAAAGAAGAATCGGTGGACAAGAAAGCGGACATCGTGGAAAAGCGCGAGGCCGAGTATGCGGCGAGATTTGCGGATTTACAGAAAAAGGAAAGAAAAACAGAGGAATTACACGAACAAGGAGTACAAGAACTGGAGAGAATCTCAGGTCTGACCTCCGAACAAGCAAAGGAACAGTTGTTAAAAGCCGTTGAAGACAATGTGAAGGTGGATATGGCCAGGCTTTACAGGGAATTAGAAAGCCGGGCCAAAGAAGATGCAGAAAAGAAAGCAAAAGAGTACGTGGTGGGCGCGATCCAGAAATGCGCGGTAGATCACGTATCTGAGGCAACCATTTCCGTGGTCCAGCTCCCCAGCGACGAAATGAAGGGGAGGATCATTGGACGTGAAGGACGTAATATTCGTACATTAGAAACTTTGACCGGCGTGGATTTGATCATCGATGATACGCCGGAGGCTGTGGTACTGTCAGGATTTGATCCGATCCGCAGAGAGATTGCGCGGATTGCGTTGGAAAAACTGATCGTAGACGGCCGGATCCATCCTGCTCGTATTGAGGAGATGGTAGAAAAAGCGCAGCGGGAAGTAGAAAACGTGATCCGGGAAGAAGGCGAAAACGCCGCTTTAGAGGTGGGTGTTCATGGCATCCATCCGGAATTACTCCGTCTGCTGGGCCGTATGAAATTCCGTTCCAGTTATGGGCAGAACGCGCTGAAGCATTCTATTGAAGTCGCGCAGCTTGCGGGCCTTCTGGCCGGCGAGATCGGCGTGGATGTGCGTATTGCGAAACGGGCCGGTTTGTTACATGACATTGGAAAGTCCATCGATTATGAAATGGAAGGTTCCCATATTCAGATTGGTGTTGATTTATGTAAGAAATACAAGGAGTCTGCGGTTGTAGTAAATGCTGTGGCGGCACACCATGGAGATTGTGAGCCGGAGACTTTAGTTGCCTGTCTGGTGCAGGCGGCGGACGCGATATCCGCTGCGAGGCCGGGCGCGCGCAGAGAAACTTTAGAAACATATACAAACAGGTTGCAGCAATTAGAAGCGATTACAAACAGTTTCAAAGGCGTGGACAAGTCCTTTGCTATTCAGGCCGGAAGAGAAGTCAGAGTGATGGTGCTGCCGGATCATATCAGCGACGATGATATGGTGATTCTGGCGAGGGATATTGCAAAGCAGGTAGAGGCCGAGCTGGAATATCCAGGACAGATCAAGGTAAATGTCATTCGCGAATCCCGCGTAGTGGATTACGCGAAATAGAGTCGCCGACCTTTCGAGGGCGCGAATGTTCCTTTGCATACAGGCAGCAGGCAGATTCGATGCCAGTGAGATTTACAGATATCGAAAGCTTCAAAGTCAGATATCTTCCGGAGAGATCCGGAGGTATATGGATTTTGAAGCTTTTCTTCATTCCTTGGCATGTAAAAAAAGCTGCCGGTGGCAAGTTCAGACTGTAGACAAAGTCGCCACTCTGAGCTTGCCGGTGGCAAGCTTTTGGCATAGTGGAGCGCCGATGTAGGAAATTTTTCTATAAAAGAACAAAGGGAGCGATGATGAGATCGATTCGAACAAAGATCATACTTTTATTTTCCTTGCTTTTGGGAATTCTGCTGGTCGCCTATTTTACAGTTTCCCGGATGTCTCTGAGGAATATTTATGATCTGACGGAAAAATCCGTGCAAAAAAGCATGGAGCAATTTATTCTGGATACGCAGAAAGCGCTGAACGGAGCCCGGGACGTGGCCTATCAGGCAGCGCAGGATATGGAAGTGCAGATTTCCCTGCGACAGGATCTTCCGGCCAGCGAACGGGAGATGTATAAGCAGCGCCGGGATTTTAATTACAAGCTGGCGTATATGAGTAAACTGGATACGGCGCTGGACGGTATCTACGTATTGGGAGAAAACGGAGCGCTCTATCGAGCGTCTAAATACGGCTGCGCGCTTTCTAAGAAAGAATACCGTGGCGAGGAATGGTATCAGGAGGTTTTGCAGACAAACGAAGAGTTGTGGCTGGAACCGCACAAGGGTTCCCGGGTCGTACGGAATCTGGACCGGGAGACCATTAGTCTGGTTATCCCGATTCGCGATCGGATTTCCTACGGTTCTTTAGGCGTGGTAGTGGCGGATGTGGGGATTCTGAACGTCCAGGGGCTGGCCAAGGGCGAGGGCCTGTTTGAGGGCGAGCTGTTTCTTCTGAACGGGCAGGATCAGATTATCTACCGGGGTGACGCGGAGGAGACGACAAAGCCGAAGATCGAAGAGATCAACCGGGCGCTGCGTGCTTCTTCCTATTCTGAAGGTCAGGGCCTTTGGGAGCTTAAGATCCAGGGAGAAGATTATCTGGTTTATGCAAGCGCTTTGGGAATCGGGGACTGGACGATGATGAGCTTAATTTCCCGGGACGGCGTGTTTTCCAATGTTCGGAAGATGCAAAATATGCTGATTGCCGCTATCGTACTTTCCACAGTGCTTTCTCTGCTCTTCGCTTTTTTGATTGCGCACTGGATTTCCGTGCCGCTAAAAAAAGTGGAAAGCGCCATGCAGTTGGTAGAAAAGGGAAATTATCAGGTACAGATCGCCGATAATCGCAAAGACGAAGTGGGCGCGCTGATTAACGGCTTTAATGAAATGACTCGGCGGATTGGAGAAATGACCAAGAACGAGCAGGAAAATCAAAAGGCCCTGCTGCGGGCGGAATTAAATGCGCTGCAGGCGCAGATCAATCCTCATTTTTTGTATAACACGCTGGATTCCATCAATTGGATGGTACGCATGGGCCGGAACGACGAGGTGGGAGAGATGATTGATTCCCTGATCCTTTTATTCCGCATCAGCCTCAGCAAAGGGCAGACCTTTATTTCCATCGGCGACGAGCTGACCCATGTGGAAAAGTATTTGCAGATACAAAAAATCCGCTACAGCCGGATTCTGAATTACCAAATGGAAGTTCCAGAAGAGCTCCATGATTGTCAGACGATCAAAATGATTCTGCAGCCGCTGGTAGAAAACGCTATCTATGACGGACTGAAGGAAAAGGGAGAGCTGGGCTTTATTACGATTACTGCCAGGGCGGAAGGCGAGGAGATTTTATTTTGCGTCTGCGACACCGGCATGGGTATCCGCGAGGAGAAGCTGCAGGAGATCCGTCAAATGATGTTGGAAGGGATCGAGTACCACCCGGATTCCTATGGGGTAATCAGCGTGCAAAAAAGGCTGCAGACTTATTTTGGCAAGCAGTACGGTTTGCAGTTTGAAAGCGAATATGGGAAGGGGACTACCGTATCCCTGCGCATTCCGCGGATGTATAGCGCGGAAGGACTGGAGTATGGGACGCCTGCAAAAGAGATGGAGAAAGGAGATGTATACGGATGCTGAAGCTGGTCATTGTAGAGGACGAGGATATTATACGGGAAGGACTGACCGCCTGCGTGAATTGGAGACAGCTGGGCTATGAGCTGGCAGGAAAAGCGGCGAATGGGAAGGAAGGACTGCAGTTGGTAAAGGAAACAGAGCCGGACGTCGTGCTGACAGATATCCGGATGCCTGTGATGAACGGCCTGCAAATGATTGAAAATATACAAAAGCAGCAGCGTATGCCAAAGATCATCATTGTCAGTGGGTACGAGGATTTTGAGTATGCCAGGAATGCGCTTCGTCTAGGGGTATCGGAATATATATTGAAGCCGCTGAATTTAACGCAACTAAGGGAAATTTTGATCAGGCTGCGGGAGGAAATTCTAAAGGAGCGCCGTCACACAGACGAATACGTGCGTTTGAAAAATCATGAAAGCTATACGCGCAAGCTGATCCAAAAGGAAAGGATCCGGGCAATTCTTCTAGGAGAAGAGGAGATCAGACAAGATGAAGTGCAAGGATTTTTTTGGGATTGTTATTTTCAGGCGGCCGTATGCAACAGCAGCAGCTTTTCTCTAACGGAAGGAACGTACGATTATTTGCAGCTTTTGGAACTAGATAAAGAATTTGAGGCGGATTTTCTGCAGGCCATAGGCGGGCGGGAAAATTTTCTCTGCGTCAAGACCGGCATGGGCGAACGGCGTTTTTGCATCTGGGAGGAAAGCGAGGAGAGGATTGAAGCGGAAAAAAAGAGTCTGGAAGACGCTTTTTCCCAGATAGAGGGAGAAACGCTGTTTCTATACTGGGGACCGGCGCTTCTCGGTGAGGAGGGACTGAATGCTTCCTGCCATCAGGCGGCGGAGGTGTGGAATGAAAATTGTGTAAAGGCGTTGGAGCAGATTACCGAGGTGGAAGGGCAAGAGAGTATGCTTGCCTATATGAATTATGATACCTCCTGCCTGTTTGAAGAAATTCGTACCGGCACCCGCGAAACGATTGAAAAAGAACTGGAAAATTTTGAAAAGGAATTGGCCAGGCAGAAAATTCAGTCCCATATGCATATGCTGCTGCTGGCAAGTAATTTATATGAAAAGCTGATGCACCTTCTTCAGGAGAGAAACAGCAGTGCTGGCGAAGTTTTCGGCGATCCGGTGAAATATTATCGGGATCTGATTACCAATACCGACCGGGGAGAATTGATGCAGAGTCTGAAGGAAATCTGCTGGATTCTTCATGATTATTTCCAGGAAAGGACTCAGGGAAAATTCGAAAATGTGCTAAAGAGGGCCTTAAGCTTTATTCGAAAAGAATACGCCAATCCAAATCTGCAGATTAAGGACGTGGCAAAAGCTTCTTATGTGAGTAATTCCTATTTAAGTATCATTATGAAAAAGGAATTAGGGAAAACCTTTGTGGAATACCTGACGGATATCCGTATGGAGCAGGCCAGGAAGCTTTTGGGAGAAACGGAATTGCGCAGCTACGAGGTGGCGCAGGCCTGCGGTTTTTCCAATCCCACATATTTTAGCACGGTGTTTAAGAGTGTTTGCGGTATGTCCCCTTCCGCCTATCGGAAATCGATAAAGGAAAAGGGAAGATTGCAGTAAAAATCTGGTTTGCGCTGTTGAAAATGAGAAACCGCACCTATAAAAGCCTGGAAAATTTATTTGCTGCATTTATAGAAAGTGTATAGTTTATTGGAGGATTCTCTAGCTGCCTTTGGGATATTTGGAGAAAAATCACAGAGGGGCAAAGCAAAGTATGTTGCAAATAGTAACAATTAAAGGATTGTGGAAGAAAATTGAAAGATATTTTATATACAATACAAGAAAATTACGCTAAAATTAATGCATAGTTTAGTTATCATTCCGCGACTGGGATGGTTACGAAAGCTAAAAAGAATTCAAAAAAGAATTCAAAGAGGATCCCGGGAAAGAATTCCAAAAAGGATTCAAAAAAGAATTTCCTAAAAAGTTCCAGAAAAGTATTCCAAAAAGGAAATTAAAAGGAATTCTTCGAAAGAATTCGGACAGGGGGATTCCAAAAAGAATTCAAAAGTGAAGGAGGATCACAAAAAAAATGAAAAGAAAATTGGTAGCTTTAGCACTGATGACAGCTATGGGCGTGTCCTTGATCGGATGCGGCGGCTCTAGCGCAGATTCCGGTTCTGATGCAGCGGCTGAAGAGTCCACGGAAGTAGAAGCAACAGAGGACGACGCGGCTGAAGAGCCCGCAGAGGAAGAGCCTGCAGAAGATGCAGCAGAAGAGCCTGCGGCAGAGGAAGATGCTGGTTCTGATACAGCTGCTTCCGGCGACGTAGACATGTCTGTGTTAAGCGGTCTGAAGGTTGGCTTCTCTCAGTGTGATAATGCCAACAGCTGGAGAATTGCCGAGACAGAGAGCATGGAAGAAACTGCCGCACAGTACGGCGTAGAGCTGATCTATACAGATGCTGCTACAGATATTGCAAAGCAGGCGTCTGACGTAGAAGATATGATTGCGCAGGGCGTGGATTATATCGTAATCGCACCGCAGGAAGAAGACGGTCTGCAGAGCTCCTTAAAGAGCGCTATGGACGCAGGTATTCCCGTTATCTTGGTAGACCGTGGTATCAACGGTGAAGCGGGCACAGATTACACGACAGCGATTATGTCCGACTTTATCTGGGAGGCAGAGCAGGTAGCGAATACATTTATCGATGCAACCGGCGGCAAAGGAAACTGCGTAATTCTTCAGGGTACCCAGGGTGCTACATCTACCAACGACAGACAGACAGGCTTTATGAACGCTATTGAAGGCACAGAGATCGAAGTAGTAGCGGATCAGGTTGCGAATTATACCATGGCAGAAGGCCAGGCTGTAATGGAAAATATCCTGCAGGCACAGGGCGATGACATTGATATGGTATTCGCTCACAACGACGACATGGCATTAGGTGCTATTGAGGCCATTAAGGCTGCTGGCTACAAGCCGGGCGAGGATATCCTGGTAGGTGGTATTGACGGACCTGCTGCAGCAATGGAAGCTATCTTAGCTGGTGAGCAGCTTTGCTCCTGTTCTTGTTCTCCGCTGTTTGGACCGATTGCCTTCGAGACAATCGCACGTATCGCATCTGGCGAAACAGTAGAGACTGCAATGATGAACGAAGATACCTTATATACGATTGACAATGCCGACGTTTCTTTAGGATTCTAATAAAAATGCGGTAGATTGAAAGCGGATTTTTCAGACTTTCAATTGTCATGAGCTAATAACGGCCATTCTTGGAACAGATAAGCGGATGACAAGAATGGCCGTTTTCATTCGAGGTGAGAAGGTATGAGTAGAGAAATTTTATTAGATATGAAGGGTATTGTGAAAACCTTTCCCGGCGTCCGGGCCTTAAAGGGAGTGGATTTCTCTGTAGCGAAAGGTGAGGTTCACGCGCTGATGGGCGAGAACGGCGCCGGAAAGTCTACGTTGATTAAGGCTCTGACAGGCATTTATCAAAAAGATGGGGGCACCATTACCTTTGACGGAAAAGAAATTAATCCCCGGACTGTTTTAGAAGCGCAAAAAGAAGGCATTAGTACGATCTATCAGGAATTGAACCTGGTGCCCTTCCAGACTGTATATGAAAATATGTATCTGGGCAGAGAACCAAGGACTTCCTATGGAACTGTGGATCGGAAAGCCATGATCGAAGGTTCCTTAAAGACTCTTGGGGAAATGGGCATTCATGTAGATGTAACGAAGCCGCTTAAGGAATTCGGAACGGCTGTGCAGCAGATGGTAGCCATCGGCCGCGCGGTATCTGTCAATGCAAAATTAGTAATTATGGACGAACCAACCTCTTCTCTGGATAAGAAAGAAGTAGCTGTATTATTTGATGTGATTCGAAAATTAAAAGAAAAGAATATTGCGGTTATTTTTATCAGTCATCGTCTGGACGAAATTTTTGAAATCTGTGAGCGAGTAACGATCTTAAAAGATGGAGAACTTTCCGGAAGTTTGGGCATTGAAGAATTGGATCAGCTCAAATTGATTACATATATGATTGGCAAGGAAGCCAAGCAGTTAGAGCGGACGAAATCCGGCTACAATTTTGACGGCGCACAGGAATTGACTTCCATGAAAAATATCTGGCAGGGCGTCCGGCTCAATGGCATCGGCATTGATATTAAAAAAGGCGAAGTATTGGGTCTTGCAGGCCTTTTGGGCTCCGGTCGTACAGAGCTTGCGAAGGTGCTCTTCGGCGCCACTACGCCCGATGAGGGAGAAATTATCTGGATGGGCCAGAATGAAAAGTTTAAGTCTCCCAGAGACGCCATCCGCAAGGGAATGGGCTTTTGTACGGAGGACCGTAAAGTGGAGGGAATCATTCCTCACCTTTCCGTAAAAGAAAATATGACGATTGCCCTTTTGCCTCAGATCAGCAAGATGGGCGTAGTTTCAAAGAAGGCGCAGAGCGATATCGTTGATAACTATATTAAACGTCTGAAAATCAAAACGCCGTCTCCCAATCAGGCGATTCGGAATTTGAGCGGTGGAAATCAGCAGAAGGTGCTTCTGGCCAGGTGGCTTTGCATGAATCCCAAGCTGGTGATTATGGACGAGCCTACTCGAGGGATCGACGTGGGCGCTAAGGCGGAGATTGAAGCGTTGATTCAGGAATTGGCTGGGGAAGGCATCAGCGTTTTGATGATTTCTTCCGAGATCGCCGAGCTGCAAAGAAATTGCGATCGGGTCGTAGTTATGCGTGAAGGCGTAAAGCTGAAAGAACTGATTGACGACGAGATTAACCAGGATAATATTATGGAGGTTATTGCCAGCGGCGGTAACAGCGAGATCGGAAAGGAGGAAGTGGTCCATGAGTAATAAGACTGCAACGAGAGTGGATCGGATGGAAACCCTCCGGAAATACAGCGCGGCGATTTTGCTGGCGGCCATGCTGCTCTTGAATCTAATCATTACGCCGAATTTCTTTGGCGTTGGTACGTTCTGGAATATAGTTACCCAGTCCTGTACAGTTATCCTGACTGGTATGGGTATGACGATGGTCATTTCCACCGGCGGTATCGATATTTCCGTAGGCGCCGTGATGGCGCTGGCTGGTATCGTTTCTATGAAGACATTGCAGTTCGGGCTGGTTCCCGCGATCATCTGTGCGATCCTGGCCTGCCTTTGCTCTGGATTGATTGCCGGCTTTATGGTGGGGAAACTGCGGGTGCAGCCGATGGTTGTTACGTTGGCTCTGATGATCGGCGTGCGTGGTGTGGCGCAGGTTATCAATGATGGAAAGATTTTCTACATGACCAGCGACGCTCTTAGTGCACAGTACAAATTCCTGGGTTCCCATAAGCTTTTCGGCGCGCTGCCGATTCAGCTTGTGCCAATTCTTTTATCGATCTTAGTTACGTATTTTATTTTTGAAAAGACCATCCTTGGAAGGCATATTCAGGCGACGGGCGATAATCCGAATTCTGCGACACTGGCGGGTATCAATACGACGGTAACGCTGATTATCGTTTATATGACCAGTGCTTTTTTGGCCGCGGTGGCCGGTATCTTTGCAGTTGCTAAGATCGGCGCTTCCGACGGAAACTCTCTAGGCCTTTTAGCGGAGCTGGATGCGATTGCGGCGGTAGCGGTAGGCGGTACCAGCATGTCCGGAGGTCGGGCGAAGATCTTCGGAACGGTGATCGGCGCATTGACGATGCAGCTGATTACGATTACTGTGAATATGAATAACATTACTTATGAATATGCGCAGGTTTTCAAGGCCATCATTATTATCGTAGCCGTTTACATCCAGCGTGAGAAAACTTCATAAGGGGGTGGGAGAATATGAGTACAGGAAAAAAGATATATAACTGGTTTGCGACAAGAAGCTCTATTACAGCGTTTTTAATTCTGTTTATCTTTGCGTCGATTGCCTTTGCAGACAGGAGTTTTCTGTCCTTTAATTCCCTGGCGACCCTTTTGCGGAAGGCGGCCAGCGATGGAGGATTCCTTGCCCTGGGTATGACTTTTGTTATTCTAATCGGGGAGATTGATTTGTCTGTAGGTTCTGTATTAGCTTTGGGCGGCGTGCTGATGGCGATGTTTGGTAATACGAATCCATTGCTTGGTATTGTTCTTGGCATTGCGGTAGGCCTCGTTTGCGGCCTGATCAGCGGTCTGATGGTAGCGAAGATGAAGATTTCTTCTTGGGTTGCTTCGCTGGCAATGATGCTGGGCCTGCGGGGCGTGGTGCTCTTGCTGACCAATAAGCGGCCGATTCCTGTGGAAAACGGCGTGCTGAAGGCGTTAGGCGGCGCGAATATCGGGAAAATTAATATTCTGGTATTCCTTCTGGTTATTCTGACGCTGGTCTGCATGCACATCGCCAGGAATACGAGATTTGGCATGGGCATTTATGCCGTAGGCGGCAATGAAGAG
>CAOJIB010000051.1 GCA_948436455.1 uncultured Blautia sp.
ATACGTCTGCCGGAATACATTTTTGATCTTGTCTATTTCCACAATGAACTGCATCTGCTGCTCTATTCGGGTCATTCTTCTACACCCCCATCAGATAAACGCCCAGCCAGGCGATCAGAATCACACCGTTGGCAATGGTTCCCGCCACGCTGGCATTATGGCTGCCGGCCTTCCTTGAAAAGCTTCTAAGGCCCAAAAGGAATCCATACAGCGCCAAAAGCGTGGCAAATACGCAGATCCCTCCCACCAGCGGCCCGGCTTTTTGCCGGGTGCCATAGGACACCGCTATCGCCACGAAAAACAAAAGAAACGAGAGCGCCGCCAGCGCCACCGACAGGATCGCGTTGGGCGGCGGATCCTGCCTCGCAAAGGCATATCTATACCGCTTTGCCATGATACCCCCTCCTTATCCAGTTACACACCGCAAACGCAAAGTATCCCAAAACAGCGCCCAGCGTATTGAGCATCAGGTCATCCACATCAAAGCAGCCGACCTTCGTCACCAGTTGGATCGTTTCCACAGACAAGCTAAAAAGAAAACCAAGGCAGAAAATACTCCCCACATTCCGCATATTTGCAAAGATTACCGGCAAAATAAAGCCCAGCGGGAAAAAACCCACTACATTTCCCAGGAGATTGGACATCCACGCAAAAGTCCCCACCTGTTCGCGGTAAATCCAGAACCGGCGAATTTCCCGGAAGGGCACCAGATTATAGTGGTACTCCCCCTCCCCGATCAGCCCTCTGCCATAGCTCTCTGAAAAGAACAGAAAATAAGCCAGGGCCAGCAGATACAGGAAAAACAGCACGATTCCTCCTCTGCGGATCCACATTTTCGTCTCCTTTTTCACAATCTCCTCCCAACTACAGAACTGCCACTGGCAGCTTCTTCCATATGCCATGGCAAATAAAAACCATATCCAGCTATAGAATTTTGGACACGCAAAAAGGGCTGTTCGGCGGCTTTTGCCGTTCGTATAACAGACCCCTTTTATACCCTTTTTGGGTTGCTGTTCACTCTGCGCCCGACCCCGCGCAATGTCTCTTGGGATAACAGCCTGCAAACAGCACCCTTTTTAAATCATAATTTCGTATTTTCTCTTGATCAGCCTCGCCCCATTGATAATCGTCAGCGTACCTGTCACAACGCCTGTCACCAGGATAATAATACCGATCGCCAGGCTGCCGGCGCCGACGCCCGCCACTGTCTTGTACAGCTTTTCACTCATAAGGGGTACCTCCTTTACTCGATCCTATTCTATACTACGGATTTCCTCGCAAATAATACCTTATTCTGCTCCGTACTGCGCATAATATGCGTCGATCGCCGCCTTTAGGCCATCGTCGATTATGACCTTCCCTTTATACTCTTTTTGGTACAGATGCTCGATCACTTCCGCCATCGTCACGATCGCCGTGGTCTTTAAGCCCCAGGTCTCCTCGATCTCCTTTAAAGCGCTCTTCGTGCCGCGGCCCCGCTCCATCCGGTCGACCGATACCACCAACCCCAGAGGCTGCACCGCCCCTTGGGCCTTTAGGATCGGCAGCGTTTCCTGTATGGATGTGCCGGCGGTCGTCACGTCTTCAATCAGTACGACCTTGTCCCCGTCTTTTAAAGGGCTTCCCAGCAAAATCCCCTTATCGCCGTGATCCTTGACCTCTTTACGGTTGGCGCAATAGCGGATTTCCCGGCCGTATTCCTCGCTGATCGCCATTGCCGTCGCCACCGACAGAGGAATCCCCTTATAGGCAGGCCCGAACAACACGTCGAAATCCAGCCCAAATTTCTCCTGAATCGCCCTTGCGTAATAACCGCCCAGCCGCCGAAGCTGCCCGCCGGTACGGTAAAAGCCAGTGTTCACAAAAAAGGGCGTCTTCCGGCCGCTCTTCGTTACGAAATCGCCGAACCGTAACACCTGGCAGTCTATCATAAATTCGATAAAATCTTTTTTATATTGTTCCATCACTTTAAAACCTTTCTTCCCTGCTCCAAGGATGTTTTTCCCATTCTACCATACCTTGTCAATTATTTCAATTCCCCGTATGTCCGAGTTTTTACAGGAAACAGGCGGCGATCCAAAAGTGCCTGTTGTATTTTTCAGGAAAATACGTTAGAATAAGAATTGCAATATAATTGGGGCTGTTTGACCGGCGGCAGCCGCTTTGCCGACGGGAAATAGCTGCGTGAGAGATAAGGACGTGAAAATATGTCAGAAAACATGGGCAACACACAATATTTCAAAAGTAAGCCCGAAGCAGAATTCCATGTCAAGGAGGTTCTGGATCTGGTCTACAATGCAATGGCGGAAAAAGGATATAACCCGGTAAATCAGATGGTGGGCTATATCATGTCCGGCGACCCCACTTATATCACCAGCCACAAAGGAGCCCGCAGCATGATTATGAAAGTAGAGCGGGACGAACTGGTGGAAGAATTACTGACCGAGTACATCCGGAATAAATCCTGGGAGCAATAATGCGGATCTTGGGACTGGATTACGGCGCAAAAACCGTGGGCGTGGCAGTCAGCGACCCACTCGGGCTCACTGCCCAGGGCCTGGAGATCATACGAAGAAAACAGGAAAGCCATCTGCGCCAGACGATTGCCCGTATTGTACAGCTGGCGACCGAATATCAGGTTGACAAAATCGTTCTGGGCTTTCCCAAAAACATGAACAATACCCTGGGAGAGAGGGCCGAGAAAACACTGGAATTTCAGGACAGGCTGCAAAAGCGGGCAGGTCTTCCTGTCATACTGTGGGACGAGCGGCTGACCACCATCGAAGCGAACCGGACCTTGATGGAATGTGGCGTCCGGCGGGAAAACCGCGGCAAATACGTAGACGAGCTGGCGGCGGTTTTCATTTTACAAGGGTATCTGGACCTTCTTAGAAATGAGAAGGAAAAAAGCCGGGAGGCAGAAGATGCAGACGATTAAATTGCGTACGGACGAAGATACGGAAATCGAATTTTTCGTAGAAGAACAGACGAAAATCAACGGCGCCAGCTATCTGCTGGTCTCAGAAGCCGCCGGCAGGGAAGAGGAAATACAGGCGTATATCCTGCGGGATACCGCCGATGAAAACAGCCCGGAGGCCTGCTACGTATTCGTAGAGGACGAAGACGAGCTTCTGGCCGTATCGCAGGTATTTGCACAGATGCTCGAAGATACCGATCTTACCATGTAATGCACGAAGGAAGTAACTATTCAGCCCAGAACTTTGCACTTGCTGCAAATGTAGGGAATCTGTCTCTCGCCGTAGGCGACTTGGAATGGACGGATTCTGTAACTATGAAACCGAAACCTGAATAGTTACCGAAGGAAAAGGGATATAAGGGGCCGGAGATGACTTATATGCCAACAAAATGTGCCGATGCATTACCACTTTAAAAGTGTGAAAAAGTAAAGAAGTCATACCTGTGCCAGAAATGGGACAGGCAGTTTTTGTTGTGCGGTCTTTTAAAACGCCGCACATGGATGAATTGGAGGTTAAATTTTTGAAGAACGAACAAGTGAATACAGAAAAGGCTGCAAAAGCGGAAAAGCCAAAGAGACGGAAAAACCCGGGGACGCCCTCCGCAAAAGCCCCGGCGAAAAACCAGTCCAAAACGCAGACGAAAACGCCGGCAAAGCAGACCGTGAAGCAGGCGGCGAAAGCCTTGCCCAAAACACCGGCGAAAAGCAGCCGAAACAAAAAATCTAAAAGCCGTTCCAAGCTTAAAATCATTCCTCTAGGCGGCCTGGAACAGATCGGTATGAATATCACTGCTTTCGAGTATGAAAACGATATTCTGGTCGTAGACTGCGGCCTTTCCTTTCCGGAGGACGACATGTTAGGCATCGATCTTGTCATCCCGGATATCTCCTATTTAAAAGAAAACAGCAAAAAGGTCCGGGGCTTTGTGATTACCCACGGCCATGAGGATCATATCGGCGCATTGCCCTATACGTTAAAGGAGCTGAACGTGCCCGTCTATTCCACGAAGCTGACGCTGGGGCTGATTTCCAATAAGCTCAAAGAACACAATCTCCTCCGGAGCACCAGGCTCAAAGAAGTTACGCATGGACAGGTCATCAATCTGGGCGCTTTTTCTGTGGAATTTATTAAGACCAACCACAGTATCCAGGACGCCTCGGCGCTGGCTATCTACTCTCCTGCCGGAATCGTTGTGCACACCGGGGACTTTAAAGTGGATTATACGCCGGTCTTCGGAGACGCCATCGACCTGCAGCGCCTGGCGGAAATCGGCAAAAAGGGCGTGCTGGCCATGATGTGCGACAGCACAAACGCCGAACGCAAGGGCTTTACCATGTCGGAGCGTACGGTGGGTAAGGTCTTTGACAACCTGTTCAGCGAATATAAAAATACCCGGATTATCATCGCCACCTTCGCCTCGAACGTGGATCGGGTGCAACAAATCATCAATTCCGCCTACCGCTTTGGCCGCAAAGTGGCCGTGGAAGGCCGGAGCATGGTCAACGTCATTACCACCGCCTCTGAGCTGGGGTACCTGAAAATACCGGAAAATACGCTGATCGAGATCGACCAGCTAAAGAATTATCCCGACGAAAAGGTCACGTTGATCACCACCGGCAGCCAGGGAGAATCCATGGCCGCCCTCTCCCGGATGGCGGCCAATATCCACCGGAAGGTGACGATCCAACCGGGAGATACGATCATCTTTAGCTCCAATCCCATCCCGGGCAATGAAAAGGCCGTTTCCAAGGTCATCAACGAGCTTTCCATGATGGGCGCCCACGTCATTTTCCAGGACGCCCACGTGTCCGGCCACGCCTGCCAGGAGGAAATCAAGCTTTTGTATTCCCTGGTACATCCCCGCTACGCCATTCCCGTCCACGGAGAATACCGGCACCTGATCGCCCAGGCGCGGCTGGCCGAAGACCTTGGAATTCCCAAAGAAAATATTTTCCTCTTAAGCTCCGGCGACGTACTGGAGCTGGATAGCGCCGACGCTTCCGTCACTGGAAAAGTGCCCACCGGCGCGATCCTGGTGGACGGCCTGGGCGTCGGCGACGTGGGAAATATCGTTTTACGGGACCGTCAGCATCTGGCGGAGGACGGCATTATGATCGTCGTTATGACGCTGGAACGATTCAGCAATTCCCTGCTGGCCGGGCCAGACATCGTCTCCCGCGGATTCGTCTACGTCCGGGAATCCGAAGATCTGATGGGCGAAGCCCGGCATATTGTCGAAGGCGCCGTAGATCAGTGCCTGTACCAGAATATTTCCGACTGGGGCAGGCTCAAGACAGAAGTCAAGGACGTACTGGGCAATTTCCTGTGGAAACGCACGAAAAGACGCCCGATGATCCTGCCGATTATTATGGAAGCGTAGCCGCATAAGTGGAGGAACTATGGGAAATTCAAATACCGTTTACAAAGGAGTCGTGGGAGTATTCGGAGGCTTTTTCCGGATCCTCCTGTACATATGTGTTTTTCTGTTTATTGTCTGGGCCGGCCGCGCCGCCTATTCCTTCGGTTACCACGTCTTCAATCAGCAGGCCATGAGTCCGGGAGAAGGCCAGGAGGTCACCGTCGTCGTGAAAAAGGACGCTTCTGTTTACCAGATCGGTCAGACCCTAGAACGCAAAGGGCTGATCGCTGACGCCAAGATCTTCGTCGTACAGGAAAAACTCTCCGATTATAAAGGAAAACTGCAGCCAGGCACCTATATCCTAAGCACCGCCTATACGCCGGATCGGATTATGCAGGTGCTCTCCGGCATGGATCAGGAGTCAGAACAGGAGGAAGAAGCCGCTTGATCAAAGGAGAAAGAGTCAGCGCATACATCAATTCTTTGGATACCGGAAACACGCCTTTTTTAGAAGAGCTGGAAAAGGAAGCCCGGGCCGCCTCCATTCCCATCATCCGCCGGGAAATGCAAAGCTTCCTAAAAGTGCTTCTGGCCCTGAAAGCCCCTGAAAGGATCCTGGAGATCGGGGCCGCTATCGGCTTTTCCGCACTCTTTTTCTGCGAATACGGACCGAAGGACTGCCAGGTCACTACGATTGAAAATTACGAAAAGCGCTGGCCCATCGCCCTTCAAAACTTTCAAAAAGGCGGCCGCGCCGAACAAATCACCCTCTTACAGGGCGACGCTGGACAAATCCTGCCGACGCTTGCCGGGCCTTATGACCTAATTTTCCTGGATGCCGCTAAGGGGCAGTATCTGCATTTCCTGCCGGACATTCTCCGGCTGATGACTCCTGGCTCTGTGCTTCTTTCGGATAATGTGCTGCAGGAAGGCGACATTTTGGAATCCCGTTTTCTCGTTGAACGAAGGAACCGGACGATCCACCGCCGCATGCGGGAGTATCTCTATGCGCTAAAGCATACGGATGCACTGATCACCGCCGTCCTTCCATTGGGAGACGGAATTACCCTCAGCACGATGACGGAAAGAAAAGAAGGAGAAACGCTATGAAAAAGCCGGAATTACTCGTGCCTGCCGGCAGTCTGGAAGTACTGAAAATCGCCGTAAAATTCGGCGGCGACGCGATATATATCGGCGGCGAATCCTTCGGACTGCGGGCCAAGGCCAGGAATTTTTCCATGGAGGAGATGGCGGAGGGCATCGCCTTTGCCCACGCTCATGGAGCGAAGGTCTACGTAACCGCCAATATCCTCGCCCACAACCGGGATCTGGAAGGGGTGCGCCGCTATTTCCAGGAATTGCAAGAACTTGCTCCGGATGGATTGATCATCGCAGATCCCGGCGTCTTTTCTCTGGCGGAAGAAATCTGCCCGGACATCGAACGCCATATCAGCACCCAGGCCAATAATACCAACTGGGAAACCTGCCGCTTCTGGCGGGCGCTTGGCGCAAAGCGGATCGTGGCCGCCCGGGAGCTTTCCCTTACGGAGCTGGCCGAGATCAGGACGCATATGCCCGCGGATATGGAGCTGGAAGCCTTCGTACATGGCGCCATGTGCATTTCCTACTCCGGCCGCTGCCTCTTAAGCAATTATTTCACCAGCCGGGACGCCAATGCGGGCGCCTGCACACATCCCTGCCGCTGGAAATACGCCGTTATGGAAGAGACAAGACCCGGGGAATATATGCCCGTCTATGAAAACGAACGGGGCACGTTCCTTTTCAATTCTAAGGATCTGTGCATGATCGAGCATATCGACGACCTGCTAGCGGCGGGCATCGACAGCTTAAAGATCGAAGGCCGGATGAAAACCGCCCTCTACGTAGCCACCGTAGCCCGCACCTACCGAAAAGCCATCGACGACTATCTTACTTCCCCCATGCTCTACCAGAAAAACTTGCCCTGGTACCGGGAACAGATCGTCGGCTGCACCTATCGGGAATTCACCACCGGCTTCTACTATGGAAAGCCGGACGAAACTACGCAGATCTACCGGGACAGCACATACCTCAAGGACTATACGTATCTGGGCTTTTCCGAAGGTATGGACGAAAAGGGCCGGATACGAATCACCCAGCGAAATAAATTCCTAGTAGGTGAAACGATCCAGCTTATGAAACCGGACGGCCGCAATATAGAAGCCGTTGTCCAGGGCATTTATGACAGGGAAGGCGTCTCTCAATCCAGCGCGCCCCACGCTCAGCAGCCGTTGCTCGTGGATTTGGGCCTTCCCGCCGAAGAATACGACATCCTGCGGCGACAGGAGGTATTTCCCGAAACGCCCCCCAAAGCCTAAAAAGCCCTGGAAGTGAAAACTCCCAGGGCCAGGCGCTACGACGCCTACAAAGAAGCCTGCCACCGGCAGTCCCTTCGCATACTTAAGTATCTAAAAAGAACGCACGGAGCTTTTGCAGTGCGTTCTTTTCAATTCTGGAAACATACGAACGGCTGATATGCAGGCGACGGGCAATTTCTCGCTGGGTTTGCTCCGTCTCACCGCCCAGACCATAGCGAAGCACGATCACCTGGTATTCCTTAGGCGTCAGCGCCGATTTCAGGCAGCCAGAGAGCTTCTTTATATCCTCCTTCAGGGCATAGGAAGCGACTACGTCCACCGGCGGACTTTCAATAATGTCCAGCAAACTGATCTCATTGCCCTCTTTATCCGTGCCGATCGGCTCGTAGAGGGACACGTCTTTCGCTTTTTTCTTACGGCTGCGCAGCAGCATCAGCAGCTCGTTATCGATGCATCGGGCCGCGTAGGTAGACAGCCGGGTGGATTTTTCCATATTAAAGGAGGAAACCGCCTTGATTAGGCCAATGGTACCGATGGAAAGCAGATCGTCCAGCTCCTCGTCCAGCCCCTGGTACTTTTTGACAATATGCGCCACCAGACGGAGATTTCTCTCGATCAGTACGTTCCGCGCCTGAAGGTCGCCCTCCTGATATTTTTCCAGATAGTATCGTTCTTCCTCCAGTGTAAGGGGCTTTTGAAAGGTCTTCAAAAAGTTCACCTCAGAGCGGATTTCTATATATTCTATGATCTGGACAGGTTTTTCGTGCTTTTCCAACGAATTTCGTACAAGGCTCTTCTTTTTTGTGGGGATTCTGTCGGGAGAAGGGAGAAGGAAAACTTTCAAACCGCCGTCATTTCCCCCCGCCGCAAATTTCATGTGACAACCGCCGCATTTTATCGTATAATTATGCCTACATGAATCCGGCGATCTATGATAGATCCCACATACGAAAATCATTTTGCAAAAAGGAGAATCACCATGACAGAAGGTTCCAGAAAAATCGCCCTGCTCCTTTTGAGCCTGCTGCTGGCCCTATCCGTCCTACTTTCTTGTATCCTAGGCGGCGCGCTGTTTTTGCAGAGCCAACAGCAAAAGGATCAGGCAGTCCTTCTGGCCAACGCTCAGGCAAAGGCCGCCCAAAGCGACGAAGCAGCAAAGCAGTACCAGGAAACGATCGACAGCCTGACCGAGCAGGTGCAAACGCTGACCGGGGAAATCAAAACGCTGACAAAGGAAAACGACGAGCTACAGGCCGCTGCAAAGGAAAAGGAAAACGCCCCTGCACCGGAAGAAGGCGCCCTCTCCCCTCCCAGCCAGGAGAGCGTCTTTTCCAAACAGAACAACGGCTTTACCGTGGCGATTGACGCCGGTCATCAAGGAGGTGGCGGCGACTCCGTCCAGGAACCGGTGGGGCCGGGAGCCACCGAGACGAAACCCAGAGATTCCGGCGGTACCGAGGGCGTAAGCGGCTATCCGGAATATGCGCTAAATCTGACCATCGCTTTAAAACTAAAGGAAGAATTGCTTGAACGGGGCTATACGGTCTACATGACCCGGGAAACCAACGATATTTCCATCAGCAACATCGAACGGGCCGCCGTGGCCAACGATCACCAGGCGGACGTCTTTGTGCGCATCCATGCCAACAGCTCCGAAGATCCTTCCGTCTACGGCGCACTGACCATGGCCACTTCCGAAAATAATCCCTACGTGGCCGGCGATCTCAGCCTGCGAAGCCAAAGCTTTTCCCAGACGCTGCTGGACGCCTTCTGCGAGGCTACGGGTGCCTACAATCGGGGCGTTATGATCACCGATTCCATGAGCGGCCTGAATTGGAGTCGGGTTCCCTGTTCGATTCTGGAAATGGGCTTTATGAGCAACGCCGATGAAGACGCGAAGATGCAGACAGAGGAATACCAGGCGCAGATGGTTCAGGGAATCGCCAACGGCATCGACCGCTATCTGGGACGGAATTCCTGACGTCCGCCCTATTTTTTATGAAAGGCAAAAAAGCTATGCAGTCCTATGAAGAAAATTATCTGTATCATGCGCTGAATATCGGAGAACAGATGCTGATGTGCGGCGCGGAGGCGGCCCGGGTGGAAGATACCGTCGCCCGCATTTGCCGGGCCTACGGCGCCTGCCGGGCAGACGTGCTTTCCATCACCGGCAGTATCGTCGCCACAACGTACGATCCCTTTGCCGGCGTGCAGACGCAGACACGGCGAATCCATTCCCAGAGCACCGATCTGCACAAGCTGGAACGGCTCAACGATCTTTCCAGAAAAATCTGCACCCAGCCGGTACCGCTGGCCGAGGTATGGGAAAATCTCCAGGAAATCCTCCAGGAGGCGGGCTATCCTGAAAAGCTGCTGGTCCCCGCCTACGCAATGATTTCCGGCGTCTTTACCGTTTTCTTCGGCGGCACCTGGTCGGACATGCTGGTTTCCATGTGTATCGGCCTGCTCCTTCGGCTTTTGCAAACCCGCGGGAACCAGTTGGGACAAAATCCCTTTTTCCTGACCTTTCTCTACTCCGCCGCCGGTGGGTTTCTGGCCAATCTCTCAGTCTATCTGGGATTTGGGGAAAATGTGGATATGATCAGCATCGGTAATATTATGCTGTTTATTCCGGGACTTATTTTTACAAATTCCATCCGGGACATGTTTTCCGGGGACACGATTACCGGACTGACAAAATTCGTAGAATCCATTCTGCTGGCCATCGTCATTGCCATTGGCTTTACGCTGACCAATTTTATCAACGCTTAAAACGAAAGGACGACCGACCATGCAGCTTTTCATACAGCTCGTTACCGTATACCTGGGTTCTCTGGGATTTTCCCTGGTCTTTCATATCCGGGGTAAAAAATTGTTCTATACTTCCCTTGGCGGCCTGTTTACCTGGATCGTTTATCTGGCCGCCGCTTCCGCCGCGGCCAGCGACTATATCGGCGCCTTAGTCGCCGCTCTTTTGCTGACCGCCTATGCGGAACTGATCGCCCGACGTGAAAAATGCCCGGTCACCGTCATTTTGGTGGCGGCGATCATTGTCCTGCTGCCTGGAAACGCCCTGTATCAAACGATCAACGCCGCCATGCAAAAGGACTGGAACCGTTTTTTTGAACGTGGACGCTATACGCTTCTGTTTGCCGGCTGCCTGGCCGTTGGCATTTTGGCGGGCACCAGTATTTTCTATAACGTCAAACGGCTTCTTGGCGGCCCTGCCCGAAGCTGACTTCCCGCGGTCTTTTCTAGGGAAACTGTAAGAAACTGCAGGAAAAAGGCGGCCGCAGACAGAAACTTTCCCGCCTGCGGCCGCCGAAAAATGCTACGGCAAATCTTTTCCTATGTATCCTGCCCAAAGAAGATCATCCTTTCGCGTCCAAAGGCAACGTTTTGTCCTCTTCCCAGGATTTTTTCACATTTTCATAATTGATCTTTGCCTTTTCACAGTTGAATTCCTTATCCTCCGGCATCTTTGGACCTTTGGAAATGGCTAACCTCCTGCCCGCCGCCAGCCGTCTAGCTTCCGCTTCCTTTAAAAGCTTCTCATATTCTATGTCCAGCGGGGCGTATCCAGTAGAACCGCTTTGTCTTTTATACGACGTACTTTTTGTAAATTGCCTGGTGATATTCTTTATAGCAGAATCCGCCGCCGCCTTTCGCAACGTATATTCGACTCTCCCATCCATCGGCGTCATCTCGCTGTTTCCCATCAGAATAGGCCCTCTTTCCGCTATATGCAGATGCTCGGCTTCCGCCTGCATAACTGCAGAGGAAATATAATAGGGAATCCTGTCCTGAATCGCATCCTCAAGCCGCTGATGGGACTGCTGCTGCATCCGCATCTCCAGGTCTTTGTTTTGATTCGTATCCGATTCTCCCATCTTTGCGCCTGCCTTTCCGTATTCTCTTTTGAAATGTTCTTCCTCATATTAAATATCGGCAAAGACATTTCCAGGCTTAAGAATCCTCTACAGAAAGTTTTCTGCTTCTAGGGCGCTGCCCTAGAAGCAAAACGGCCGCAGCTCCGCCTCCATCCGCCAGTACATTTCCGTTTCTACAAAGGCCATAGCAATCGCAAAAAACGCCAGAAGGATCATTAAAAAGACCGACGTCTTATCATACGTAAACGCTACGTCCTTCAACCGGAAATTCGACAACAACACCTCGACGCCCAGAAGGATGAACACACAGGGCCACAGGTGAAAAATCACACAATAACTCAGGGCTTGGACAAACATATGCACCAGGAACAGGCTGCCAAAAAGAATCAGCATACAACCGAACGTAATCGTACCAACTCTATGTGTTTTCATAGCTTTTCCTCTTCTCTGGCGAATTCCGCCTCTTTATCTTCCAACGCACGAAAATCTTCAAATTCCTCTTCGGAAGATTGCTCCAGCTCCTTTTTCTTTCCCATGATCAGATAGACACCAACGGCCAGGATCAAAAAGCCCACGACAAACTGCGGCAGACGATAGGTCAAATGCCATAGGATATCCATCAGATACGACGGCAATATATCGGTCAGCATACCGTAAAAGTTTTTCCAGAGGGTAGAAAGCCCAATCAGGATCAAAAGGATTGCCGCCGGCTTTCTGTATTTCTCCGCCAGCGCCTTCATATCCAGGCCGCTGCTCGCCGAAAACGGGAAAAATACTTCGTCTTCCAGCGCGTAAAACTCTTCGTCCGGCAGATGCTTTAGACTATGCACATGGAAAAAGCTGTAAAACCATAAAACAGGGAGCAAAAACAGCACGACTGGAAAATCGAGATAGCCGGCCACGCATATGATCATGAAAAAGGTAAGCATCACGCTACTTCCATGCTTAAAAAACCCCATATACATTTCCCCCGCGCCCGGAATCAGGGAAAAAACAAACGTCCAGAATCCACTTTTTTTATTTGTCATCCTATTTGCCCTCCATATGAATAATTTTATAAGAAACGTCCTGTAAAAACTGATTCAGCTGATCCGTCCCCTGATGCAGCTTCATGGAAAAGGAAGGCGCCTCCCTGGCTTCCTCCCACTCCCGCCGGGCAGCCGCCTCATCGGGATGCAGCGATATCAGCATACTACTGAAAAGCAACACCGTCAACGCCCCCGCTACCGCAGTACCTACCCGCAGGCTGTAGAAGAAGAGCTGCGTCTTTGCCGAAGTTTTATGAAGAAGCTTTTCTGTCTGCACGCGAAGGGCATAGCTTTTCGCAAGCACTTCCTCCTTAAATCTCTGGGGCGGCGCGATCAAACCATCTGCCTGGGCGCACTCGGCTAGCGCCTGGGCGCAGGAATCACAGGTGCCGATATGCGCAAGAAGCCGCAGATCCTCCGGCTCCCAGTCTGCAGAATCCTGCTTCGATAACAGCTCTTCCAACTGCCAGCCATCCGAATGGCGTGCCGAAACTTCCGAAGTTCCATACGTCTCCTTTTGTTTTTCCCAGGATCTGTACCGTACACTCTTTCTATCTTTTGCAGCGCCGTTTTGCGCTTGATCAAACACGTTTTTTCCCATTGCGGGGTCCCTCCTTTCCATATAACTTTCGCAGCATCGCCTTGGCCCTGTATACCTGCGTCTGCACCGTTTTGGGATTCCGCCCCATCTGCGCGGCGATCTCGCCTACTGTCTGCTCCTGGTAAAAAAAGAGCAGCGCGATTTCCCGGTAGGGCTCCTTTAACTCCTGGCATCGTATCTTTAACCCCTCCCTGGCCTCCTTTTCCAGATAATTTTCTTCCGGAGAAGAAGACGGCGCGGCTGGCAGGCCGGCGAAATATGTATCCTCCGTAATATAAGAACGCCGTCCCGCCCGCCTTAAGAAATCCAGGGATTTATTCGTGGCAATTCTGGACAGCCAGGCCTTTTCATTCCTGCCGTCAAATTGCGAAAGGTGCTTATATGCGGACAGGAACGTATCCTGCGCCAGGTCTTCCGCATCAAAATAGCTTCCGGTCAACCGATAGCAAATGGTAAACACCAGATTCTGATAAGTATCTACCAAATGCTCAAACTGCTGTTCCCTGTCGATAAATAGCACCTCCCTTCGTCTGTCCCAGGTATATGGAAATTATGCAGCCGTTTCGCACCTCACAAAAGAAACGGCCGCCAACCTATCACCTTATTATTATAAACGAAACAGCGCAGGAGAAATCTTCACCTTTTTTTATTTCTATATCTTTCCAGCTCCGGGAATACTTTACATAAAGGGTACTTCGGGCTATAATAAGACAAACGGCAGGCGGAGGTAACAGATTGGAAAAGCAAAAAGCGCATAACAACATAACGGTAAAACGCATCAATCGGAATCGGGTCTTTTGCTATATTATCCGCCACGGAAAAACCTCCCGACCGGAGATCGCCGAAGCCTTGGGCATGAGCGTCCCTACCGTCATGCAGATGGTCACTGAATTACGTCAAATGGGCATCGTTCAGGAAGTGGGCGAACTGGAATCCACCGGCGGCAGAAAAGCCAAAGCCATCGCTCCGGTATGGAACGCCCGTTATTCCGTAGGCATAGATATTACCAGGAACCACGTGGGAATCCTGCTGACGGACTTATCCAGACAGGTATTGTTCCACGAACGGATCTACAAACCCTTTCTCTATCAGGAAGAATACTTTCAGGATTTAGGGAAAATTTACCAGGAATTTATTCAAAAGTCAAAGGCCGCGCCAGAAAAAGTCCTAGGCGTGGGCATTTCCATCCCAGGCATCGTCGACAGCGAAGAAAACCGCGTTCTCTATTCCCATGTGCTGCAAGCGCCGGAGCTTGACGGCCGCCTTTTTCAGCGATATATCCCTCTTCCCTGCACACTGGTGAACGACGCCAACGCCGCCGGCAGCACCGAAGAACGAAAAGAGGAAGACACCAGGGGCCTAGTCTATCTTTCCTTAAGCAACAGCGTCGGCGGCGCTATTGCATTCAGCGGCCAGGAGAAAACAGCAGGCGGCGGCAGCCCCCGGCGGCGTCTCTATGTGGGGCAGAACTGGCGAAGCGGAGAATTCGGCCATATGATCCTTCGGCCGGGCGGCGAACGCTGCTACTGCGGAAAGCGGGGCTGTATGGATGTATACTGCTCCGCGCTGCGGCTGGCTCCCGCCGACGGCAGCCTAAAAGAATTCTTCTCCCGCCTGGCTGAAGGCGATCCCCAAAGCCTGGCGACCTGGGAAACATATCTGGAAAATTTGGCGCTGGCCGTGGAAAACCTGCATATGGCCTTTGACTGCGACGTAGTCCTGGGCGGCTATGTGGGCGGCTTTATGGAGCCTTACATAGAAGATTTCCGCGGAAAGATCGCTCGGCAGAATATTTTCGAAAACAGCGGCAGCTATGTCAAGCTCTGCCGGTACCGGGTGGAAGCCTCCGCTCTGGGCGCGGCCCTGCATTATATCGACAAATACATCGCCGAGCTGTAAAAAAATTGACAAAACGGCCACGCGGATTTATAATAAAATTACTTTATTAAAATATTTTAAAAAGCCACGCTTCTTTCACATCCCACAGGGTTTTCCGCGTTTTGGGCAATACGTAGCAAACGCGCTCAAACCCTGGCGGGATACAGAAGTGTTCACAAAAAACCATCACTTTTTCAAAAGAAAGGAAGAATGCTCTATGGAAGGTATGATGAAAGTAGCCGTAATGGAAGGTATCGGAAAAATGGGATACACACAGCGTCCGATCCCTACGCCGGCAGATAACGAGGTTTTGGTAAAGCTGGATTATGTAGGGATCTGCGGCAGCGACATCCACTACTATGAAACAGGCGCCATCGGCCCCTATGTGGTAGAACCGCCCTTCGTCCTGGGTCATGAGCCGGGCGGCGTAGTTGTAGAAGTGGGCAAAGACGTCAAGCACCTGCAGGTAGGGGACAAGGTCGCCTTAGAGCCCGGAAAGACCTGCGGCCACTGCGAATTCTGCCGAGAAGGAAAATATAATCTCTGCCCAGACGTAATCTTCTTCGCCACGCCGCCGGTGGACGGCGTATTCCAGGAGTACGTCGCGCACGAAGCCGACCTCTGCTTTAAGCTTCCCGAGAACGTAGATACTATGGAAGGCGCGCTGATCGAGCCGCTGGCCGTAGGCTTCCACGCGGCTAACCAGGGCGGCGCCCACGCCGGCCAGACCGTAGTCGTTTTCGGTTCCGGCTGCATCGGCCTGGTATCCATGATGGCCGCCAAAGCCATGGGCGTATCAAAGACCATCGTCGTAGACGTGATGGATAAACGGCTGGATAAAGCTCTGGAGCTGGGCGCCGATTATGTGGTCAACGGCGCAAAGGAAGACGCCGTTGACAAAATTCTTGAGCTGACAGGCGGCAAGGGCGCCGACTTAGCTATTGAAACGGCCGGCACGGAAATCACCACCAATCAGGCCGTACACGCAGTAAAAAAAGGCTCGAATATCGTATTGGTCGGCTATGGAAAAACCGGCATGATCAATGTGGAAATGAGCCTGGCGCTGGATAAGGAAATCACCTTTAAGACCGTATTCCGTTATCGTCATATTTATCCAATGGCCATTGACGCCGTTGCCAGCGGCAAGGTCAATGTCAAGGGAATCGTCACCGATATTTTCAGCCTGGACGATATGCAGAACGCCATGGATAAAAGCGCGCAGGATAAGGCGAACGTCGTAAAAGCCGTTGTAAAAATCCACGAATAATCAAATGCTGCGCTTCTCAACGCCATAGCCAGCATTCATTTCACACGCAATCTGAGCTGCCGCCATCTTAGGGCGACAGCTCAAATTGTCCGACGGCGTTCTATCGGACGCCTTTTTTCCTAAAAAGCAGCAAGATCCCCGCGATATCCCCCAGACCAAGGGCGGCTATAGCCAGCCACCACAGAATCGGCGCGTCGTCTCCCGTCTGCGGGCTTTTGGTTCCCGTACTTCCCGAGGCCGTTCCAGCGCCTTTTACCGGCGTTGGCGTTGGGTCCTTTTTGATGCCGCCGGAAATATTCGTCGTATTCCCCTGAGACCTTTCTTTTATCTGGATTTCCGCCGTGCCCTCCTGCAATACCTCCTGTTCCTTATCTCCGGCCCGCACCATCGCCACGTTTACCAGCTCTGTATTCGTAAAGTTTTCCTGGATCACTGCCGCGGCCCTTAAGACGCACCGTTCCCCGGGCCGGATTTCTTCCACCACCGCCTGCGTCTTATCCGCATTGAGCGTGACGCCCTCCTGCTCCTGGAACGCGGCCTGCACACCCTTCTGCAAAAAGCGATCCACCGTCAGCACCGAATACAACGTCCGTCCGCCCCGGTTGACAATCTCAATCTCATATTCCACCGTATCGCCAGGCGCGGCGCTTGTGCAATTCGCCCGTTTCTCCACAGTAAAATCCATCGCCTGCGGCGTAACCTTTACCTGCGCCG
>CAOJIB010000052.1 GCA_948436455.1 uncultured Blautia sp.
TTTATACAGAATATAACGAACAGATGCTGCGGCATCTACGGGAATTGTCAGAAAAGCTGAACAGAAAAGTGATCCAGATTTCCATGCCATGGAGCGGTCGCAAAGAAGACTGGATAGATCTTAGAATAGAAGGTGGCCCTATGGAATATATTGGTTTTTTTCAAAATGCAGGTTATATAGTTACAAATTCTTTTCATGGAACAGTATTTTCTATTTTAATGGAAAAGCAGTTTTTGGTCTTTGGCCATAGTAGCCGAAATGCCCGAATGGAAAATCTTGTAGAAAGGTTGCATTTGAAATCTCGGCTGGTAGAAAGGGGCAGAATGCCTTCAAAAGAAGAAATGCTGCGGGAGATTGATTGGGGACAGGTAAGAGAGCTTCTGGAAAAAGAACGGGAGCTTTCTATGGGATTTATAAAAAATGCATTGGATTTTGCGGGAGCTATTTGAAAATATTTCTATGGAAGTATCCTAGAATCTAGTTTGGTAATGTGGGAGTAAGAGGTTGCGGAAAATTGTGGAAAAAATGAAAAATTCTGTAAGGACACAGATTGAAAAAATAAAGATATACGAAATGGACCTATTTAGAGAACGGAAGCGTAAAAGATTAAAGAATCAGAATTTTTCTATTATAGCGTCTAATTGCGTAGGAACAAGGATTTACCATGATTTGGGCATGCAGTTTCTTTCTCCAACCATCAATTTAACCATAGAAATGAATGATTTTGTTCGATTTATGGAGAATGTGAAGTGGTATATGGAGCAGGAAATCGTAGAAATAAAAGGAGAAAAGGAATGTCCGGCAGGTATGCTGGGAGATATACGAATCAACTTTGTACATTATGAAACATTTGAAGAAGGCTTCCTGAAATGGGAAGAGAGGAAAAAGCGGATCAATTGGGAGAATTTGTTTGTTATAGGATCAGAACGGGACGGCTGCACATATGAAACGATGCAGCGTTTTGACAAGCTGCCGTATAAGAATAAAGTAATCCTGACTCATGTGCCATATCAGGAAATTTCCTCGTCATATTATATAAAAGGCTTTGAAAACGAAGACGAATTAGGGATGATATTTAATTATAAAAAGCAGTTTTTTAAGCGCCGCTATTTAGATGATTTTGACTATGTGACATTTTTAAATAAAGCAATGAAATCGTCGGAGGTATCGAAATAGGGGAACCGCGATGCACAGAGAAAAGCAAGATTTTACAAAAGGAAAAGTTTCCGTCGTTACACCGGTATTTAACGGGGAATTTCATCTATCCCGGATGTTGGATTCCGTCTTGCGTCAGACATACCCGCAGATGGAGATGATCCTGGTGGACGATGGCTCTACGGATCGGACGCTTTGGGTGGCGGAGGGCTATCGAGAAAAATTTGCGGCAAAGGGCTACGGTTATCGGATCGTGCGGGCCGCGCATAAAAATGCCTCCGCAGCGATCAACCGGGGGCTTCCCTATGTAACTGGAGAATACCTGATCTGGCCGGACAGCGACGATATATTGGAATCGAAGTCCGTAGAAAAACGGGTAGAATTTTTAAAACGGCACCCTGAATATCAGTGCGTCCGGTCGCTGCCTTATTATGTAGATCCCCAAACGGGGGAACTGCAAAAGGCGGAGGAGCAGATGGGTGATCTGTCCGGGGAATATTTGTTTTGGGACATTTTAGAATCTAAAACCTTTGTTTGCTGCGGCTGCTATATGATAAAATACGCATGTTTTTTCGCAATATATCCGGGACGTCATATCCCGGAATATCCGGTGGGGCAGAATTTTCAGATGCTATTGCCGTATATGTTTCGTTATAAATGTCCGACGATTCGCGAACAGCTCTACGGCGTTTGCATCCGGGAGGGTAGCCATTCCCGGACGCGCCTGACTCGGACGGAAGAGGAAAAAAAGTACCTGGATTATGAAAACTTGGTCGATGAGATTGCAGAAATTTGCGGTATATATGACCGGAAATCAAAAAGGCGGATTGTCTGCTGGAAGGAAAAGAGGCGTTATATGATCGCGCAAAAATATGGATGTAGTAGGCAGGCGGCAGGCGCGCTGGTCCGATTATTTTTGTACGGCGGCTTCACAAAGGAACTGCTGTGGGAAACCTTCTGGAGAAGGTGGAACAGAATCTTTCATTCGTAAACGCCGCAACGTGTGGAAAGGGACGAAAATGGACTTGTATAGGAAAAAAGAGGAATGCTGCGGGTGCGGGGCATGCGCGGATATCTGTCCGACGCGCGCCATCCGGATGCACCGGGACAGAGAAGGATTTGCCTATCCGTTCGTGGACGGTTCTCTATGCGTTCGCTGCGGTCGATGTGAAAGTGTCTGTCCTATAAAGCATCCCTTCGAGGGAACCTACCAGAATCAATATATGGGCGCGCAGGCGAAAAGCGAAGAAATCCGTTACGGCAGCTCCTCCGGCGGCGTTTTTCCTCTTCTGGCGGCTTCTATACTGCGCCAGGGCGGTGTAGTTTACGGCGCGGGTTATAACGATTCCATGGAGGTGACGCATCAGGAAGCTGACGATCAGGCACAGCTAGAGGCGCTGAAAAAGACAAAATACGTCCAGAGCGATACGCAAGGTGTGTTCCTCCAAGTGGAACGACGTTTGAAAGAAGGCCGCTGGGTGCTGTTTTGCGGCACGCCGTGTCAGGCCCGGGCGCTTTGGCTATTTCTGGGAAAGGAGTATGAGAAGCTTCTCCTTGTGGATCTGGTATGCTATGGAGCGCCTTCGCCGGGCCTGTGGAGCGATTATGTGGCCTATCTGGAAAAAAAGCATCATGGAAAATTGATGGATTTTTCTTTTCGGGATAAGAGAGCGCGGGATTGCGGGCACTCCTATGCATATATGATTGACGGTGTGGAATATGCAGGTTCTCTTTATCAGGACCCGTTTTGCCGTATGTATTTCGCGAATGATACGCTGCGACCGTCCTGCTATCACTGTAAGTTTTGTACGTCGGACCGTTCCAGCGACGTTACGCTGGGTGACTTTTGGGGGATTGAAAAAGTCCGGGCGGATATGGAGGATGGAATGGGAACCTCCATGTTGATCCTACATACAGATAAGGCGAAAAAAGTATGGGAGCAGGTGAAAGAGGATACGTGCTGGTTTGCGTGTGAGAGGGAGGATCTGCTGCAGCCGCGCCTGCGTGTGCCGACGAAGAGGGCGAAAGGACGGGCTCTATGTATGTTTTTGTACAGTATGCTGCCTTTTTCTGTATTTCTTGGGCTGGGAAATGTCGTCGTGGATCTTTGGAAATTATGTAAAAAGCTCTTTCGTTGAATTTTTGCAAACTCTTTGGTATAATCAGACTATAGTACGAATTTCTGAGATGAATTTTGCCGGAGAGGAATGAGATGAAGAATTACGATACATTTAACGATGTGCTGGTGAATCTCTTCCGGGATATTTTACATGTGGAAGAAAAGGCGCTGACATCGTCGGAATATAAAAATATCAGCGGTCGGGATATGCATGTGCTGGAAGCGATCGGAGAAGGAGAACCGCAGAATATGTCGGCGGTGGCGGCGCAGCTTTCGGTGACGGTGGGCACGCTTACCACCGCTGTAAATCATTTAGTGAAAAAGGGTTACGTGCATAGGGAAAGGAGCGACAAAGATCGTCGGGTAGTGCTTTTGTCTTTAGCGGAAAAGGGGAGCGCCGCTTACCGGCATCATCGGAAATTTCATGAAGAAATGGTAGCGGCGATGGTGAAAGAACTGCAGCCGGAAGAAGTCGCCGCTTTGGAGGCGGCGCTTAGGAAGCTGGAACGCTTTTTCAGAGAACAGTAACGGTGGCATTTTTCATGGAAGGGGGCAAAAAGTATGAAAACCGTACGGGTGGTGGCGGCGCTTATCAAAAGGGGAGAGAAGATCTTTGCGACCCAGCGCGGCTACGGGGAATTCCAGGGGTTTTGGGAATTCCCGGGAGGAAAGATCGAAGCGGGAGAGGCGCCCGCGGATGCGCTGCGAAGAGAAATCCAGGAAGAGCTGGATACAGAGATCGCCGTTGGAAAAAAGGCGGCGTTGGTGGAATACGATTATCCGGCGTTTCATCTGTCCATGGAATGCTACTGGGCCGAGGTGCTTACTGGAAAGCTGACACTGCGGGAGCATATGGCGGCCCGATGGCTTTCCAGAGAGGAGTTGGACGACGTCTCCTGGCTACCGGCGGATCTAGATCTCATCGAACAGCTCAAAAGGGACATGGATATGAACTCAAAGGAGCAGCTATGAAATTCTTGCATATATCCGATCTGCACATCGGGAAACGGGTCAATGAATTCTCCATGCTGGAGGATCAGAAATACATACTGGAGCAAATTCTTTCAATAACGGTGGAGGAACAGGCCGACGCCGTTCTGATTGCCGGCGACATTTATGATAAGCCGATTCCATCGGCGGAGGCTGTGCGGCTTTTCGATCATTTCCTCACGGCGTTGGCAAAAGAAGGAAAAAAGGTATTCCTGATCAGCGGCAATCACGATTCTCCGGAGCGGCTTGCTTTTGGCGGACGGATCATGCGCGGCCAGGGCGTTTACGTTTCGCCTGTGTATGATGGGACTGTGGAAAAAATCTCCGTGACCGACGCCTATGGAGAAATTTTTCTCTATCTACTTCCCTTTATAAAGCCGGCTCTCGTGCGTCACATTCTGCAAAACGAGTTGGAAGGAAGCTTGTTGGAGAGTTATCAGGAGGCGGTAACGTTTGTCCTGGAGCGCATGGAGGTTGATAGAAGCAAAAGAAACATTTTGGTGGCGCATCAGTTTGTTACAGGGGCCGGCCGTTGTGAGTCTGAAGAGGTGATCATAGGCGGCTTGGACAATGTGGACGCGGCGGTTTTCGATGCTTTCGATTACGTGGCGTTAGGGCATATTCATAGTCCCCAGTCCGTGGGACGAGAAACAATCCGCTATTGCGGAACACCATTAAAATATTCATTTTCTGAAGCATCTCAGACAAAATCTGTCACAGTGATCAGCTTTTACGAAAAAGGAAATATAGAGCTTTCCACCGTGCCCTTGCAGCCGCGGCATGATATGCGCGTTCTTTGCGGCACATATCTGGAAGTGACGGCAAGATCCTTTTATCAGGCGATGGATACGGAGGATTATGTGAAAATCGTGCTGACCGACGAGGAGGATATTCCGGACGGAATGCAGAAGCTGCGGATCATTTATCCGAACCTAATGCGTCTGGAATACGATAACAGCCGGACCCGGAAAAATCAGGAAATTGAAACGGCCAATCCGGCGGAAAATAAGTCCGCGCTGGAATTATTTGCGGATTTTTACGAGCTGCAAAATAATCGGCCGATGAGCGCCGTACAGAGGGATTATATGGTACATCTTTTGGAAAATATGCGGGAGGATTGATATGAAGCCGATAAAACTTACGATAAGCGCGTTTGGTCCTTACGCGGGCAAAGTCGAGCTGGATTTTACGCGGCTTTGCGGCCGGGGATTGTATTTGATTACCGGGGATACGGGAGCTGGAAAAACGACGATTTTTGATGCGATTACCTTTGCCTTATATGGAAAATCCAGCGGAGATGTACGGGAAAAAGAGATGTTTCGCAGCAAGTATGCCAGGGAGGATATTCCTACCTATGTAGAATTGATGTTCGACTATGGCGGCAAGTTCTATACGGTCCGAAGAAATCCGGGGTATCTTCGTCCCAAAGGGCGAGGCACCGGGTATACAATGCAAAAGCCCGACGCTGTTTTGACCTTTTCTGACGGCAGGGAGCCGGTTACAAAAATGAAAGAAGTCACTGAAGCAGTGACTGCGCTGATCGGCCTGGAATACAGACAGTTTGTGCAGATTGCAATGATTGCACAGGGGGATTTTCAGAAGCTTTTGCTGGCCGGCACGGAGGAACGCAGCAACATTTTCCGGCAGATATTTCATACGGGGAGTTATCAGGCGATTCAGGAAGAATTACGAGCGGCGGCCCGATCCGAGGAAAGCGCTTATAAGGAGCTCAATCGTAGTGTAAATCAGTATATGGAAGGGATTACCTGCATAGGAGAAACGTCGATTTCAAAGGAGATAGAACAGTTAAAAAGAGAAAAATTTGACGGTCGGATCGGCGAGGGCCTGACGCTTTTGGAGAGTTTGTGTCGGGAGGATAAAGAAACGCTGGAAAATCTGCAAAAGGAGATGAAAAAACAGGAGGAAGAACTGCAAAAAGAAGACCAGCTGATCGGTACGATTCGTAAGATTACTGAGCAGAAAAATGCGTTGCAAAAAAGTCGGGCACAGCTGGAAGAGCAAAAGCCGAAATTACAGGAGAGTCAGGAGAAATTTGCGCAGGCAAAGCGAAGGGCCGAGGCGGGCGAAATGCTAGCGCGGCAAATCGATGAGCTGTACAGGCAGATGGAAATTTTTGACCGTCTGCAGAAAGAAGAGACGGAAAAGTCCGGAGAAGAAACGCAGCTTCAAAAGGAGAGTAAAGACTGTCAAAAGCAAAAGAAGGAATGGGAAGGTTTAGAAAAAACGCTGGAAAAAATACAAGGAGAACTGGAAAGCCTGACGGGAACGGAGGAAGCGAAAAAACGTCTGAAAGAGAAAAAAGAGCGTATCGGGCAGATTTACGACCGGTTGCGAGAGCAAAAAAAGAGTTTACAAAAGGAAATAGAATTACAAAATGAACTGCAGGAGACTGTGAAAAAGACGGGGGAAATGCTAGAAAATCTGAAACTGGAAATTCAAAAATGTGGAATTCGAATAGAGGATTTAAAGGAAAGTGATCTTGCCTTTTCAAGCGTACAGATTATAGAGGAAGCCTTATGGGAAGTAAGAGAAACGTTGGAACAAGGGAAAGGAAAACGGACGGAGATCCACGAGAAGATCATCTGTGAAGAGAAGGCTATAAAAGAACTGAAAACAGAAGAGCAGCTTTTGGAAAAGGAAAGAGTCCGGAGAATGGAGGAAATCCAAAAGCTGGAAAATGTCCGGGAAAAGGAATTGAAATGCCGGCAGGATCTGCAGGAAGCTCAGCGCAGGCTTTCGACTTTTTCAGGGCTTTCCGAGCGTTTGAAACAATCGGAAAAGGAGGCGGCCAGATTTGAAAAAAACCGTACAAATATACAGAAACGTCTAAAGGAGCTGGAAAGAAAAAACGCTAAATTAGCCAATGAGCAGGACGAGCTTTCTGATATAGATACCCGAATATTGCGTCTGGAACAGAAAAAAAGAGAATGCATAGAACAGGAAAAAGTGCTCGAGGAATTGAAGGAGAATATTCTCCATGCCACGAAGCAGAAAAAGAAACGACAGAAGATGCAGGCGGAGTATCAAAAGGCATGGGAAGAAAAGGAACGGCTACGGGCCGCCTATTCTCATATGGAACAGTGCTTCCTGGACGCACAGGCGGGACTTCTGGCAAAGGGATTAAAAGAAGGGACGGCTTGTCCTGTCTGCGGTTCTACGCATCATCCAATGCCGGCAGAGGTATCTACGTCTATGCCGCAAAAAGAGGTGCTGGATAGGGAAAAGAAACGGCTGGAAAAAGCGCAGGCAGATGCAGAACGCTTCAGCGCGGACGCGGGACATCTGGCGGAGCTGGAAAAAGAAGCAGAAGAAGCGGTCGCCGTACAAAAAAAACAGATTTTTCCTGATGAGGAGCCGGAAGAGGAGCATTTGCAGAAGGCCATACAAGAGTGCAAAAGACAGCTGAAAGAAGAGGGGGAATTTATTGAGCGCACCATAAAAGAGGCAGAAAGAAAGAAGGAGAGAAAAGAAGAATTAAAGGAAGAAATTCAAAGGGAAAAAGAAAAAAAAGAGAAATGTGAAGCGAAATATCAGCAGGCAGAACAGGATTTGGCGACGTCCAAAGGAGAGGCCGCAGCTATAAAAATGCAGTGGGAAACAGAGGTTTCCAATATGCAATTGCCGGACACTGTGCAGAAAAATCCGGCGGATATAGAGGCATATTTGGTGCGGCTTGTACAAACGTGTAAAGACAGACAGATCCAGGAGGAAGCAAAAAAGATCCGTCTAGATGTCTTGCAAAAAAAGGAAAAGGAGGAGGAGGAAAAAAGAAAGAATATAGAGAAAAAACTGGCGGATGAACAGCAGAAAAAGGCCTCTTTTGAGGGAAGGATGAAATCTATAGAGGAGCAGATTCATGCAGATATGGAGAGAGCCCTTTTGACAGTAGCGCAGGCGGAGGAATTTTTATGCTGTAAAGGTGAAGACGGACGCACGGTCGTTGATGTGGAAGAGCTCCTTAAGGATATCCAACGGTTGCAAGAACGTTTACAGGCGCAGGGGCGTATACTTTTAGAGCAAATAGAAGAACGAAAATCCTTGGAGGAAGGGAAACAGAAAAAAGAGAGATTTCAGGAAGAAAAGACGAAAGAAATACATAAAATAGAAAAAGAATTGGAGGGAATCAAAGGGAAACGGATTGAAAAAGAAGAAGGCCTTTTCCAGACGATTACAACTTATGATATGGGAATCCAGAAAAAATACCCTGCCGCCGCTTTTATTTCCAGTAAAGAATTACAGCAGGAAGCAGATCGTATAGAAGAGATCTTAAAAGAAAAAATTTGTGAAATAGAGAAAGCTTTCCAAAAAAATGCCGAGGATTTGAAGCGAAAAATATATTTGGAAGACGAACTTTTCCAGCGAAAGAAAGAACGAAAAGAATTGGAAAGCGCCCTGAAAAGCATGGAGCTTTCTATAGCTAGAAAAGAAGAAAAACTGCGTGGAAGAAAAGAAAAAATCGACGATCTCTTGAAGCAGTTGCAGGGAAAGAAAAAAGAGGAAGTGCAGGAAGCGATAGAAACTTTTACCATGCAAAAAAAGGCGCTGGAAGATGGGTTGCGAGCGGCACAGGAGGAATATCAGGAATGCCAGAAAACAGCCGAGCGTCTCTTGGCGGCGACGGAGACTCTGGAAAAGCAGATTGCGGAGGCGGGAGAGGCGGGGGCATGTTCTGAGAAAGAAGCATCTGCCAGGAAAAATCAGCGGCAGCAAAAGAAGCAGCAGCTGGCGGCCAAAAGAGAAGAAATCCTGACGGCGTTCCAGGCCAATTTTTCGATCCTAGAAAAAGTTAGAGAAAAGCAAGAAAAAATCGCAAAGACGGAGGAAACGTATCGCTGGATGAAATCGTTGGCCGATACGGCCAACGGCACGTTAAACGGCAAGCAAAAAATAGAATTTGAAACCTATGTCCAGACAGCTTATTTCGACCGGATTATCCGGCGGGCCAATCTGCGCCTGCTTACAATGAGCAGCGGCCAGTATGAGCTGAAACGGCTGCAGAGCGGGGGAAACGTCAATAAACAGGAAAAAGCGGGCCTGGAGCTTTGTGTGATTGATCATTATAACGCAACGGAACGAAGCGTAAAAACGTTATCTGGTGGGGAGTCCTTTCAGGCGTCTCTTTCCCTGGCCTTGGGGCTGTCGGACGAGATTCAGTCCAATGCCGGCGGAATCCGGCTGGAGTCTATGTTTGTCGACGAGGGCTTCGGTTCTCTGGACGAGGAGGCCCTGCGGCAGGCGATGAAAACGCTGACAGGCTTGACAGAGGGCAACCGGCTGGTAGGAATTATTTCCCATGTCGCAGAGTTCAAAGAACAGATTGAGAAAAAGATTGTCGTGACGAAAAGCCGGGGGCGCGATGGGATTAGCAGTCACGCGCAGATCGTATAAAATTTTTACAGTTTTGTGGGCGTTTCTGCTTCCGGCGGTTTGGAAAAGCCTTTATTCGATTTTCGAAGGAGGAAGACTCCCGCAAAGGCTACGATGCACTCCGTCGCCGGATATGCGCACCATACGCCCGTCATTTTCAAAAGAGCGGAGAGCAGAAACGCCGTGGGCACAAGAACGAAGAAGCCGCGCATAAGCGAGATGAGCTGCGCGGGGCGCGGGCGCTCCGTGGCTGTCAGGAACGTGGCCGTTAGAATGTTGAAGCCTATGAACGGACAGGCGACAAAATACAATTGCAGCCCTGTGATTGCGAAGGTCTGAAGGAGCTCGTTATTTTCTTTGTTAAACACAGATACAATTATTGAAGCGCCTAAAAACAGGATTGCATAAATCGCACCGGATAAAAGCAGTGCGGCGATCAGCGCGTATTTTAGAACGGCTTTCACAGCGTCTGTATTTCCCTCGCCGTGATTTGCGCTGACGACGGGCTGCATCCCCTGCGACAATCCTGTATAGATCGCGACGACGACAAGGGAAACGACCGTAACCACGCTAAAAGCCGCCACGCCGGTGTTTCCCGCCAATCGGAGAATAATGAAATTAAATAAAAACATGACGATCCCCGAGGAGATTTCTGTAATCAGCGGTGGTATGCCGCTTGCAGTGATTTCCTGTATCCGTTTTGCCTCTGGCCAAGACTTGACAAAATGAAAGGCATTTTTTTGCCCGATGAAATACGGCGATAAAACCAGAAGGCTGATTATGGGGGCTATGCCCGTAGCTAGAATGGCGCCGAATATTCCCATATGTAGCGGGAAAATAAAGAGGTAGTCGAGGAGGACATTGGAAAAGCTTCCAATGGTCATCGCCGCCGTTGACAGAGAAGGCCTTCCATCGTTTCGGACAAAGCACTGAAGAAAATGATTGGTCAGAAAAGCCGGGGAAAATAAAAGCAAGACCTGAAGATAGGTATGGGTCATTGGAAATAGCGTGGAATCCGCTCCCAGAGCTTTTACAAGCATTTTCGAGAAAAATGTGCCCAAGAAAACGTACAACATGGAAAAACCCACCGTCATATAAACGGCGTTTGTAAAAATTTGGTTTGCCCTTTGATACTCTTTGCGGCTTTTAAAAATCGAATATAGGGTTCCGCCTCCCATGCCGATCATCAAGCCCGTGCCGCTTATCAGGCAGAATACGGGGAACGCAAGATTCAGAGCAGTCAGTCCATTCGCCCACAAGGCGGCAGATATAAAGAAAGTATCTGCCAGAGTATAGCAGGAATACGCCAGTTGCCCTCCGATATTCAAAGCCACATATTTACCAAATTCCCTGAAAACATTTTTCTCTTTCATCATGCGTTCCTCCAGATAAAAACGGGCGGTTTTAAACGCTCTTTTCGCGTATATTGCCCGAACAAAAATGCCCCATACACAAATAGCCTTTGCGTATGGGGCGTCTCAAACCATTTTTATCATATCATGAAATCACTGGAAAAGCAATCCTTCTGAGCGAATGAAAGGGTATTTTAGAAATCATATATAATGATACTAAGACAAGAGAAAATTTAGCCATGGACAGCTTTCGAGCGCCCGTGGCTAAAACCTTTTAAATAAAGACTTCGTTTGTCAATTGGTTTTTCCTGTGCTACACTGAGTTTTGTATAGGAAAGTAACATGGCGTGAAGGCTTTCCCTATAGCAAAAGCGAAGGAGATTTATATGTATAAATACGACAAGATGAGCAAAAAGCCCTTGGGCGCCCGGATTGAGGACGAGCTGATGAATTACATTTTGCAGACGCCCTTTGAGCCGGGAGAGAGGATTCCGAATGAATATGAGCTGGCGAGCCGCTTTGGCGTTGGCCGGAGCACAGTCCGGGAAGCGGTGAAAGGGTTGGTTTCCCGGGGAATTCTGGAGGTACGCCGGGGCTCCGGCACTTACGTAATCAATACGAATTCTGTTGCGAAGGATCCGTTGGGCCTGGGAAAGATGGAAGATAAATACAAGATGGCGCTGGATCTTTTTGAGGTGCGTCTAATGATCGAGCCGGAAATCGCCGCGCTGGCGTGCAAAAACGCTTCGGAAGAAGAGCTGCAAAAGCTGAAGCGGCTATGCGATGAAACGGAGGAATTATATCTGGGCGGACACAATCACATCAGTAAGGATGTGGAATTTCATACCTGTATCGCCCAGTGCAGCAAGAATCAGGTGGTGGAAACGCTGCTCCCGGTAATCAATACGGCGGTCTATACCTTTGCAAATCTGACCCACCGTTTATTAAAAGATGAAACGCTGGAAACGCATCGGGCGATCACCGACGCCATTTTAAAGCGCGATTCCGTGGGAGCGCGATGCGCGATGATGATGCATCTGACCTACAACCGCCAGACGATTATGCGGATTCTGGAAAAACGAGATTCTGAAAAAGCAAAAAGGGATATGAGAGAAGGCAATAAAAAATAGGCAAAGATATCTGGGATAGCCAAAACATCAGATGAATTAGATGGTATGCGAATGACCTTTGGGAGAGAATAGATATATTGCACAAAAAGAAAAGCGATTTTACTTGGAAAATCGCAGTATTTTTGTGAAAAAGATAGAATGGAAAATAAATACATCAGATGTATTGAAGGGAATGACGGAAGATGATACAATTTTTTCAGCATAACAGAAGACGTCTGATGTTATATCCCGCAGATATCCCGTACCGCTAGAGGGAAATCTTTGGGCGCGAGTCACAAAAAATATGAGGGAGGTTAAAATTATGGCTGGTGAAACAATGGCATTGAATCCAACCAGATTGGTAATAGCGGCAATCGTAGGTCTTGCGGTATTACTTTTATTAATTATCAAATGTAAGGTGCAGGCGATGGTTTCCATCTTAGTGGGAGCGATCGTCATAGGGCTGGGGCTGGAATGCCCTTTGAGGATATTGTAACGGCGGTGAACGACGGTATAGGCAATACGCTAAAAGGCATTGCGCTGTTGGTGGGCTTAGGCTCCATGTTCGGCGCGATTTTGGAAGCGTCCGGCGGCGCGCAGACGCTGGCCGTCAGCATGGTTAAGTGGTTTGGCGATAAGAAAGCGGCTTGGGCGCTGGGCATCACCGGCCTGGTAATTTCAATGCCGGTATTTTTCGACGCAGGATTGATCATCCTGATCCCATTGGCGTTTTCTCTTGCCAAGCGGACGAGCCGTTCTTCGTTATTCTATGCGATTCCTCTGCTGGCGGGCCTTGCGGTGGGCCATGCGTTTATACCGCCCACGCCGGGGCCGGTTTTGGTAGCGACGATGCTGGATGTGGAGCTTGGCTGGGTGATCCTGGTAGGTATTTTCTGCGGAATCTGTTCCATGGTGGTAGCGGGACCTATCTGGGGTTCGATTTGCGGAAATAAGTACATGGTGCCGGTACCGGAGCATGTGGCTAACCAGGAGGATTTTGATGAATCCAAGCTGCCGAATTTTTGGACGATCGTAGGGATTATCTTGATCCCGCTGGTATTGATCATCCTGGATTCCGTGGCGGGCGTTGTCCCGGCCTTAAGCGGCGCCGCTCCGATTTTTGGCTTTCTTGGCGAGCCGTTTGTGGCGCTTTTGATCGCTACTATCGTTGCAATGATCATTCTGGGCTTAAAGCATGGATATAATATGGAAGAATTGGAAAAAATTATGACTAAGTCCTTAGAGCCTACCGGCCTGATCCTTCTGGTAACGGCTTGCGGCGGCGTTCTTCGGTATATGCTGCAATATTCCGGCCTTGGCGATCTGATTGGTAACGTGGTATCCTCGGCCAATCTTCCGATCGTAGTCGTAGCTTTCGTAGTCGCGGCGCTGGTCAGGATCTGCGTGGGTTCGGCAACCGTCGCCATGACGATGGCGGCAGGGATTATCGCCGCTATGCCGGGGATTGCCGACCTGTCTCCTTTGTACTTGGCTTGTACGACAGCTGCTGTAGCGGGCGGCGCCACCGTATGCTCGCATTTTAATGACTCCGGCTTTTGGCTTGTGAAGTCTTTGGTGGGCATGGACGAAAAGACGACGCTGAAAACCTGGACGATCATGGAAACGTTGGTCGGCGGCGTAGGCTTTATCGTTGCGTTGATTATTTCATTCTTTGCTTAAAAGGCCGTCCCTTTGAGGGGGATTTCTGCGGCATTGGACGTTTTGAAGAATAGATTTGAAGAGTTATTCTTGGCTTTGCAATAAGATTTTCATCGTAAATTTCTGAAAGGAAAAGGATGCATATGGAATTAAGAAGTCAGCAGATGCGGAAAAACGCGCCGGAATTAGATCCGCTGCGCATTGGAACCGGCTGGAAACCGGAGGATCTCGAAAAGCCGCAGGTCATCATCGAGAGCACGTATGGGGACAGTCATCCGGGAAGCGGCCATCTGAATATTTTGGTAGAGGAAGTGCGAAAGGGCGTCGAAGAGGCCGGCGGCCATGGCGCGAGGTATTACTGTACAGATATGTGCGACGGGGAGAGCCAGGGCACGGATGGGATTAATTACAGTCTGGCCAGCCGCGAAATGATCGCCAATATGATCGAAATCCAGGCGAACGCTACGCCCTTTGACGCGGGCGTATATCTGGCCAGCTGCGATAAAGGAATGCCTGGAAATCTAATGGGTCTGGCGAGAGTAAATATTCCCGCTATTGTAGTGCCCGGCGGCACGATGAACGCGGGACCTGAAATGCTCACCCTGGAGCAGCTTGGCATGTACAGCGCCAAATACCAGCGGGGAGAGATTGACGAGGAAAAGTTACACTGGGCGAAATGCAACGCCTGTCCAAGCTGCGGGGCCTGTTCCTTTATCGGCACGGCGTCCACGATGCAGATTATGGCGGAGGCCCTGGGCCTGGCGTTGCCTGGAAGCGCGCTGATGCCGGCCACCAGTCCGGATCTTCTGGCTTTTGCAAGGGAAGCGGGCGCGCAGGCGGTGAAGCTGGCGACGATGCTGCATATGTGTCCCAGCGATATCGTAACGATGGACAGCTTTGAAAACGCCATCTTGATCCACGCGGCTGTTTCAGGCAGTACAAACTGCTTGCTGCATATCCCGGCAATCGCCCATGAATTTGGCCTGGAGATTACCGGGGACACCTTCGATCGGCTGCACAGGAACGCCCGGTATCTTCTGGACGTCCGTCCGGCGGGGCGTTGGCCGGCCGAATGCTTCTATTATGCCGGCGGCGTTCCGGCGATGATGGAAGAGATCCGCAGTCATCTTCATTTAGACGCAATGACGGTGACAGGTAAGACATTAGGGGAAAATCTGGACGAGCTGCGGCAAAATGGATTCTACGACCGATGCGAAAAGTGGCTGCAAGAATTTAACGCCCGCTACAATGTTTCCGTGAAAAAGGAAGACATTATCCGTCCCTACGACGAGGCCATCGGCGTGGACGGTAGCATCGCCGTTTTGCGGGGGAATCTGGCGCCGGAAGGGGCTGTGATCAAGCATACGGCTTGCCCAAAGGAAATGTTTCAAGCCGTTCTTCGGGCGAGGCCCTTTGACAGCGAAGAAGAATGTCTGGACGCCGTCTTGAAGCACAAGGTGCAAAAGGGCGACGCGGTCTTTATCCGCTACGAGGGTCCGAAGGGCAGCGGGATGCCGGAAATGTTCTATACCTCAGAGGCCATCAGCAGCGACAAGGAGCTGGGCCGGAGTATCGCGCTGATTACGGATGGCCGTTTTTCCGGCGCTTCCACTGGTCCGGTTATCGGCCACTGTAGTCCGGAGGCCGTGGACGGCGGGCCGATCGCTCTGGTGGAGGAAGGGGATTTGATTGAGATCGATGTAAAAGCGCGGAAGCTGAACATCGTCGGCATTGCCGGAGAACGAAAGACGCTAGAAGAGGTGGCCGCCGTTTTGGAGGAACGCCGCAAAGAATGGCAGCCCCGCAAGCCCAAATATGAAAGAGGCGTTCTCCGCTTGTTTAGCGAGCATGCCGTAAGTCCTATGAAAGGCGCTTATCTGGATTATTAAAAAACGAAATATGGAGCAATTGTTTTGGGAGGTCTGCGCATTTTTTTGTGCAGGCCTGCCCGTATATCAGCAAAAGGGAGGAATCGTTATGGAACATGCAAATCCATTGCTGCAGGGAAATACAGGCGCGCACAGATTTATTACGATCGGGGAAATTATGCTGCGCTTAACGCCGCCGAATTATGAGAAAATCCGGACCGCGTCGAATTTTGAAGCCAGCTACGGCGGCAGCGAAGCCAATATCGCGCTGGCGCTGGCAAATCTGGGGATTGACAGTACATTTTTCTCCGTCGTCCCTAATAATAGCGTGGGGAAAAGCGCCATTCGGATGCTGCGGAGCAACGACGTGCACTGTACGCCGATGATTTTAAGCACACCCGAGCAGACGCCCACCCACCGTATGGGCACATATTATCTGGAGATCGGCTACGGCATCCGCGCCGGAAAGGTGATTTATGATCGAAAGAATAGCGCGATTACAGAATATGATTTCAGTACCTATGATTTTGACGCGCTGCTGGAGGGCTTTACCTGGTTGCATTTAAGCGGTATCACACCGGCGCTGGGAGAAAATTGCCGGGAAATGATTCTGCGCTGCTTAAGGACCGCCAAGGAAAAGGGGATTACCACCAGCTTTGACGGGAATTTCCGCAGCAGCCTCTGGTCCTGGGAGGAAGCTAGAGATTTCTGCACGCAGTGTCTGCCCTATATCGACGTGCTGTTCGGGATCGAGCCATATCATCTGTGGAAGGATGAAGCGGATCACAGCAAGGGCGACTGCAAGGATGGGATGCCCTTCCAGCCCAGCTATGAGCAGCAGGATGAAAATTTCCGGGAATTTGTCAAAAGGTATCCGAACCTGCAGTGTATCGCGCGTCATGTCCGTTATGCCCACAGCGGAAGCGAAAACAGCTTGAAGGCGTATATGTGGTATGAGGGACATACCTTTGAGAGCAAGCTATTTACCTTTAACATCCTGGATCGCGTAGGGAGTGGCGATGCCTTTGCCAGCGGTCTGATCTACGCGATGATGAACCATTATAAACCGATGGATATGGTTAATTTCGCCGTGGCCAGCAGCGCGCTCAAGCACACCATTCGTGGAGACGCAAATATCATCGACGACGTATCGGTGATCCGGAATTTGCTGGATATGAGCTACGACGTTCGGAGATAAATAATTAAAAGCCTTTAGAGATGAATAGGTGAAAATGCAAAGCCTTTGAAAGCATTGAAAAGCAAAAGGGGCAGAAAACAGTCGATCCATGATTTTCGACGGTTCTCTGCCCTTTAAAAATGCAAAAGTAGAGGTTTCTAGATTTTTTAATCCCATTTTTTCCTTAAAATTATTGGTGAATTTAGATTATCTCTTTAGAAGTTCTTATATGTCGGTAT
>CAOJIB010000053.1 GCA_948436455.1 uncultured Blautia sp.
CCCCGGGCTTCCATAAATTTTTTTTGCGGAAAAATAAAATCTCCTGCAAAAGCCTTCTTTTTTGAAGGGAGCTTTGCATGTAAATATTCGGCAAATCGATCGAATTCCGGATGTAAAGTCGGTTCGCCTCCCATAAGGCTTACGGTTCCTTCAAAACCCTCCAGAGAATCTACGGCCTTTTTGAAAGTCTCAAAATCCATAAAAAAGGGTCTCTTGTGATGGCCGCAAAAACGTGTACAATTGGAGCATTTGTGTATGCAGGCGTTCGTTATTTCAATTTCGATAATAGCCATATCTTTTGGAGACTTCATAGTTTTCCTCCTGTGCACTACTAAATATAGGTAGAAAATCTGTACATATGACCGAAAATCGCCTATTATCCAATTACAATACGCTCTGCGGCGATTCCTCGTTTCAAAAGTTCTGCGGCAATGGTTTTTGTGTACGCCTCATTCATATATGCGATAAAAATACACGTTGCTTTTTTTAGCTGACGCATATCTGCAAAATCTAAATCTTCTGCCATATGAATAAGTCTGTACCGGTCTTCCAGTACAAGTTGTGCGCCATAATATTTTGCCTTTACTCCATCTGCAAGCAGATAGATATCCTCTCCGGAAGGAAGTAAATCTTTTGGCAAAGGAAACCTCAAAATTCCAGTATTCATAACGGCTCCATAACCGCGCAATGCAAGAAAGCTCAATTCTCCCGCCGAAGAAGCAAGGATCTGCCTTACCCATTGATACACTCTGCGGTCATAAAAGTAGTCTGGCGCTCTCTCCTCCAGAAAAAATAAAGGAAAAATTTCTTTCCGATATTTTTCATGAAGATATGTAAGAGCCGTATACTCCCTGATACTGTCGTAAAAATATCGGAAAAAGGTTACCGCGCAGTTTATGAAGCTTTGCTCAACGTCCGCGTATATGTGTGCTTGAATGAGCTTCTCCCTAAGACTGACATAAGGTATAAAGGCCGCGTCCGGATAGTTGGAAAGTTTATCCGTTTGGCTGCTGCCGGCATGGACTCTATAATAAACGAAGTCTTCGTTGATTACAGAAATTTTTTCTGCGAGAACCATATGCGCAAAGGTAAAATAAGCGTCGTCCGTAAATTGCACTTTTTGAAATTTTACGTTTGTTTTCGTAAGAAACGTGCGCCTATACAACTTGTTCCAGGCCATTCCTTGTGAGAGCTGAAAAATCTGTCTGAAGCAGTCTTTGTAATTAAAGATTATTTTGGAAGGAATGACTGCGCAGTTTAAAATACTGGCAACCCTTTTCTTGCTTCCTTGCAATTCGTCGTATTCTACTCCTCCAAAGACGACGATTTCCGCTTCTGTATTCTCTGCTTTCTGATACGCGCGTTCGAGCATGTCCGGAGAAAACCAGTCGTCGCTATCTAAAATGCTTATATACTTTCCGGTGGCTCGCTCTAACCCGTAATTTCTAGCTGATGCTGCGCCAAGACCTTCATTTTCCTTTGTAAATATTTTGAAACGGTTGTCCGATGATGCGAATTCATTTAAAATAGCAAGGGAACCATCTGTAGAACCGTCGTTTATGCACAAAATTTCGATTTCGTGAAGCGTCTGCGCAGCAATGCTCGATAGGCATTGTCGCAGATATTTTTCCGTATTGTATACGGCGACAATTACTGAAACTTTTATAGAATCATCCATCTTTTTTATTCTTGTTTATCCCTGAAAAAAGGTTATTTACAACAGTTATTTTCCGCATTCTATCTTTTCATAAACATTTGGCACCCATACAATCGTTTTCTCGTTTACGCCAAGTTTTTTTAGATCTGTGCATATTTCTTCAAAGACCTTTTTTGATTCAACCACTACCACAAGGATGTCATATGTAGCAGATATAAGGGATTTTGGCTCCTGTATAGGATAGCCTTTTTGGGCATAATTTTTATCTACCCACACGACAAGTTGTTTTTGACGTTCCTGGCCTAAGAACCAGGAAACAAATTCTGTACCTCTAAGTCCGGCGCCGTATACGGCGACCTTGCTGTCTTCTGCAATAGCCGCGGCGGCAGGGTGTATTTTGTTCCGCATATCTCGTTTTATTTCGACAATTTTCTCGATCGGATAGTAACCCCAAAGATTTTCGCCCGTTGTTCCCAGATGTTCAAGCTTTCCCCGAAGAGCGTGAGCTTTTACATGAATAGCCACGACGTCTTCATAAATGTACAGGCATCCCGGATTAATCACGACGTTCTTGAAATAGTTTTCCGCTTCTTTGCATAGTTCAAGATTATCAGAAATAAGAATCCAGTCTTTGGGAGTCGTTTTTATGGTGTCAGAAAGCTGGTTCCAAGACGTTATGACGAAACTTTTTGGATGTAGATTTCTATTCTCTTTGCTGTGCCGCTGATTGCCTCCTAATTCCATATAGTCGTTATCGCCGGTAAACGTATGATATTTTGTTTTATCATAATCTTTTGGATCATGAACAATGCAGAGATCACGTTTTACTTTTGGACTATTTATGGATTTTAACTTTTTGTATATTCCCGGTGTTACATCATCCCTCTTATCATTAGAAATTCTTTGAGGTACATCTAGACAACCAGAACACATTTCGCACCAGTGCAGCTGATCTTCAAAGTCCTTTGGCTCTCTTTTCCACCAACCAGGTTCTACCTTCCATCCTCCTGGCCCGTGAAAGAGCATATCCAGAGATCCAGCCACTTCACAGAAGAAGGCGCCTTTAGGAGTAATAGTTGCGGACCAGGTATTCTGAATCCAACAGGCATCTCTTTTTTTCAACCATTCCTCGTCTCCGATACCCAGTTCTTTTCTTGGCATTAGAAGCGCCTGGTGCATGCAGGTATTATTGTGATCGTTTAAAAGCTGGGTTTTAAACGTATCGTTTATTGCCTCAAAATTTTTATAGTAACTGTTGACAAGAGAAGACCATAATCCCGCTTTCGCATTTTTATGCCACATATGGTTTAAGATATATGTCTGCATGTCTTCCACCGGTTCCCGAATTGCCAGTACTTTTTCCGTAAGACGTTTTTCGCGGATATAATCGCAGAATTTTTCGAATTCTGGATGCAGCGTAGGCTCTCCGCCGATTACGCCTACGATTCCTTCATAATCTTCTAAAGAATCAACCGCCTGCTTAAAATCTGCAAAATCCATAAAAAAAGTTTTTTCGTGGTGTCCACAAAAGCGCGTACAATTTGAGCATGTATGCGGACAGGCGTTTGTAATGTCTATTTGGATAATTTTCATATCTTTTGGCGACTTCATTTTTTTCCTCCTGCAAATATAATTTTCGTATTAAACTTCCGGAATCCAGTGGATTTTATTCTCCGGAATTTTCATTTCCATTAGAAAAGTTTTTACTGCTTTGTAGACATTGTCTGCTTTGATGGCAATAAATACGTAGTCGAATGTTATATGCTGTAACGCTTCCGGACATTGTATTGGAAATCCTATATTTTCATAATCCCTGTCTACCCAGGCAACTACTTTGCATATTCGAAGTCTAACTAAAAAGTCAAATACTGCGAAACCATTATCCCCCGCTCCATAAATAGCAACCTTTGCCTGGGGAGACAGTTTGGGGATCATAAGACTTTTTTCTCTAAGAGTTATGGAATTCCATTTTAAAAGATATTCTTCTGGGGCGTTTTCCATCACAAAATCACGCCATAGAAGCAGCTGTTTATCCTGTATATCATTTTTTGAGAGCTCTAAAATGCCAAGCTCTCTCATATATGTATCCTTCATTGCAAAATATAATTTATGAAAATTTTCTACATTTGTCATTCCCGTAATATGCCAGAAAGCAATTTCCAATGCTAACTCTGCCACTGCAATTTTATATTTTTCATATATTCCCCGCTTTTTTAGCTCCTGCATAAGCATGTATGGTGCCATATATCCTGCTTCTGGATGCAAATGGGCGTTAGCGGATTGACTTCTCGGAACATTTTTTCTGTAGTAGAGCAACCGCTCGGGAAGGATGGCAATCTTGTTTGCTAAGGCATATGCCATGTAAACAAAGACTTGATCATCCGTGTGATGAATGCTTGCAAATCGGAGCTTGTTTTTGGTAACCATTGCGTGAGAAAACAGTCCGTTCCATGCTGTTCCCACCGTAATTCTAAAAAGTGTTTTCGAGCACTCGGTCGGGGTGAATTCTTTTAAATTCGGCGTTTTCTGTCTGTTGAGTAAAAATCTTTCTGAACACACCATTTCCGTATCGTCATTATATATGTAGGCGTCAAATACTACCACTTCCGCATTTGTTTTCTTCGCTCTGACATATGCTTTTTCAAGCATATCTGGTTTAAAGAAATCATCTGCATCAAGAAAGGATAGATATTCTCCTTTGGCTGCATCCATACCCATATTCCTTGCTTCTGCAGCTCCGTCAGTCTTTTCCAAGTGCCTTAGTATACGTATCCGGCGATCTTTTTTTTCGTACTTTTTTAAGATCTCTATTGTATTGTCGGTGGAACCATCATCTACGCATAAAATCTCTATTTCTTTTAATGTCTGCGTTATAATCGTATTTAATGCCTGTTCTATGTATTTTTCACCGTTATAAACAGCCATAATTACCGATACTTTTATTTCCATTTATGAGAATTCCCCCTTTTCCAATTTTGAATGTTGTTTCTATACATAAATCTCCTTTTCCGCATGATAAATATGCAGTTTCCGTCTATTTGACATAAAATATAAATTGGTCAGCACTTCCGCTACATAAGATAGTGCCCTTGTTTCTTTTATTTCAGGCACAGTTTTTTCCATTTTTTCCATGTACTGGGTGATCTCAAAAAACCAAGCACAGTAAGCATCAAATATTTCCGCTTTCGCGCACACCAGATTATAAGTATATTGGTAATGATTGCAAAGAATATCCATATAACCATAGTATTCGTCCGGGTGTATATCCCTCAAAGCTTTTAATAATGCCTTACATACATCTGCACTTACAAATCGGCGAAATTGATGTATTGTATTCGGATATGCCATATAGGGAAGAGGGAGTACTGCATCAATATCTTTATTTAGCCATTGGGGTTCTATCAGTAAATGGCGTCTGTAATGTTCTATGCCTTTCCATTCGTGATGTGTATTTTTCCATACCCAATAGGTGGCTGTCATTTCACAATACTGTTTATTAAGATACGATATATTCGTTCCTGTATTATCAAGGTATGGGGCTGTTTTTTCTTCTACAAGCGCGGCTCCTGCTTGAATAGAATATTCAAAGTTTTTTAATCCGGGATAGGAATCAAGCTTTTTATCATGATGATTTTTGACTTCATAAAGACCGACTTCTGGAAAAGCTTTATGCTCCGTTTTTTTTAGTGTAATAAAGTTTCCCCGCTTTTCATAAAACTCCGACATTAAAAGATATTCTTCATGTTGCGTTAATCGTATAAAGTACTGAAAGCCCGCAACCTTTAGATATTTTACAATTTCAGCTTGAAAAAGTTCTGTGACGGCAATAATAATAAGTGTATTCTTATCGGCTTTTTCAGGAGTACAAACGATAATTTCGTCAATATTTGCAGGATTTTTTTCACGATTGGACACTAAAAAACACTTTGGTGACTTCCCGGTCAGATATCTGATTGCTTTATATGCGCCGTACGCGACTACCTGCGCGCCAAAAATATAAAATTCTTCGTGTTTTTTTAATTCTTCCAAGAGCATTTGTTTTTCTCCATTGCTTCTCGATTACGTATCGCTTGTTATAGAAGATTCAAAATATGCAATTGTCTTTTTTAGTCCCTCGTCCAAAGAAACAGACGGCTCCCAGGCAAGCATTTTCTTTGCCAGATCAATCACAGGTTTTCTTTGAGTAGGATCATCCTGTGGCAACGGTTTATAGACGATTTTTGACTTGCTGCCAGTAAGAGCAATCACCTTTTTTGCCAGCTCTAACATGGTAAATTCTGTAGGATTTCCTAAGTTGACCGGCCCTGTAAATCCCTCCGGACTTTCCATCATACGGATCATTCCCTCTATTAGATCGTCTACATAGCAGAAACTCCGTGTCTGCGTTCCATCACCGTATATTGTGATATTGTCTCCCTTTAATGCCTGCACAATAAAATTAGATACAACCCGTCCGTCGTTTCTAGCCATGTTTGGACCGTAGGTATTAAATATACGAATTACTTTGATATCTATGGCGTTTTGCCTGTGATAATCAAAAAAAAGTGTTTCCGCTGCCCGTTTTCCTTCGTCGTAGCATGAACGGATGCCAATAGGATTTACGTTACCCCAGTATTCTTCCGGCTGAGGATGTACGTTTGGATTGCCATATACTTCACTGGTGGATGCCTGTAGAATTCGCGCTTTCACGTCCTTTGCCAATTCCAGCATATGAATGGCGCCCAGCACAGATGTCCTCATTGTTTTTATAGAATCATATTGGTAATGTATTGGCGACGCCGGGCAGGCGAGATTGTAAATTTGATCTACTTGAACCAGAAGTTCCTTTGTTATATCATGACGCAGAAATTCGAATCGGCGGTTATCTATAAGTTTCTCAATATTTTTTTTTGATCCAGTAAATAAATTATCTGCACAGATAACATCGTTTCCTTCTTTGATAAGACGTGCGCAAAGGTGTGAACCAATAAAGCCTGCTCCGCCCGTCACAAGAATTTTCTTCATTTTTTCACCTCATCTGCTTCTGTTTGCACGCCGATCTGGTAGTATTCAATACCGTATTTTTTTACACGTTTTGCATCATATTGGTTACGGCCGTCAAAGATCACCGGATTATGTAATAATTTTGTGATTTCATAAAAATCTGGGCTTCTGAATTCTTTCCATTCGGTGATTAGGATAAGCGCATCCGCGCCATGTAAAGCCTCGTATTTGCTATTCATGTATGTAATACTTTCATTATCCTTAAGATAGCACTTTTTTGCTTCTTCCGTTGCTTTGGGATCATAGGCCTGCACCTTAGCGCCGGCGTCTGTAATAGAAGTAATAATTGTGATCGCTGGAGATTCCCGCATATCGTCTGTATCTGGTTTAAATGCGAGCCCCCAAACAGCAAAGATTTTACCTGTAAGATCTTTGCCAAATCTTTTCTTTATTTTCTGTACGAGTACTGTTTTTTGTGCGTGGTTTACATCCTCGACGGATTGTAGCAGCTTTGATTCATAGCCATGCTGTTTCGCTGTTCTAATTAAAGCCTGTACATCTTTTGGAAAGCAACTTCCACCGTAGCCACAGCCTGGATAAATAAATGAAAAACCTATACGATGGTCGCTTCCTATGCCCCTCCGGACCTTGTTCACATCTGCGCCGACGTGTTCACAAATATTGGAAATTTCATTCATAAAAGAAATCTTTGTTGCAAGCATGGAATTTGCAGCGTATTTTGTCATTTCTGCAGATGGAATATCCATCAAAATGAAGTTTTCCGTATTCATTAAATAAGGTTTATACAATTCCCTCATAGCGTCTGCAGCCCGAGCAGAGTCGACGCCGATTACAATTCTGTCAGGCTTCATACAGTCTGCCACGGCGTTTCCTTCTTTTAAAAATTCTGGATTCGATATTACATCAAAAGTAAGACTTGAATTTCTCGTATCCAGTTCTGCTTGTATTGTTTTTCGCACCTTATTGGCTGTTCCAACAGGAACCGTTGATTTATCCACAATATACATGTGCCGTTTCATAGTTGCACCTAGGTTTTTGGCGACGGTAAGGACGTATTGTAAATCGGCAGAGCCATCTTCTCCCATGGGAGTGCCAACGGCTATAAATGCAATTTCCGAAAATTCCATAGCGTCTTTAAGATTTGTGGTGAATTTTAAGTTTTCAGATGCGTAGTTTCGTTCTACCATCTCTGCCAGGCCTGGTTCATAGATTGGAATATTGCCATTTTTGAGGGTTTCGATCTTTTGCTCATCCACATCCACACACCAGACAGTATTGCCCATTTCGGCAAAGCACGTGCCGGTTACGAGTCCAACGTAACCGGTTCCAATAACTGCTACTTTCATTTTTTGTATCCTTCAATGGTTATTTTTTGCTACGATATATTCAGATATTCCCGTTACTATAGTAGATTTTTATATCATTTTTCCTTTAAAAATCTTCTCCCATCCCCCGCCCGCTGTGCGGTCATTCCCTATTTTTCACTTCATCTAGGAAGGTTAAAAACGGTACAATTTCTTCTGGAATAACTGCCCCTTCCTCCGTCAGTCTATGACACAATGCTTTCTGGTGACGCCGCGTGTAATCCGCATCCTCAAAGTGCAGTTCAAAGTCCTCCTGCTCCCATGTATCCAGGTTATATGTGTGCCATTTGTAATCCCACCAGGTATGGAACGTAACTTCATTCCCTCTCTGCTTTACCGCGCCAATCTTCATGTCCTGCAAGTCCTCCGGGAATTCAGAAAGCATCTTATCCAAGTGTTCTTCTATACAAATCTCCCCGCTTTTTAGGTCTGCCACATAAAAATGATCTGCCATTTGCGGCGTCAGATATACCTTTGATTTCCAATAGATTGGGCTTAAAAAGGAAATCCACCCGGGGTTTCCGTCTTGGCAGAAGATCTGCAGTTTTCTCATCTCGCTCGTATCTGGATTCCACAAACATAAGTAATATCTCTCCTCTTTTCTGCCGATAAAACAAAGCTCATCCTCTATCAGTGTGACACCCTCTATTCCCTGCATAAGCTCCGGAGTAAAAACGAACCTATAATGCAATGTCTTTAACTCTAAAGATAAAAAAGCACCGCAACAGTTCATGGGAAGAAATAATTCTGTTTTTCGCCGTGCGTATCCATCCCCAAAGTAAAAGCGCGTATCTCCCTGGGGTATAACCTTCTCCGCTTCTATAACCCAATCATTTAGGTAGTCCACCCTTCGTGTTTTCAGATTTAGATGGATCAAAGCCGGGTATTTCCCGCTGAAAAGCAGTACGCAGCCATCATACACATATCCCCGAAAGAATTTGAAACCCGGATTATATATTTCCTTATAAACTCGTGCGGGATCTTTTATAGGAATATAGCATATGTTTTTATCACGCAAAGAATACACGACAAGATCTTTCGAAGCAGACGGAATACATACAATATATTCTCCAGATAAAGCTCCTGAAAGATAGCACTCCCCCATCTCATATGAAAGGTATTTTTCGAGAAATACCTCTGCTCGCACCGTTTTTGTACTTTTATCTACCTGCAACAAGGTATTGTATTCCGGCGAAACGATCCATAGGAAACCGTCTGTATCCATCCAATCTCTACATCGAATTCTTTTCATCATTCTTCTGTTCCACTTCCCTCTTGATTTAACCAACCCAGAAGGTCGAAATCGTTCTCAATAGCCCGGTCCTTTCCTAAAATATACTCTGAAAAAAACAGTTGATCCACATTCTTGTAGACCATCCCATTTACTCCATAATTCATAAGCAGATGTTTCTGCGACAGCCTCGAAAAACTCTGTACAAAATCTTTAGATACTGCTCTGCGGGTAGTTCGAAAAATATAAATGATATTTTCCCAATTAATCCGTTTTCTCATCATGTTCCATCGTTCCATCAACTCCACAGTTTTCTCATTTGTATGTGCAAAAGTAACGGTAATATCCTCTATTTTCATAGCTGGTAATCCTCTTTTACAATCTTCCGGTTCATCACTAATGGGCAAAATATTGTAAAAAAGCCCTTCGCCTTCTACAGAAAAATATTTTTCCGGTTCCCTGCAAAGTTTCAGAAAATCTTCGGCAGCAATATAGGTATTCACCGTAGGAGAAAGCATCGGCATATTCATCAGATGATAGATTTCCCCCGCTATACAGTCATTGCTAATAATTGTAGGCGTCTCCTTTCTATACAAACGCCTCCTGAAATAGCCTAGAAAACCATTGATATCGTACAACTCTTCGGGTAAAAATCGTGGCACCAAGCATAAAGCATGGAACCCATACTTCCGTTCACTAAATAAAAGATCACTTAAAACTGTCTCATAAAGCCTGGGGGATATGATCAGACGAATACTTTTCCCTCTATATTCACTTAATTTCTGCGGCAGATATACCGGCTTTCCCTGACATAACGCACTGCAATACTTTTCATTGCCGTCGATATAACCGGAGAATCCGATCCCGCAGCGGTTCAGATAATGGCCAATCCAATAGCCCGAATTCCCTGCGCCATATACAAATAATTCTTCTTTTTGATTTTCGATAAAGTCTTTTGTATCATTGGTTACCGTTATCATAGTGAGTTCCCTTTTCAAATGTAAGAATCTTTTATTTTCAGCCGCTTTCCCAAGTATGATTGCCAGCGGCTTTTTGTATCACTTCATATATAGAATTAATGCTGTTAAATTCCCTGTCCGGATCTTCATCGTCCAGGATGTAATACGTACAGGTCGCATCGTAGGTGCCGTCTGGCAGCGTCTGATTCAGCTCCAGTTTATCCAGCTGCTTTCCCACGGGGAGTACTGGTGAACTGTAGAGCAACGTCTGTTCCTCGTCGTCGAGGTAGACTTCGAAGTAGCAGTCGTAGAGATTGCTGGCGGAATTCCCGATCTCGGCGTTATTGGATACCTTGCTGCCCGACGGGAACGTCCAGATCATATTCATATCTGTGGTGAACCGGGCGTCCGCCGCTTTCTGGTCGATGTTATCATCTACTACCAGTCCTTCGGAAATATCCCTCTCCGGGGGCTTCTTATTCAGCAGCAGAAAGATCACAGCGCCTAGTGCGGCGATCACCAGAAGCAGCAAGACGATGATCACGATCTTTCCCTTCGACTTCTTCTTTTGCCCCTCAGGGGCTTTCTCCTGTTCCTGTTCAGACATTTTCTCCCTCCTTCTTTTTTACACCGCGCCGTGGTTTTGTCGGCGCAGATCCCTTCGTATCTTCTGGGATTTCGCAAAAGATACGGCCTCGATTTTCACTTTTCTTCTCCATCTGCCAGCCGTATACCCGGCAGGATTTCTGCCTGCCCGGATGATTCAGACGTTCGCATCGATTTTTTCTTTTTCACTTTTTAAATAAAACACATTTTGTCACCCTTTCGGATGATGCCGACAGGCGCTATTCGCCCTTGCCTGCTTCGCTCCCGGTACTTCTTCCGGACAAACGCCCAAAAGTTCCCATAGGTCTTGGCATACCTAATACCTGTTTCCCGTAAGAAACAGCTTCCAATGCCGTTCTTGTTTTTTATCAAAAGAAATCCTCCATAGTCCTACTTCCATTCCTGGTTTTGGTCAAATGCTGCCTTTGGCGCATTCATCCATGGAATCTTTCACAATGAACTTTTAAACCTTCTTTTCTGTTCCTCTTTTTAAAACATTTCTGGCAGTATTCTGTCTTTCCGGCAATTCCCGCCCACAGGACGCACAGCGGAACATGTCTCCGTCTTTACCGCCCATCGTTCCGCAATAACTGCATTCTATACTGATACCCTTTCCAAAAACTTCCACAAGCTGAATGGAACGTTCCTGGCATTTCTGGCCCAGGCGGCTTTTGATATACCCCCGCTGCCACATGTGCACGGTCGCGTTAATCTTTTTGTTTTTGCCGGCTTTTGCCGCCGTCGGCAATTTCGGATAGTACAATACTCCCGGCTTTTCCGTTTCCAGCATCCGGTTGATCTCCGCGTTGATATACGCATGCAGAGCCGCCTCCAGCCGCGCCTTTCCCGCGTTATACTTCTTCATCCCCGGGTTGTTTTTCGCGTTTCTGCGATGGCCCGGGAGCCTTTCCCGCACATAGTCCGTCAGAGCCGACTGGTATTCCAGATACTGTTCTCCATAAGCGGCCCCGCGATCTGTTACAAACATACAGCGCACACCCATCGCCAGCCCCATTTCACCTTGATAGCCCGGCGGATGCTTCTGCCGCACTTCTATCGGCACGTTGATCGTCAGGTTTCCTTCTTTCGGATAGAGGCGGATATAAATTTGCCTTGCATAGCGATTATTATCCGTCAACGGGATAAACAACCTCTTCCGGCTTTCTTTCATAGAAAGATAAATGCCGTGATCCGCGTAGCGGTATGCCTTCGGCGAAGAAGAAAAACCGTCTGCCGCAGCGGTATACGGTTTTACCAGATGTCTACGTACTTGCCGACGCAAATACTGGTTCAGCCTGTGCGTATCCACAGCTTCACACAACGACTGGTATGTCTTTGCCCATTCTTTTGAAAGCGTTACTTCCTCACCGGCTATAACCGCTTCAAAGCAGCGGCTCTGCTTCATAACAAAGCGCAGATAATGTCGGTCTTCTCGCGTCAGAGCTTCATTTGTCTGAATATTTTTTTCAATCCTCTTTTTCGTACGTGTCCACTGGCTTTTAATGTCTCCCAGCGCGTCGAAGATGGAAAGATAAAAATATACGGAAGGGAGCCCTAATCGCTCCCGCAGGCTGCTGCGGGTCATCTCATTCTGTACGGTGTAGCCTGGATAAATCTTTGAAAGGCCGCCAATCCCGCCGTACCGCTCGTATACATAATTCCGGACTTTACAGCAGTCTTTTGCAATTTCCTGCAGTCTTTCCATATCTTTCGTATCAATAGGCTCTTTATTGTACTGATAGACTGTCTTGTACAGTGCGTTCGGCGGCATAATCGCTTCCTTATTCTATAAAAGTTCTTTGGCTTCCATATGGATCTACCGTCATAGTTTCGTAGAATAAGTATTTCTACGAAAGGTATTTAACAAAAAAGAATTCTTACCAATTATATAGACTGCCTAAATTTTTGTCAATTCTCTCTGCAAATCTACGATAAATAAGCTATTGGTAAAAGAATATCTTCCTTACACTACCTATATCGGCAGCCTTTCTCGGTTTCTTAACATGCTAAAAAAGAATTTTAATAAAAAAATATCCAATTACCGTCAAAATTTTGGTCATAAGAAAAATAACGTACTGGGATTAGAGTGAAACATTTATAAAGGGAAAAGAAGAGTATCAAAAAGAAAATATTTAAGTGACTTTTCTAATCTAATTACCGTCAAATAGTTGGTCAGTAAATTCAGTAAATTCAGTAAAATGCAGAAGTGACAGGCAAAATTCGTAGAAATACTTATTCCAAGAAAAAATCGTGTCCGATTTTGCATTTGCGAACACGGGCTTTTTAGATTTTTTCTATAAAAAATACGATCACATTTCATCTATTTCCCATTCCTCCCTGCATCAGAGCAATCCTTCTTTCCTCCTGTATCCGTTCCGCAGAGAGGAAGAAGCAGACCTTAACTATTTTCTGAGACAGTCCGACTTCGAGGCAGGACAGGATCGCGTCAATCTGGCTTTTGGATAACACCTTCCGATAGCGATCCAGACAAGCAAAGAAGCTGTCGGACATGTCTTTTTCCTCCTCTAACAAAGCTTTCTTTTCGGCTTCCATTACGTCATCGGCATGTTCCAGAAAATAACCGGAGAAGGTTTTTAGATCAATCTCTGTTTCCTTTAGGAAATCTATCTGCAGGAATCTATCCTCATCTATCGTCAGGAATTGAATATTTTCCCCTTCTTCTTTTAGCTTCCGATAATAGGCTACGCTGGCGGGGGAAAGCTCCTCGAGCGTCCCATCTGGCTGCAAAGTGATGGAATCACCCAGAGATGTCCTCTTTACATAGGCTGGATGCTCATAGCGGGGCTGGGCTTCTAAAAAGGCCGGCAGGGCAAAGGGCTTATTTTTCCAGTCCCGGACGGGGCCACATCCGGCCAGCAGGATCAAACAGGTGTCACGATCCAGGCTGCCCACCTCCGCCGCCGTCAAAAGCTCCCGGCCCAGCCGGCCGAAATTCAGGCTGCTGCCCCTGTTTTTGCCACGGCTCTCCCCTTCGGAGCGCTTGTCGATGGTTCGCCTAAGAGCTTGGAAATATATTCCTGGGAATCCAGCGAGCCGCGCCCGGCGCCCAGAAATATTACGGCGCTGCAGGCGTCCATTAGGATCCTCCAGGAGTCTCCTTTGTGTATATATTTCAGCTGGCTGATGCTTTGAACAAACAGCACCGCCGCCATATTCCGAGAGCGGAAGGTGGTAATCAGGTTTTCAAAATGCCCGGGCCGGGTGCCGTTTGCGTATTCGTCTATCCAGAATTCCACCGGGATCGGCAGCTTCCCATGAAAACGGTGGTCTGCCTCATGCAGCAGTGTTTCCATGACCTGGCTGTACACAAGGCCGCAATGAAATGGATGGGGTATCTGCGTCCGGCAAAACGAGGAACAGGACCGTTTTTGTACGCCCGTCCCAGTAACGGCTAATGCCCAATTCCTGAAGGTACAGGGTGTCCCTTTCGAAAATTTGTTTCACTTCCGGGACTTTAAACAGCTGCAACTTCGTAGTGACAATCAAAATAAGGGAAACTGCCGTCTCTGGGGCGCCTTCCTTCAGCTTTTTATAATTTACATAGGCCAGATGCGCGATCCCCTGCGGACTCTCCTCGAGCCGCTCCATCCGAAGAGAGAGACGGGTGACGCCTTTTTCCTCGTCCAGCACTTCCATCTCCTCTCTGGTCAGTCCAACAACGACCCCATATTCTGTTCCCCAAGTAGCAGTTCATAGAATACGTAGCAAATGAGCGCTTTCATATACATGGCCGCACTGTCCTCCCAGAAGGGCTCCCCTTTGTGTGCGTCGGGCGGGACAGTGGCCTCCTGGATATTTTTTACCGCCTGGATCACACCTTCTACACATCCATAAAAACGGTTTCCGGTGACAGATATCCGCTTTTCTGGACTTCATAAAGTATCCATGTAAAGATCTTTTCTATGGTATCTTCCGTGAAGCGGTGCCGGAAGTTGTAACTGATAGTGGCAAAATGAGGCACCGACTCATTTTGCAGATATCCTAAAAACCACCGGTATGCGATGTTCATGCTGATCTCTTCCACAGTACGGCGCAGAGACGGTATCCCATAAAGATGCTGGATCAGCACCTTTTTAAAAAGGACCACAGGATCAACGCTTGGACGCCCGTTATCTACACAGTACAGGTCTTCCACAAAATCATATATGTGGGTAAAATCTACCGCATAATCTATTTTTCTCAGCAGATGCTCCTGCGGCACAAGATGTTCCAGGCTCACCATTTCCAGTGTATTTCGTTCAGATTTTTCTTTTCTCAGCATAAACATCACCTCTGGTTTTATTATATCAAAAAAGACCGGCGTTTGCCGACCTTTTTTGACAGTCTGGGAAAACCTAAAAGGTTTTGAGAGTATATGAGAACTTCTCCCCATATCTAAAATGCCGGGAAAGCCCGAAAATGATATGCTCCCCATATGGTAGACAATGGAAATATCCAAAAACTATCATATGAGGAGCATATTTATGTCTAAAAGAAAATATAGTAAAGAATTTAAACTAAAGGTACTGAAGGAACATGAGGAAGGAGCTTCTTTCTATTCGCTTGAGAAAAAGTATGGCATCACACTGGGATCGGTAAAACGATGGAACTCTGCTTTCAAAGCACACGGAAAAGATGTTTTAGCCCGTCAGAACAGCAACCTATGCCGGTACACGGCAGAATTTAAGAAAAAGGTGGTCATGGATTATCTGTCGGGTGGCGGTTCTGGTCAGTCTGTCGCAGTAAAGTATGGCATTCATGCAGAAAGTACTGTTTTAAAATGGGTCAAGCAGTATAATAGTCATGTAGCATTAACCGATTCAAGAAAAGTTGGAGGTTACCTCATGACGAAAGATACCAAACCAAGAAAGACAACCCTTGAAGAACGTATCCGGATTGTAGAATACTGTATCACTAACTCAAACGATTATTCAGCTGCTGCTAAAGCATACAACTGTTCCTATGGGCAGGTTTACTCCTGGGTAAAGAAATATAACGCTGATGGCGTAAACGGCCTTAAGGACAGGCGCGGACGCATCAAACCGGAAGAAGAGTTCCGCGAAATTGAAAAGTTAAAGGCTGAAAACCGTCTGCTCAGGGCAGAAAAGAAGAAACAGCAAATGGAGATAGATCTGTTAAAAAACTCGAAGAAATCGAGAGGAGGTGACACTTAGAAAAACAAGACATCTTGATTCATATACTGCCATAGAAGAACTTTCCCAAGTACATGATGACTATCCGGTGAGTGAAATGTGCAGGATACTGGGAATCAACAGGGCAGCCTACTATAAATAGAAGAACCATGGAAGCAGCCGGAATGACAATCTCAACGAACTGATTGTCCAAAAGATAGAAAAGATCCATGCTGAACATCCTGACATGGGATACAGACGGATCCGTGATACACTTGCACACGATCATGATATCAATGTCAATGACAAAAGAATACTCAGGGTATGTCGAAAGAAAAAGATACAGTCCTATGTAAAACACAGGTATAACTGCTGCACAAAGCCGGCTTCAGACCCTGCATATGTTGCCGAAAATATCCTGAACCGGGAATTTAAATCAGACAGGCCTAATGAGAAATGGGTAACGGATGTATCCGAATTCAAATATGGTACCAGCGAAGATGAAAAGAAAGGCAAAATATATCTTAGTGTAATATTAGATCTGTGCGGAAACAGACCGATAGCGTTTGAATACAGTGACCACAATGATAATCCGATTGTTTTTAATACCTTTGATAAAGCTCTTTCGGCTAATCCGGGGGCAAAGTCTCTTTTTCATTCTGACAGGGGATATCAGTATACTTCTAACATATTCCGGCAGAAAATAGTGGATGCCGGAATGACCCAGAACATGTCAAGAGTTGGCAGATGTATTGATAATGGTCCGATGGAAGGGTTTTGGGGAACCATGAAGCGGGAAATGTATTATGACAGGAAATATAAGACAAAGGATGCATTGATAAAAGCAATCGAGGATTATATCAATTATTACACTAATGAACGGGTACAGCGAAATCTGGACGTTGTGACACCAATGGAATTTTACGAAAAGAAGCTGCAGGAATCTGCATAAAAAATGCCCAGCACAACACCGGGCAGAAAAACTTTTTGTTTTTTTATTGTCTACTTGACGGGTAGCACACCAAAATACGGGCTATACCGACATATAAGAACTTCTAAAGAGATAATCTAAATTCA
>CAOJIB010000054.1 GCA_948436455.1 uncultured Blautia sp.
GTGATTGTATTTTCTAAGAAAAGTGAAAGGAAAGAAAAAGATATGGTGATCTGCCAAGCAAAAGACTATAAGGATTTAAGCCGAAAAGCAGCCCATTTCCTACGGGCGCAGATTCTTCTAAAGCCCGACTGCACGCTAGGTCTGGCGACCGGCTCTTCGCCTCTTGGCGTCTATGAAAAATTAACGGCATGGTATCGGAAAGGAGATCTGGATTTCTCCAGGGTATCTACGATCAATCTGGATGAATACCGGGGTCTTGGTCCGGAGGACGACCAGAGCTACCGCTTTTTTATGAATATGCACCTTTTCCGGCACATTAATATAGATCCCGCCCGCACGTTCGTCCCCGACGGCCTGGAAGTCAGCGCCAAAAAGGCATGTGAAAATTACGATCGGATCCTTGAAGCCTGCGGCGGCGCCGACCTGCAGCTTCTGGGGTTGGGGCATAACGGGCACATCGGCTTCAATGAACCGGCCGGCAGCTTTACCCCAAACACCCATTGCGTCAATCTGGCGCCTGGCACCATCGAAGCGAACCGTCGCTTTTTCGCCTCCGAGGCTGACGTGCCCCGCCAGGCTTATACCATGGGAATCCGCGGCATCCTGTCGGCCAGAAAAATTCTGCTGCTTGTAAGCGGCGAAGACAAGGCCGACATCCTGAAAAAAGCCGTCGCCGGCCCCATTACGCCTGAAGTGCCGGCCTCCATCCTACAGCTCCACCAAGACGTCGTACTCATAGCCGATGAAGCGGCCTTGTCGCGGATGTAAGGCGCGCTTTTTCGCAAAGATCAAATAAAAGCCGCCCAAAACGTAATCGAAAAAGCGTCAAATAAGATCCCGGTAAGCCGTTTCTTATTTGACGCTTTTCCATAAAATATAGGACTGTCACGGATTTTTATTCCAGACGCACCACCCGCGTGGCCACCCGCTCCATCAAAGGATCGCTATGGGTCACGACAAGCAGGCCGAGATTCCTGGCCTGTACCTCCCGCAATAAGAATTCCCATATCTGGCTCTGCGTGATCAGATCCAGCATCGTACTGATCTCATCCGCAATAATAAATTTTGTACTCCCACCCAGCGCGCGCGCAATGCAAAAGCGCTGCAGCTCGCCTCCGGAAAGCTCCATGGGGAAGCGATTGTACCAATCTTTTTCAATACCCAGGCCGTCGATCACACGCTGCTCTACCCGATCTCCCTCCGACAGAGTCGTTCCCAGCCGCAGCCGAGGATTTACCATCTTTTCCGGATGCTGCCAAATCATCTGCACCGGGCAGACGCCTTTCTTAGGTAGAGGCGCACCGTCAAGCAGCACGCTACCGCCATCCGGCGTCTGATAGCCGGCCAGAAGCTGACACAGCGTCGTCTTTCCCACGCCGCTTGGCGCGGCGATGCCGACCCGTTCACCGCTTTCCACCTGTATACTGAAATCATCGATTATTTTCTTTCCCGATTTTTGATAGGAAAAAGAAACGTTCCTTGCTTCTAAAATCATCTTCCGGCTCCTATGCTTCTTTTTTTTCTTCCGTCAAGATACATCGGACAGCCCCGCCGCGAACCTGGCGCAGGGGGATCTCTCCCTCACAGGCGTCTGTCCGATTGGAGCACCGCGGGCCAAAGGGACATCCCTTTGGCATATCCTTTACATAGGGCTGCAGACCCTCGATCCCTCGAAAACCGTTCTGCGGCAGGGCGTTCCATAAGGCCTTCGTATAAGGATGACGCAGCAGCTTTTCCGAAGAAAAGTCAGTCACAAGCGCCTCTTCCACCGTAGTCCCGGCATAGAAAACCGTAATCCGATCGGCCACCTCCAGCGCCAGCTCGATATCATGGGTAATCAGAAGCACTCCGTTTCCCTCGTCGGCGAAGGCCCGAAAATCTCGCATCGCCCGCTTCGCCATCGCCAGATGCAAGCCCGGCGTCGGTTCATCCGCAATGAGCAGCCGGGACTTGTGCATCTGTGCGGCGCTTAACAACACCCGCCTGGCCATGCCGCCGGACAGCTCGAAGGGGAACAGTTCTTCCGTTTCCCTGGAAAGATCGTACTTTTGGAACAACGACTTTTGCCGACGTATTTTCTCCGGTTTCTTCGAGCCATTTCGCACCTGCGGCCCCACCTTCATCAACGGATCCAAGTAATTGACGCTCTGCGGTACTAAAGCAATTTCCTTTCCCCGAACCTGCAAAATACGCGCCGGCGTTAGTAATTCTCCTGCAAATTCCATCCGGCCGACCACGTTGGCATTCTCCGGAAGAAGGCCGAGAATCGCATGGGCCAGCAGGCTTTTTCCTGAACCGCTGGAACCTACGACGGCGACGATTTCCCCTTCGCCGACCTTCACGTTTAAATTAGTAATTACAGGTAGATCGATCTGCTGCAAACCTCTGTCGTATTGCACAAAGGAAATGGAGAGATCTGAGATATCCAGAATGGTCTTTTTCGTTTCCATGCTCTTTTGCTCCTTTATTTCTGCACGCTACTGGGATCAATAATCCTGCGCAAGCTGTTTCCCGCCAGATCGAATAGAGACACCACCAGGACCAGCGCAAGGCCCGGAAAGAGGGCCAGCCACCATCTGCCGGCGGACAGGTACGCCATACTTTCTGAAAGGATTACGCCGATGGCCGGTTCCTCCGGTGACAGGCCGAAGCCCAGAAACGTCACAGAGGCCTCATGGAGAATCGCGTGTGGAAAAAGGAGGATCAATCCGATCAAAAACTGCGGAAAGACATGGGGCAGAATATGACGGACGGCGATCTTTCCCGTGGAAATTCCCAGCTTCTGGGCCACCTTTACATAGGGTGCCTCGCGGATCTGCATGACCTCGCCCCGGATCACGCGGGCCAGGCCGGGCCAGTGTGTAACAGCTACGCCGATTGTCACACCCCAGAAGCCTTTTCCCAGGGCAAAAGAAATCAGCACCAGCAGCACAATGTGGGGAACGCCCAGCATCAGATCGATACACCAGGTGATCACCGCATCGACCTTCGGCCCCATCGTCGCCGCCATCGTTCCTAGAAACGCCGCTATAAAAGCGCTTACCGTCGCCGCCAAGAGCCCGATTAGGATACTCATCGAAAGGCCCGCCAGCGTCCGATCGAGCATATTCCGACCCATCCAGTCCGTTCCAAACAGAAATTGCAAAGAAGGACCGAGATTTTTCCTGGAAAAGTCCGCCGCGGACGCTTCTTTCCAGAGCGATCGTCCGGCGACTGTGACGAAAGCTAGAAGAAGAACGGCCAATGCAAATATGCAGATCGTCTTTCTTCTATTATTCATTCGTTTCTTTTTGGCAGACGCATAAATAATCAGCTCTTTTCTATTTTCCACCATTTTGCCCCCTTCGAATCCTGGGATCGATGACTCCGTATAAAATATTCGCGATCAGATTTCCACCGAATACAAAGACGGCGGTAATGACGGAAATTCCCAAAAGCAGCGCCACGTCGCCGCCAAGCCCTGCAGTCACAGCCGCCTGGCCAAGGCCCGGATAAGAGAAAACCTGTTCCACCAGCACGGAGCCTCCAAAAATCTCGCTGATGGAAGCGAACTGCAGCGTAATTGCCGGGATTAAAATGTTACGCAGCGCATGCCGGCGAATGATTTCCCATTCGCTATCGCCGCGGGCACGGGCGTATAAAACATAATCGCTTTCCATAATGTCAATCATTTTTTCCCTGGTATGCAAAGCGATATTCGCCACGCCTACTACGCTCAACGTAATCGTCGGCAAAATCAGATGGCGCAGGCTGTCAAAGATCGTCACATCCGCCGGATCCATGCCTATGGGTACGCTCATCCCAAAGGGAAACCACTGCAGCTTCACTGCAAACAGCATCAAAAATACAAGCGCGATCCAAAACGTCGGCATACTGGCCAGCACAATGGAATAGCCCTGCACCAGCTTATCGATGAGACCGCCTCTTCTGGCCCCTGCGAGAACCCCCATACAAAAGCCCAAAACGCCGGACAGAAGCCAAGCCAAAAGCATCAAGACCATAGAATTTAAGAATTTCTGCCGGATAATCTCTGAAACCGCCCGGTTATATTTCAGGGAAATCCCCATATTTCCATGGAGAAATTCCTTCGCCCAGTGCAAATAGCGCTCGACGGGCGGCGTATCGACGCCCCAATAGCTCGCAAGCTCCGCCTTTTTCTCCGGGCTCATACTATTGTAAGCGGTATTTCCCACGTTCATCCGCACCGGATCCAGCGGAGAAACGGTCACAAGGGTAAAGGCAAGTATACTGACGCCAATCATCAGAGAAACTGCTTTTGCTATACTCTTTAAGATAAATACAACCGTTCGATTCATTTTTTTCTCCCATTGAATCCCTTGAATGCTTATGACCAGCTCCAGGTATCCACATTATTGACAATGGACCAGCCATGGCCATGAGGATGCAGCTTCTGATCCGCCACTTTCAGGCCGTCTCTGGCAAAATAGAGATGATCCACATTGACAAACCATACCCAGGTCGCCGCCCCCTGGGGAGCTACGCCTTCCTTGCCGTCCCACTGCGCCTTTTTCCACAGCTCGTAGGATGCCTCCAGATCATCTTCCGCCAGAGCTTTGTCCAGATATTTGTCGATGGTTTTGCTTTCATACCTCGGGAAGTTGCCCCAGCCTTTACTATAGAGCAGATTATAGGTTTCCGCCGGTGAATTCGCGCCCCAGCCAAAGAGTACCGGATCGGAATACTGGCGCATCGACACCTCGTCCCACGCGAGGCCTACTGGAACAACGTTCAGGCCGATTTCCTTCATCTGATTAGAAAATTCCACGCATAATGCCTGCCGGACGGAATCGCTGGACATATAATAGAGATCCATCTCGCCCTTTTGGCCGTCTTTTTCCACAATGCCGTCGCCATCCTTATCTTCCCAGCCGGCTTTTTTCAGGATTGACTTTGCCTTCTTTACATCGGTCTCCACCTGCATATCCTCCGAAGACCAGGGCATGCCGTCGCCTGCCGCATACGCGATAGTTCCATAGCCGTTTAATACGTTTTCGATCATCGCTTCCCGGTCGACGGCATAGTTCATCGCCTGACGGATCGCTAGGTCGGATGTCACTGCATTTCCCACCTCATACGTCTCATCTCCTTCAGTGATCGGATCCCCCGGCTCGCCTGTCGGTAGGGAAATTCCCCGGCTGTCTACCGTCTGCACATCCAAAAGCTCATAGCCGTCTATCGTCTGATCGCTGTAGGTCGCGCTGGTATACGCCAGATCCACTTCGCCTGCCTTTGCCGCCGCAAGGGCCGCGTCTTCTTCCATAAAGACGATGACGACCTTTTTCATCTTTGGCGCTTCGCCGTAGTAGTCCGGATTCGCCTCCAGAATGACCTGCTGTCCCCTGTCCCACTGCTTTAGCACATACCGGCCGGAGCCAATGGGATTTTCCCCATAGTCTTTGCCATAGGCATGTTCCGGCACGATACCGATCACGGCCGCGCCGTAGAGAAACGCATTATACGGCTTATTCAGGTGCATTTCCACAGTCGTATCGTCTGTCGCTACCGCCTCGTCCAGCATAGAAAGATCCATTTCAGAGGTAGCCGCCTCTTTCATCATGTTATATGTAAATACAACGTCCTTCGCCGTCAAGGGCTTTCCATCCGTAAACTTTACATCCTTTCGAATCTTAAAGGTCCACACCAAACCGTCTTTGCTGGTACGAAAGTCCGTCGCCAGATCTCCGGAAACATTCATGTCTTTGTCCGTCTTTACAAGCGTGCTTTGGATCAGCGGCTCATGGCAGTGCTCGCCGGATCCCCAGTTAAAAGCCGGATCAAACCCGCCGGCCGGCTCTGAACCCGTGTCCAGCGCCACAATAACAGAATTCGTACCCTTCGCCGCCATTGCCGTTGTCCCGCCTATACCGGTAAAGGATACGCCTATCAGTACCAGAGATAAAATCGATGCTATTATTCTTTTTTTCATAGCTTTTTCTCCTTTATTCGGTGCATTTTCAGATTTTTAATGATGCTTGCAAGATCAATAGTAGGGTAACATTGTTAAAAATTTATTACAAGCCCCCCTGGGGGATGTTTTTTTAATAATTCAACTATCGTCAAAATTTTCCGAAAATTTTATAGTTTTTCCATGTATATAGAAAGCTTCAAGCTCTATCCATTTCTATACAAAAAAGCATAAGCACGCAAAAAAAGAGACCTGGAAAAGCAGGCACGAACCTTGTTCCCCAGTCTCTTTTTTCTGTCTTTTATTTTAAAATTGTTCGAATCGTATCCATCAAAACATCCAGATCAATGGGCTTTGGCACGTAGCCGTTCATGCCCTGTTTAAACGCCTTGCGCCTGTCTTCTTCGAAGGCGTTGGCTGTCATAGCGACAATCGGTACGCAGGCCTTTGCCGGATCCTCTATCGACCGAATCGCCTTCGCCGCCTTATAGCCGTCCATGACCGGCATCTGGATATCCATCAGCACCAGCCGGTAATAGCCGGGCGCGGCGCGCCGTACCATATCTACGGCGATCTGTCCATTATCGGCGATTTCCACCGTAAAACCAGCTTCGTTTAAGATTTCCTCCGCGATTTCCTGGTTGATCGTATTATCTTCCACTAAAAGGAGCCGCCCCGTATAAAGAATCTCGGCTTTATCCTGCTCGTTTTTCTCTTCTTCCTCCTGGTTGCCTTCATAAAAACGCAGACGGAAAGTAAAAGAAACGGTCACCTCGGTCCCTACGCCGGCCTCGCTCTCCACCGCAATAGAGCCGTTCATCAAATCCACCAGGCTTTTAGTAATCGCCATTCCAAGACCCGCGCCCTGAATCCCGCTTAAGGTCGAATTCCGCTCCCGCTCGAAAGGCTCGAAAATATGCGTGACAAACTCTCTGCTCATTCCAATGCCGGTATCCCGGATGGAAAATTCATAATTGGCCGTTTGCGCCAAGACGCCGGGCGTTTCCCGCAACCGAAGGTAAATGGAGTCGCCTTCATCCGTATACTTCACGGAATTGCCAAGAATATTTAAAAGAATCTGCTGCAACCGCTTGTCGCAGTACACATCTTTATTGGAAATATCCCGCTGATCCACATAGAGATGAAGCCGCTTCGCCTGCAAATCGCCCTTTATGAGCTCCTGCAAATTTTGCGTCATTTCAAAGAGATCGCAGGGCTGTTCGTCCAAATGGATTTCCCCGCTCTCCAGGTGACTCATATCCAGCACGTCGTTGATTAGATGCAGTAGCTGCTTCCCGGAGGCCATGATCTTCTTCAGATACCCTTCTACCTGGCTCTTGGAATCGATGTGGTGGGAGGCAAGCGTGGTAAAGCCGATGATCGCGTTCATTGGCGTACGAATGTCGTGAGACATATTCGACAAGAAAACGTTTTTGGCCATATTCGCCTTATTAGACTGCACCAGCGCGTTCTCCAGCTGACCTCTCTTCTCCATTTCGCTGCGAATCTCTTGATCAATGCTTCGAAAGCCCAAAACGACGCCGCGGCCTTCCTTCCGCTCCCAAGAGCCGGAGCGTACCGCTTTCATCTGGAAATAGCGCATTTCGTCGTGATTGCAGAGCGTGCGGTAATTGATATAGCAGGATTTCTCCAGGGCCAGCTTTGCCTCCAGCGCTTCGCGGGAAATCTCCCTACGCAGCATCTCTCGGTCGTTTTCATACACACACTCGTTTATGTAATGTTGTAAGTGCTCTCCCAGAAGCAGATTCTTCGGGAAAAGGCGTTCCAATACCCCATACTGGCAATTATTGATCTGCAAAGTGCTTCCATGCCCGCTCTCCAGATCAAAATAACAGATCAGGTTGTAATCGATCCCCAAGGCATGGATCAACTCCATATGGCGCCTCTCCTGCTCCTGCTGCCGCATCTTTTCCCGCTGCTTCTGCTCCGTACAGTCCAAAAGGAAACGCTGGTAAAACAGCTTTCCATTTTCCCGCATGAGCTTCACGCTGCCCATAATATCCAGAAGTTCTCCGTCCCCATGCCGAACCCTGTATTCCACATTGACGCTGTCGCCCTCTTTTTGCAGCTCGCAGATGGCGTCACGAAGGATCTCCTTATCCTCCTCCACCACGGAATCCGCCACCATATCGAAGCCTCCCGCCATCAGCTCCTCCTGAGATTCATAGCCCAGAAGCTTTAAGGCCGTCTGGTTAATGCTCAGGATTTGCGATCCGTCCACCGTATGGCGCATCACGCCGCAGTCCAGCGTAGTAAAAATCGTCTCCAGAGTTTTCGTTTTCTTTAGAAGCTCCGTCTCATAAAGCCTCTCCTGGGTAATATCGATGGCTACGCCCATCGTACCCATGACGCTTCCGTCCACGTCGTACAGCGGCGACTTATACGTAGTCAGCAGCTTCTGGCCGTCTCCGGTGACGATCGTTTCTTCTGAAACGCATGTCTTTTTCTTTTGCATGACCAGCTCTTCGGATTCAATGCAGGCTGGATCGTCCTCCTCCACATCCCAGATATACGCGTGGCGGCGGCCTTCCACCTGCGCCCTCGTTTTATTTACCGCTTTGCAGAAGCTACGGTTTACCTTTCTATGAACGCCGTCCTTATCCTTGTACCAGATCAGATTCGGCGTACTGTCGATCGTTACCTGCAAATATTGCCGGGTCAGCCAGAAGTCCTTCGCCATCTTATACGCCTGCTGCCATCGCTGAAAACGAAAATGCAGCTCCGCCTCCGTCATGGGCAACGTCCAGATATCCTTCACCAAGGACAATTCCTTCAAAAGATGCCGGATCTGTTCCTTATCAGCCAGCAGGATCAGCTCCGTTTCTTTTTCTTTCCCTGCGCACAAGACCTGGCGGATCTGCCGTCCGTCCATATCCTGCAGATCTGCCAAAATCACATCCGCCTTTTCCATAAGCGCCGGCTCGGGCGTATCGCTCTCTGTAAACGTATGGGTAAAATGCTCCAGCGGAGGGATTTCCTTGATCCCATCCCACAAGCCGCGCCGGCGGCCCAGCAAATAAAAATGAACATGGCAACGATACATAATATAATTCCTCCTTATATTAGTTCTTCATACCATAATGCCCATTTTCACTGCACCCTCCGGGCATCTTGTTTTATAAGGTATATCCGGGGACGGCCGCCTTTGGGCTTCTGTGCCAAAACTTTGTCCCTTTTGTCGCTTACGCATGTACGTATATGTTTTAAATATACTCTAAAACAGCAGAATTTTCAATAGTTTTATGCCGGCGGCTTTCCATCTACGCCCGCTTCCTCCCCAATCGGAACCATCCAAAGCCTTCTGCACCTGAAAAAGGCCCCGCCGGCGCAAACTTCCCTGCATTATCTTTTGACTTTGGCGCTTTTTTGCAGTACACTAGAAATATAGTGTCGATTTTGGACAGACATTTTGCATACCAGACAAAAGCAATCCGCTCTATGAGCGGCCGGGGAGGAAAAATGACAGGAATTATTGATTATGACGCCGGAAATATGCAAAGCGTACAAAAAGCGCTGGAATTTTTAGGAGAGGAGGCCGTGATCTCCCGGGACCCCGAAGAGCTTCTGGCCGCAGACCGGATTGTTCTACCCGGCGTGGGGAATTTCGGAGACGCCATGGAGAATTTGCGCCGCTTCGGCCTGGAACCGCTGATCGGCCAGATCGTCAAGGAAGGAACGCCCTTTCTTGGCATCTGCTTAGGACTGCAGCTTTTATTTTCCTTTAGCGAAGAAAGCCCCGACGTTCCCGGCCTTTCCCTGCTGCCGGGAAAGATTCTGCGGTTTCCCAAAGAGGACGGTATAAAAATCCCCCATATGGGCTGGAATTCCCTTGCGTATCCCCGGCCCGGAAGGCTCTTTGCGGGCATTCCCGCAGATACGTACGTATACTTCGTCCACTCCTACTACCTGGAAGCCGAAGATCCTTCCATCGTCCGGGGAACGGCTGTTTACGGAAGCACCTGCATTCACGCATCTGTAGAAAAGGGCAATCTGTTCGCCTGCCAATTCCATCCGGAAAAAAGCGGACGCTTCGGCCTGGCCATCCTAAAGAACTTCACGCAGATCGAAAGGGGGGCTCTTTGATGTTTACAAAAAGAATCATTCCCTGCCTGGACGTTCATAACGGCCGGGTCGTCAAGGGCGTAAATTTCGTGAATCTAAAGGACGCCGGCGATCCAGTGGAGATCGCCCGGGCCTACGACGCGGCGGGCGCGGACGAGCTGGTCTTTTTGGATATCACCGCCTCTTCGGATAACCGGAATACCGTCGTGGATATGGTACGCCAGGTCGCCCGTCAGGTATTTATCCCTTTTACCGTCGGAGGCGGCATCCGCTCGGTGGAGGATTTCCGCCTGCTTCTTCGGGAAGGCGCCGACAAGATTTCCATCAATTCCGCCGCTTTAGCCCATCCGGAATTAATCTCTGAGGGAGCGAAAAAATTCGGCAGCCAATGCGTGGTGGTCGCCATCGACGCCAAGCGGCGGGCGGACGGCACCGGCTGGAACGTCTACAAAAACGGCGGGCGGGTGGACGTGGGCCTGGACGCCGTAAAATGGGCCAAACAGGCGGAAGCTCTGGGTGCGGGAGAAATACTCCTCACAAGCATGGACTGCGACGGCACAAAGGCCGGCTACGATCTGACGCTGACAAGAGCAATCGCCGACGCGGTTTCCATCCCGGTAATCGCCTCCGGCGGAGCCGGCCGGCTGGAGCATTTTTACGAAGCCTTCACCGCAGGCGGCGCGGAAGCCGTACTGGCCGCTTCTCTTTTTCACTACAAGGAGCTGGAAATCCTACAGGTAAAAAATTATCTGGCGTCCCGAGGTATATCCGTACGCAAATCAGTATGAAACCAACGCAGATTAGGCACACTAAAGAAGAACGGCTGTCCGCCGGACAGCGCAAAAGAGGACCAAGATATGGCTGGATTAACAGGCGCATGGATGGAGGCTTTATCCGGAGAATTTAAAAAGCCCTACTATGCCAAGCTTTACAAAACGATTCTGGAGGAATATAAGACCCGGAAAATTTTCCCTCCGGCGCAAGATATTTTCAATGCGTTCCATTTCACGCCGCTGGATCAGGTAAAGGTGGTGATCTTAGGACAGGATCCGTACCACAACGACGGCCAGGCCCACGGGCTTTGTTTTTCTGTCAAGCGGGACGTAGAAGCGCCCCCTTCCCTTGTAAATATTTATCAGGAGCTGCACGACGACCTGGGCTGCTATATTCCCAATAACGGCTATTTAGAAAAATGGGCCAGACAAGGCGTCCTGCTTCTCAATACCGTATTGACCGTACGGGCGCACCAGGCCAATTCTCACCGGGGGCTAGGCTGGGAAGAATTCACGGACGCCGCCATTTCCGTCCTAAACGAACAGGATCGGCCCATCGTATTCATGCTCTGGGGCAGGCCCGCCCAAATGAAAAAGAATATGCTGCATAATCCCAAGCATCTGCTTTTGCAGGCGCCGCATCCCAGCCCGCTCTCCGCCTACCGGGGCTTTATGGGCTGCCGCCATTTTAGCCAGGCAAACGCTTTCCTTAGCAGCCATGGCCTTACTCCCATTGACTGGCAGATTGAAAATGTATAGCGCTGCGGCTGCCAGGTGTAGTAAAGGAAACAGATATCATGGAAAAAAAAGCTGACAATACATTAGTGAAAAACGCTTCCTTTCTGATGGTAGCGGCGCTGGTCTCAAAAATGATCGGCATGATCTACAAGGGGCCTCTTTCAGATATGCTGGGGAACGAGGGCTTCGGCTATTTTCAGTTTGCGCAGAATATCTACTTTATCCTGCTGATGATCGCTTCCTTCAGCATTCCCCAGGCCGTATCCAAAATTATGGCGGAGAGGCTCACCTTTCGGCGGTTCCGGGACGCCCAGAAGGTCTTTTACTGTTCCCTTTTGTACGCCGCGGTGGTCGGCGGCGTGATCGCCCTCGTATGCCTTTTCGGCGCTGGGCTCTTAGTACCGGAGAATATGGCGAACGCCCGGCTGGCCCTGCAGATGCTGTCGCCGACGATCTTCATCTCCGGCCTTTTAGGCGTTTTCCGCGGCTATTTCCAGGCATATCGGAAAATGATGCCTACGTCCGTTTCCCAGATTGTGGAACAGATCATGGTCGCCATTGTCGCTCTTGTCATGACCCACACCATGGCCGCTCATTTCGCCGGTGAATCCGAGGACGTCATCCATCGCTGGAGCGCGGCGGGAGCTACGATGGGCACCGGAGCGGGCGTCCTTTCCGCGCTCCTTTTTATGCTGTTCGTCTACGGGCTGAACCGCCGTACGATCCGCCGGCGGCTCGTACGGGACCGGGTTTCCAGAGACGAAGGACTTGGCACACTCTTCCCAATCATCCTTCTGAACGTATCTCCCATTATCTTCAGTTCTTTTATCTACAATGTGAATGGACTGATCAACAGCTATATGTTCACCGGCATCATGGGTATGAACGGCTTTACCGGGGCTTCGGCGCTCTACGCGGAATATGGCTATTATATGACGCTCATCAATATCCCGCTGACCCTGGCCAGCACTGCGCCCACCTCCATGATCCCCGAGGTCTCCGCCCACTATGCCCGGGGCGAACGGCGGCTGGCCAACGCCAAGACCGACAAGGCGACCTGGGTCAGCATGCTGATCTCCATTCCCGCCGCCGTGGGGCTGGCCATTTTGGCGCAACCTGTAACGGAGCTGATCTTTCCCAGCACCGAAGGCCATGCGGCGAAACTGATGATGATCGGCGCTGTTACCATCATCTTAAACGGTATGTCCAATATTTCCAACGGCGTTCTGCAGGGCATCGGCAAGCCGAATATCCCGATGCTCCATGCGGCAATCGCCCTGGTGGCGGATGTGATCCTTTTAGCCGTCCTTCTATTTCTGACGGAATTGGGCATTTACGCCGTGGTCATCGCCATGGTCGTCTACGCGCTGGTCATGTGTTTTCTCAACGACCGGGCCATGAAGAAATATATGCGCTATAAAAATCCTTGGATGTACGCGTACGTCCCGCCGCTTCTAGCTTCTATTCCCATGGGACTAGTGGCCGGCGGCGTGTACTACGGCCTTCACGCCCTTTTACCCGGCGGACGGCTGGGCCTTCTCTTAGGCCTTATTCCGGCTATCGGCTTAGCGGTGGCCGTCTATTTTCTGACGTATCTGTTTATTGCCCGCCCCTCCGCCCAGGATCTGTCCGGTTTTCCGGGCGGCCGGACCATCGCCGGCATCGGCAGGCGGCTGGGCCTTTACTCATAAGAAAAATTCCTTTACAGGAGGTACTTACATGAAATACCAAACCCTTGGAAAAACCGGCCTTCACATTTCGAAGATGGGCTTTGGCGGCATTCCCATCCAGAAAATCGACGCGGCTGGAACAAAAATTTTGATGGAAAAGCTGCGGCAAAACGGCGTCAATTACATTGACACTGCCAGAGGCTACACCGTCAGCGAATCGTATCTAGGAGAAGCCCTGGAGGGCATGCGGGAAGATTTTATATTAGCCACCAAAAGCATGGCCCGGACAAAAGAAGAAATGGCCAAAGATATCCAAATCAGCCTGAGCAACCTGCGCACCGATCACATCGACCTCTACCAGGTGCATAATCCCACGGTTGACCAGCTTGCCAAGGTCGTCGCCCCCGGCGGTGCCCTGGAAGCGCTCCAGGAGGCGAAAGAGGCCGGCACCATCGGCCATATCGGCGTAACCGCTCATTCCGTGGAGGTCTTCCAGACGGCTCTGTCCTACGACTGGGTGGAAACGATCATGTTTCCCTATAATATTGTAGAGACCCAGGGCGTCGAACTGATCGAAGAATGCAGAAAGAAAAACATCGGCTTTATCGCCATGAAGCCGTTGGCCGGCGGCGCTATTGAAAACGCCACTCTCGCCCTTCGATTCATCTGCGCCCAGCCTGCCGTCGACGTGGTCATTCCCGGCATGGCCGCCGAAGAGGAAATCGAAGAAAATCTGACCGCCTGCCTGGACGAACGGCCGTTGACAAAGGAAGAACTCTCTCAAATCGAGGAGATTCGGGAACGGCTGGGCAATCATTTCTGCCGCCGATGCAATTACTGCGCCCCCTGCACCGTAGGGATCGCCATTCCCAGCGTCTTTTTGTTCGCTGGCTATCTGCAGCGATACGACTTGGCAGACTGGGCCAGAGCCCGGTACGATACCTTATCCGTCCAGGCCGACGCCTGCATCGAATGCGGCGAATGTGAAACCCGCTGTCCCTACCAGCTTCCCATCCGGGAAATGTTAAAAACGGCCGCCGCCGATTTTGCAAAGCACTAATGGCCAAGGCCCAAAGGAGACAGAAAATGAAAAAAGCTGTAATCGCAGGCTTTACCTGCCTGGATATGACTCCGCTGTTCCCCCAAGAACCTATGCGCCAGGCCCACGAGCTTTTCATTCCTGGAAAGCTGCTCCGCATGGAGGGCGTACAGATCACCTGCGGCGGCACCGTACCGAATACCGGACTGGCGATGAAGCTGCTGGGAACAGACGTGAAACTCATGGGAAAGATCACCGACGACGCTTTTGGAAAGACGATCCTGGATATCTTTCAAAAGTACGGCTATGACGGCACCAAAGACATGATCATCTCCAAAGAAAGCACTACCGGCTATTCCCTGGTACTTTCTCCGCCCGGCGTCGACCGGATCTTCCTCCTCAGCGCGGGGATCAACGATACTTTTTCCTATGAAGATCTGGATTATACATCCATCGCCGAAGCAGCCTTATTCCATTTCGGCTATCCGCCCCACCTGCGCCGCATGTACCTAAACGACGGGGAAGAGTTAACGCAAATCTTTGCCAAGGTCAAATCCTTAGGATGCGCCACTTCTTTAGATATGGCCGCCGTCGACGCCGCCTCGGAGGCCGGCCGCGCCGACTGGAAAAAAATCCTGGCCAAGACGCTTCCCTACGTGGACTTTTTCGTCCCAAGCGCAGAAGAGCTCTGCTTCATGCTGGATCGGGAACGTTATGACGACTGGCTGCGCCGGGCGGCGAACCGAGACGTTACCGAGATCCTAGATGTAGAAAAGGATATCCGTCCTTTAGCCGATGAGGTTTTTGCCCTGGGCGCCAAAATACTGCTGATCAAATGCGGTGCGCCGGGTCTGTACTATCGCACGGCCGACGCCGATACGCTGGCCAAAGTCGGCCCCAAAGCAGAACTGGCTATCTCCGACTGGGCAAACCGGGAAGGCTTCGAGCCAAGCTATCGGCCGGGAAGGCTGGTATCCGGCACCGGCGCCGGAGATACTACGATCGCCGCCTTTCTCTCCGCCATGCTGCAGGGCCGCCCCTTTTCCCAATGCCTGCAGCTCGCCACAGCCGCCGGCGCTTCCTGCGTCACGGCTTACGACGCCTTAAGCGGGCTTACGACCTTTGAAGAAATGGAGCAAAAAATCGCTAACGGCTGGGAAAAGCTTTCGAGCATACCTACATAAAGGAGGAACCTCATAATGAAACTGACATTAGAAGGCCTGAAAAACCGACAAGACTGGGAGACGGCAGGCGTAACGCTTCCGTCCTACGACGTGGCCGCAACAGCTGCCGCAACAAAAGAAACACCCGTATGGGTTCATTTTGGCATCGGCAACATTTTCCGCATTTTTATCGGCGGAATCGCTGACCAACTGCTGGAAAAGGGACTGGCCAAACAGGGCATCATCTGCGTGGAAACCTTCGATCATGACGTGGTGGATAAAATCTACGACCCCTACGACAATCTGGCCCTGGGCGTGACCCTCCACGTGGACGGTTCCACCAATTGCCAGGTGCTGGGCTCCATGGCCGAAGCCGTCAAGGCCGACTGCCAGGATCCTGCGAAATGGAATCGCTTAAAGGAAATCTTTTGCGCACCCAGCCTGCAGCTTGTATCCTTTACCATTACCGAAAAAGGCTACGCCCTGACAAAGCCGGACGGCGCGTACTTTGATTTTGTCCAAGCCGATATTGAGCAAGGACCCGCAAGATGCTCCGGCGCTATGGCCATCGTTACCGCCATGCTTCTGGAACGCTTCCAAAACGGCGGCGCGCCTCTGGCACTCGTTTCCATGGACAATTGCTCGGAGAACGGCCAGCGGCTGCAAAAAACTGTCCTGACCATCGCCGGAGAATGGCTAACCCGCGGCTTTGTGAACGACGCCTTTTTGGCTTATCTAAACGACCCGAAAAAGATCACGTTCCCCTGGACGATGATCGATAAGATTACGCCCCGCCCCAGCGAAAAAGTCGCCGCTTCCCTAGAAGCCTTAGGCATAGAAAATATGCAGCCGGTCATTACTGCCAAAAAGACCTTTATCGCTCCCTTCGTCAATGCGGAAGAGCCACAATACCTGGTGGTGGAAGACGCTTTTCCCAACGGCCGCCCAGCGTTGGAGAAGGCCGGCGTCTACATGACGGACCGAAATACGGTCAATAAAGCGGAAAAAATGAAAGTCACCGCCTGCTTAAATCCCATCCATACGGCCCTTGGCCCCTACGGCTGCCTCCTGGGCTATCATTTGTTTGCGGAGGAAATGCGCGATCCCGATATGCTTCGTCTGGCTTCCCGCCTGGGCTATACCGAAGGGCTGGAGGTGGCCCCCGATCCAGGGATCCTCTCTCCGAAAGCCTTTTTAGACGAGCTGATGCAGGATCGGTTCCCCAATCTTTCTCTAGGGGATACGAACCAGCGGCTGGCCACCGACGCCTCGCAGATGGTGGGAATCCGCTTCGGCATCACGATCCAGGCACATTTGGAAAAATTCGGAAATACAGATAAGCTCCTGGCGATTCCCCTGGCCATCGCCGGATGGCTCCGCTATTTACTGGCCATCGACGATCAGGGAAAGCCCTTTACCCTGGCCCCGGACCCCATGGTTCCGGAGCTGCGCGCCCACATGGAAGGCATTGTGTATAAAGAGCCGGACAGTGTGAAGGAGCATCTGCGCTGGATCCTCTCCAATAAAAATATTTTCTTCGTCGATTTATACGAAGCTGGATTGGGCGAACGGATTGAACAGATCTTCCGGGAAGAGATCGCCGGGCCGGGCGCCGTCAGAAAAACCGTGCAAAAATAT
>CAOJIB010000055.1 GCA_948436455.1 uncultured Blautia sp.
CACCGTGGCCGCCGGTTTTTGCGAGGTATGGCTGGGCAAGGCGAAGAATTCCAGATGCATGGTGCTTTGTTCCGTTCTGGATATAGGTATTGCCTGCAGTATTTTTATCAATGGTAAAGTGCATCACGGATTTCATAATACAAGCGGTGAGATCGGCCATATGATCATCGACCGCAACGGGCAGAAGTGCACCTGCGGGAATTATGGTTGTCTGGAGCCTCTGGCGGACGCCCGGGCGCTGGTGAATCAGGTGAAGAGCAAGCTAAAAGCAAGTCCGAAGCTTTGCAGGGAATATGGGATTGAGGATGTGGACGCGATTGATCTGGATTATGTGGTGGCGCATGAGCAGGAGGAGGTATTCAAAGAAGAGATTGTTCGCTGTGCGCAGTATGTGGGGATCGCGCTGTGCAATGTCATTATGATCCTGAGTCCAGATACGATCGTGCTGGCAGGGGATATTTCCGATCGGTCGGCTCTCTATGTGGAGGAGATTAAAAGCTTCATCAAGATGCGGGCGTATCCGAGGCACAGTGATAAGATACACATCTACAGTACAGAATTTAAAGGAAACGTAGGAGCGCTGGGAGGTGTCGCGTTGGTATTGGATGCGATATCAACTGGTATGTAGGATATATATATTTTCCTGTATTTAATTAAAACATTGAATTAATAAAATCCCGCAATAAAAATCTATTTTTCATAGGAGGATCTTTGCCTATTTATTTAATTGATTAAATTAAATAAATAGTTAAGATAAATATACATATGAGAGAGGAGGATAGGGACGCATATATTTTGGAGAATATAAGGGAAAAATAAAAAGCATATAGAACGAATGTACAATGAAAGGAAGGTATTTCAGATGAGAAAGAGACTTATCAGCGCACTGTTGGCAGGGATCATGACAGTTTCCCTATTGGGCTGCGGCGGATCAGGAAGCGCCGGCGAAAGCAGCGATGGTAGCTCGAGCGAGCAGACGAGCGCCGCGGAGGATGGAGAAGAGATCATTGAGCTGACTTTGAGCCATAACTGGGTAGAAGGCAGCAGCGGAAACGGTTATATCTGGGAATTTATTAAACAATATGAGGAAGAAAATCCGAATGTGAAGATTAGCACCCAGTCTTTGGGACATGACGATTATGAAGTGAAGATTGCCACAGGAATCGCGGCCGGAGATGTGGCGGATATCTTTGAATTTAAGGGCGGTATGCTTGTCAATGTAAATAGAAATAATCTGGCGATTCCGCTGAACGATATTCTGGAGGAGGATACCGAGTGGGCGGACGCTTTCCGGGACGGAATCTTTAACGATATGACGACGGCGGACGGGGAGATCCTTGGTTTCCCGGTAGAATTCGCGGTTACGACCGTTTTATATTACAACCAGGAGATTTTAAAGGAAGTGGGCTATGATGCTCCGCCAGAAGATTGGGACGAGTTTCTTGGGATGTGCGACGAGCTGAATGCGGCGGGTTATACGCCGGTGGCCTTCGGCAATGCGGCTGGATGGCCGGTAGAGTCGGATATGTTCAGCAAATATGCCAATAATATGACGGGCACCGACTGGTTCTGGGATATTAAATATGGAAACGGCGGCGGATTTACGGATCCGGAGTTTATCAATGCGTTAAATATGCTTAAGGAAGCGACGGATCGGGGCATGTTCAACGAGGATATCAATACGCTGGAATACAGTCTTGGCCAGCAGTTGTATTTTGACGGAAAAGCGGCCATGTTGATGGACGGCTCTTATGCGATCCGTAATATTTTGGATGGGGCTTCCCAGGAAATTCAGGATGCCACCCAGGTTTCCTTCTTCCCGTACGATGCGGATGGAAAAGGCGAGGCGAAGGCAGTTTGCGGCGGCTGCGGCTGGGGTGTAGGCATTAATTCCAAGTTGGAAGGCAAAAAGCGGGAAGTTGCCATCGATTTCTGCAAGCGGTTCTTCGGACCGGAGACGGCGGCGACGAAACTGGAGTGGGGCGCGTTCCCGGCAACAAAGCTGGACGATTACAGCAACGCTGATCCTCTGCAGCAGAGATACCTGGAGACGATCGTGGACAATTACACGGATCTGGCCCAGTGCTATTCCGTACATCTCCCGACGAACCTGATCAACGTATTCTACAACGGCCTGCAGGACTTTATGTCCGGCAATCTGTCGGCGGAGGATTACGCAAAAGAGATACAGGCGGAATATGAAAGAACAGAGCTGAAATGATCCTGGCGGCGGATGACCGGGCTGCAGATCCGAAGGGAGGGGCGGCCCGGGCTCTTTCCAAGATAGAAGATGTACGCTCGGAATCTCCCCTGTACCTGCCTTTGCGGCGGAGAGCCCGAGTGTACATAGAAGGAAGCTGGAGGTGGGAATATGAACGACAGGCATAGAATAAAGCTGAGGCCATCCGTCATATGGGCGTATATAGCGCCGGGACTTTTGTGGTACGCGTTTATGGTGATTGTGCCGCTATGTATCATGGTGGGGATGAGCTTTTTTGACTGGCGGTCTGTGCTGGACAATAAATTTATCGGACTGGAGAATTTTAAGGAGCTTTTAGGGGATCGCATTTTCCGGACGGCGCTTTGGAATAATATTAAGATCATTCTGATCTGTCTGGTGGGACAGGTGGGTCTTGGATTTCTTGTGTCGCTGCTTGTCAACTCAAAGGTTTTAAAGTTTGCAAAGGTACATCGGGTGGCTATTTTTTTGCCGGTTATTCTTTCCACGGTAGTCGTAGGCTTTATGTGGTCGATTGTGTACAACAATGATTTCGGAATCGTCAATGCTTTCCTGCGGGCGATCGGGCAGGGAGATCTGGCCAGAAGCTGGCTGGACAATCCCAAGCAGGTAGTCTTTTTGCTGGCAATCCCGTTGATCTGGCAGTATATCGGCTATAATATGGTCATTTTCCTGTCCGGTTTGCAGGGGATTCCCACGGAAATCCTGGAATCGGCGTCCATCGATGGGGCCAACGCATGGCAGCGGGCCAGGTACGTGACGATGCCGCTGATGAAGAATACGTTTTTCGTGGTGATTATGCTCTGTATTTCTGGAAACATGAAGATTTTCGACCATATTTACATTATGACGAACGGTGGCCCGGGCTCTTCTTCTATGGTGCTGGCGCTCTACGCATACAAAATGTCCTTCGGAGCGTCTCGCTTTGGTTATGCGAACGCTGTATCGGTGGCTATTTTGGTGGTCAGCCTTGTATTGATCGCGGTTTTGAAATTAGTATTAAAGGAGGAGAAGGATGCGTAAGGTAAGAAAAATTATAGGAAGCTCCATTGCGAATATCATTGTCCTCTTTTTTTCATTGACTTGCATTTTCCCGATCGTATGGACCTTGTATTCTTCGTTTAAGTCCAAAGGCGAATTCCTGGGAAATATTATTGGGCTGCCCAAGGAGCCGCAGTTCGAAAGCTATAAAATAGCCGTAGATTTAATGGATTTTGGCCGGAAATTTTTTAATTCCGCTTTCAATACGGTAATCTCCTTGATCTTCATTTTACTCTTTGCGATGATTATAGGCTATTTCCTGGCCCGCTGTGATTTTAAAGGGCGGTCCGTGGTCTATTTCCTGATTCTATTCGGCATGCTGGTGCCGATCCATGGATTTTTGGTGCCGATTTATCTGCAGCTGAAGCAATTGCATCTGTTGGATAGTCGTTTTACGCTGATCCTGGTGTATGTGGCGTTCAATCTTCCGGTATCTGTCTTTTTGATGGAAAGCTTCATGCATTCGATCCCGCTGGACGTGGAGGAGGCGGCGATTATCGATGGGGCCAGCCTGAATCAAAGGCTGTTTCAAGTGGTGTTTCCCATGTGTAAGCCAATCTTTTCGACGATTGCCATTCTGGCGTTCTTAAATGTCTGGAATGAGTTTTCCTTTGGATTGGTGCTGATTAATAATGAAGCGTTAAAGACGTTGCCTGTCAGTTTGACGGTATTTAAAGGGCAGTACGAGATTTCCTATCCGAATATCATGGCGGGTTTGATGCTGTCTTCGATCCCGGTGATCCTGTTTTATCTGGTATTTAGTAAAAAGGTCACGGAAGGAATGGTTGCCGGCGCGGTGAAAGGATAAATAAGATGAAAAAAGCAGATCAAAAGATCATAGAAAAAGTAAAGGCGGCTACGATGGCCTTTCAGAAATTTCACTGGGAACAGGGATGCGTGGCGCAGGCGATGCTGGAAATAGGCGATGCGAAGGCAGCGAAGCTTCTGGCGATGGCGGCGGCTTATCGACAGGCGGACGACGGGCGGATCGGCGTAATGGATCTCAATCGCTCGGTGGACGATCCGGCGGCCGGCGGAGAAGCCCTTCTTCTGGCGGCAAAAGATCCGGGCTGCGAGTGGCTGCAGGGTGTGGCGGATAAGCTGTATAATTATTTGAAATACCGCGCGCCGAAAAGCCGGGATGGGATCATCTATCACTTCAATATCCTCAACCAGGTCTGGGTGGACGCCTATTATATGGCTCCGCCGTTTCTGGCGGCGTACGGAGACTACGAGGAGGCGATGAAGCAGATCCGGGGCTTTCGAAAATATCTGTTTGACGAGGAAAAGGGATTACACTCTCATGCGTGGGAGGATGATTTGCAGACGTTTGCCAGGCCGTATCACTGGGGCGTGGGAAACGGCTGGGCCATGGCCGGCGTGACAAGGGTGATCGCCCTGCTGCCCGAGGGGCGCGGGGAAGACAGGGAATATCTGATTGATTTTGTGAAGAAGATGGTAGACGGCTGCGTCAGGTATCAGACGCCGGAAGGCCTGTATCATGATACGCTGGATGATCCAGAGAGCTTTTTGGACACCAACGTGGGACAGATGATCGCCTATACGATCTACCGCGGCGTAAAGCGCGGCTATCTTTCGGAGGATTATCTGGCCTATGCCGATCGATCCAGGGAAGCGGCCTACCGGAAGGTGGATGAATTCGGCTTTGTTCAGAACGTGTGCGGATTGCCGGATTTTGACAGGTCCTACGTGGCGCCGGAGGGACAGGCGTTCTTCCTTTTGATGGAAGCGGCGGCGATGGATTTATATGAAAAATAATAGAGGGGGTTTTAGAAATGGCAGACCAAAAAACGATTGATCGGGGCAGGCGGCAGGCGAGAGAATTGCTGAAAAAGGCTGGCATAGCCATTACTGAGGAAGAAGCAAAGAGAATTGAATTCTGTGATTATGGACTAGGAGATTTCGACGTGATCGGCACGGAAATCCTTACATATGTAAATACCGAGCGGGTATGCGCAAAGGAAATGATGCTGACGCCGTATCAGACCTGTCCGGAGCATATTCATCCTCGATTGGGAGAGTACCCGGGAAAGGAAGAAACCTTCCGCTGCCGTTACGGGGAAGTATATCTATATGTGCCGGGCGAGCCGTGTAAGGAGCCAAGGGCGCAGTTACCCGCCAAGTACCGGGAACGTATGTCCGTATGGCATGAGGTAGTGCTAAAGCCGGGCGAACAGTATGTTTTAAAGGAGAAAACCCTTCACTGGTTCCAGGCTGGCCCTGGGGGCGCGGTAATCTCCGAATTTTCCACACCCAGCTATGACGAAAAAGATATTTTTAGCGATCCGAATATCAAGAGAGAATCCAACTATTAAAGAATGAAACGAGAATAAAGAAAGGAATACCTATGGAAAAATTATCGTTAAACGGTACATGGAGGATGGCGCAGGCAGGAACAAAGGAATGGATGGACGCGACCGTGCCAGGCTCCGTCATGTGCGAGCTTTTGAAATATCATAAGCTGGACGATCCGTATTACAGAGACAATGAAATCGCGGCGAGAGCGGCTATGGAAAATGATTATGAATATGTGCGGGAATTTACCGTATCTACGGAGATTCTTGCCCAGGATCGGATTTTCCTTAGGTGCTACGGCCTGGATACGGTGGCGGATATCTATATCAACGGCCGAAAGCTCGCCTCGGTCGACGATATGCACAGGACGTATGAATTTGATGTAAAGGGATACGTAAAAGAAGGAGAAAACCAAATCCGTATTTACTTTTTCTCTGCCATCAACTATATACGAGAGCGCGCCAAGAAAAAGCCGCTGCCGGTGAATATTGAAAGGGCGATCGACGGATTTGCCTATCTGCGGAAGGCCAGCAATATGTTTGGCTGGGATTCCGAGCCCCAGATCCCGGATATAGGTATCTGGCGGGATATAGAGATCGTCGCCTATTCCGTCGCCCGGATGGATACGCTCTATGTCCGTCAGGTCCATACGGACGGCCGGGCGGTCGTAACGGTGGAAGTACCGGTGGAAGAGTGGAAGGAAGAACGCCTGGCGCTGGAGGTTACGCTGACTTCTCCCGACGGCCAGTGCATTTCCAAAAGGATCGAAGCCAAGGCCGGGATAAATACCGCAGAGCTTGCGGTGAAGGACCCGCAATTATGGTGGCCGAACGGCTACGGCAGCCAGCCGCTTTATGAGTTAGAAGTGACCCTGCAAAAAGAGTCGGAGGTCATCGATACACAGTCCGTACAGATCGGCCTGCGTTCCATGGAGGTGCGCCGGGAAAAGGACGAATACGGGGAATCCTTTGAAATACAGGTGAACGGCGTGCCTGTCTATGGAAAAGGAGCGGATTATATTCCGCTGGATAAGTTCTTGCCGCGGGAAACGCCCGAGCGTCTGGAGCAGCTATTTAAAGACTGCCAGGAGGCCCATTATACCTGTATGCGCGTCTGGGGCGGCGCGATTTTCCCAGGGGATGAATTTTTCTATCTGGCGGATAAATACGGCATTATGATCTGGCAGGATTTCCTGTTTTCCTGCACGCTGTATCCCATTGTGGGGAATTTTGAGGAAAATATCATCGCCGAGACCCGGGACAATATCAAGCGTCTGCGTCACCACGCCTGCCTGGCTTTATGGTGTGGGAATAATGAAATCGAATGGCTGTACGACGTATGGGAGCATCCCAAGGATATCGAGACGAGACGGGATTATATCCGAACCTTCGAGGTGGTGCTGGCCGATGTGGCGAAGAAATACGACCCGGACCGCCTGTATTATTCTTCCTCCCCGTCCTCGGAAGGCTTTTATAAAGATCCCAACGGCGCCTACGCGGGAGATATCCACATGTGGGATGTATGGCATAACGCGATTAAGCCCTACGAAGCCTATAAGGACTATCCCTCCCGGTTTACGTCGGAATTTGGCCTGCAGTCCTTCCCCAATTGGAAAACAGTCAAAGAAGTGACTCTGCCTGAGGATCGGGAAGTATCCTCGTATATCATGGATTTCCATCAGCGGAACAGCAACGGCTATGGAAACGCGCAGATCATGTACTATGTGCTGCAGGATCTGCCTTATCCGAAGGATTGTGAAATGGCGGTTTACGCATCCCAGGTCATGCAGGCGGAGGGCGTGCGCTTCGGCAGTGAATTCTACCGAAGGATCCGCAACCGCTGCGCCGGCTCCATGTACTGGCAGGTGGGGGATTGCTGGCAGGCGCCTACTTGGTCTAGCATCGATTATTCTGGTCGATGGAAAGCGCTTCACTATCGGGCGAAACATTTTTATGCGCCGTTGCTGCTTTCCCTGGATAAGGAAGAGGATCGGATCGATGTCTATGTGGTCAGCGACCGGATGGAGGCTGTTTCAGGAAAGATTCTCTGGACACTGAAAAACGCCGCTTCGAAAACCTTGCAGGAGGGCACGCAGGACGTGCAGATCGCGCCGCTTTCTACGAAATGCTTTTTCTCCTTGCAGATTCCGAAGCTCCTAGAGGGCAGGAGCGAACGGGAGGTCTATCTGGAAGCGAAGCTTCTGGTGGAGGGCGTGTGCGTCAATGAGAACCACTATCTATTTGTAAAGCCCAAGCATTTTCAGTTTGCAGATCCGCAGATCCGTACGGAAATCCAGGAAGAAGAGGATCGATTCGAGATCACGATGACGGCGCAAGCCTTTGCCATGTACGTGTATCTGGATCTGGAAACGGACGACTGCCGGTTCGACGACAATTATTTCAATCTGTCTGCCGGCAGCAAAAAGATCACCGTACGAAAAGAAAGCCTTCGCAGGCCGCTGACGGTAGAGGAATTTGGAAAACAGCTGTTGGTGCGGACGATTACAGATATCGGACGATAAACTGACAGGAAATATCGAGAATTTTTTAAAGAGCGTCGATTGCAGGGAAGGTTCGTGGAAACGAAGGACCGCGCCCGCAAATGAGCGCTCTTTTTACGTCCTGTCTTTCCATAATGTCCCATTTAATGCGAAAATTGGAAAATAAGAACGTCTTTTTGTGAAAAAACCGAATAAAAAATCCACCTGTGGACTGATTTTGCGCATAATGTATATTTTTGCGTAAAAATATACGTTTAGACTAGATAATTTAGCTAATATGTGTTATACTGAATGGCGTATTAAATGTAGGACTCCAAGAGATTTGCTTATTGTTATTTTTTCTTCAAAATGCAGAGGTTGAAGAAACGGCGCAACAGATAAGCATTGGGTTTGTGTATCAATTTTATAAGGAAGGTGAGCAATTGGAAAACTATACCAAGTATAAGTTAAAAAGGGACGATGAACTGGTTTCCTTATTGGCCGATAAGGATCATCTGTTTATCGTTGCTTGTAACAAATGCTTCAAGGAATTTGAGACTATAGACGAGCCGGAGTGCGGCGAGTTTGAGAAAATCGTCTTGGCGCAGGGGAAAACGGTTACCGGCAGCGCGCGGGTGGATTTTCTGTGCAATAAGGTCCAGACGGAGAAGAAGATCCAGGACATGATTCCGGAAGGAACAGAAAATGTTTTTGTTATCTCCTGCGGTCTGGGGGTTCAGACAGTGGCGGATCTGGCTGGGAAGCCCGTATATGCAGCCAGCAATTCCTTGAATTATACGGGGCATCACGGCATGGCTCTGACGAAGAAGAGCTGTGACGCGTGCGCGCAGTGCTATCTGAATATTACAGGCGGCGTCTGTCCGATCGTAGACTGCTCCAAGAGCCTGGTCAACGGCCAGTGCGGCGGTGCGAAGAACGGAAAATGCGAGGTGGACAGCAATAAAGACTGCGCCTGGGAGAAAATACATAAAAGATTGGAAAAACAGGGCCGTATCCCCGAGCTTTTAGAGCAGCCGGTACAGATACGGGATTATTCCAAGGTAGACTTTAAGTTTGTCAACGAATATGTGAAAGCCATCCGTGAGAATCGCCTGGAAGGCTATTACGGCGGCGTGCATCCCTCAGAGCATAAGGAATTCAGCGAGCATTTCGCACTGGAGAGGTTCCCGGATCCTGAAGTTGTAGTGATCCCGCTTTCTCAGCATGCGGGCGCTCCGGCGAATCCTGTAGTAGAAGTTAACGACACGGTAAAGGTCGGCCAGAAGATCGGCGAGGCCGCCGGCTTTATCAGCAGCCCGATCCATTCCAGCGTCAGCGGTACGGTGATCGCCATCGAGTCGCGTCCTCATGCTACAAGAGGCGAATGCTTGTCTGTAGTCATCCGTTCAGACGGAAAGAATACTCTGCACGAATCTGTAAAACCGCATAAGGATTTGGACGAGCTGACGCCGGACGAGATCGTGGAAATCGTTCGCGAAGCCGGCATCGTCGGCATGGGCGGCGCGGGATTCCCCACCTCCGTGAAGTTAAAACCGGCCAAGCCGGTAGATACCATTTTACTGAACGGCTGCGAGTGCGAGCCGTATCTGACCGCAGATCACCGGGTGCTCCTGGAGTTTGCTGATGATGTGATCTACGGCCTGAAAGCCATTATCAAGACCGTGGGCGCCGAAAAGGGCATAATTGTCATTGAAGATAATAAGCCGGACGCCATCGAATTACTGGAAGCTAAGACTGCAAACTGCGAGAATATCGAGGTAGTAACGGCGAAGACGAAATACCCGCAGGGCGCGGAGAAAATGCTGATTAAGCGCGTGATGAAACGCCAGGTTCCAAGCGGCGGACTGCCAGCGGACGTAGGCTGCGTAGTGAGCAATATCAGCACCACGAAGGCGATCTCCGACGCAATCCAAAAAGGAATGCCCCTTGTGGAGCGCGTGATCTCCATCACCGGCGAAAGAATTAAGAATCCGGGCAATTATATCGTAAAGGTCGGCACAAATATGAAAGATTTGGTTGACCACTGCGGCGGTATCACAGGCGACGACGTGACCATCAAGGCCGGCGGACCGATGATGGGCTTTGTCCTAAACGATACGAACGTACCCGTTATGAAAGGCTCCAACGGCCTGATTGCCATCGACGCCGATCATACGGAGGCTGTTGCATGTATCAAGTGCGGCCGCTGCGTAGACGTATGCCCGATGGAGCTGAGCCCGTTGTATTTCGCAAAATATGCGGACGAAGAGAAGTGGCTGGAAATGAAGGACAAGAATGTAATGGATTGTATCGAGTGCAGATCCTGCGAGTACATCTGTTCCTCCAAGATTCCGTTAGTTAGCAAGATCAAAGCCGGGAAAAATGCGATAAGGGGGATGAAGTGATATGTTGATTACCCAATTAAAATCCAAAGAAACGATTGCATCGCTGGCGGCTGGAAAGAAAGTTTTCATTATCAACTGCCATGGATGTAAGGAAGTGCATTTCCCGGAAAAGGAAGCGATAGAGCTCCAGAAGGAATTAGCGGCAGACGGAAATGTGACCGGAAGCATCACCACCGATTATATCTGTAATCCGGAGAATATGAAGCTGCGTCTGGAAGGGCATAAGAGCGAGATCGAAGCCGCCGAGGTAGTGCTTGTATTTTCCTGCGGCGTCGGCGTACAGACCATCGCCGAATATTTCGAAGATAAAAAAGTATGCGCGGCCTGCGATACGTATCCGCTGCCAGGCTTCCAGGGAGTGACGCCTTTAGAGTATGACTGCGATCAGTGCGGCGAGTGTTATTTGAATATTACCGGAGGCATCTGCCCGATCACCGCCTGTTCCAAGAGCCTGGTCAACGGCCAGTGCGGCGGCTCCAAGGATGGGAAATGCGAAGTGGATGGCAATATGGAATGCGGCTGGGAGCGTATCTACCGGCGTCTGGCACAGCTGGGCCGTCTGGATGTGCTGAAATGCCCGACCCAGATCCGTAATTTTGCAACCGATGACGAAGTGGCGAAATAATAACCTTCAAAATATATGATGATTAGGAGCAATGTATAATGAAAATTACTGAGTTATTTGAACGTGGGGAATTTGTAGTTTCAGCGGAAGTAGGGCCGCCGAAGGGAATCCATATTGAACATTTGCTGGAAGAAGCGAAGACATATTTAAGCGATATCACGGCGGTGAACGTGACAGATAATCAGTCCTCCGTTATGCGTCTTGGTTCTCTGGCAACCTGTAAGGCTCTGAAGGATGAAGGACTGACCCCGATCTTCCAGATCACCTGCCGCGACAGGAACCGTATCGCGCTGCAGTCTGATATTTTGAGCGCGGCGGCGCTGGGCATCGAGAATCTGCTGCTTTTGACCGGCGACCATACGAAGATGGGCGATCATCCCCAGGCAAAGCCTGTTTTCGACCTGGATTCCGTTTCTTTGATCCATACGGTGAAGAAGCTGGAAGAGGGCGAAGATTTGGGCGGCAATAAGCTGGTCGGCGAACCGCCGAAGTTTGCTAAGGGCGCCGTTGTATCTCCCTGCAGCGATTCTGTGGATGCACAGCTTGCTAAGATGGAACGTAAGGTGCGCGCAGGCGCGGATTATTTCCAGACGCAGGCCGTATACGAGCCGGAGAAATTCATCAAATTCATGGAAAAGGCAAAACAGTTCGGCAAACCGGTACAGTTAGGAATCGTTATTCCCAAGTCCGCCGGTATGGCGAAATTCATGAACGCAAACGTTGCCGGCGTTCATGTGCCCGATGAAATGATCGAAGAGCTGAAGAAAGATAAAGAAAAAACAAAAGCAGGCATTACAGGCGTAGAAATCGCCGCACGCATCATCAAAGAATGTAAGCCGTACTGCCAGGGCGTACATATCATGGCCCTTGGCTGGGAGTCCAAGGTACCGGATCTTCTGAAGCTGGCCGAGATTTAATCCATAAGAAAAAAGCACTTAAAAAGACCGAAAGCCGTTTTTAAAAGCTTTCGGTCTTTTTGTCGCGGCAGGTAAGAGGCTAGAGATCCTCTAGATTGATTCCCCGGGGCGTGCTCATATGCCGGAGCGTGATTTCGTAGACATGCCCCGCGTCTCCGGTGGCCATGGCCTGGTAGATAGCCCGGTGCTCGCCGCAGGTATTTTCCATACGATTCTTGTGGGCGAGGGAAAGGGCGGCCAGCCGCTGCATTCGATACATATAGGAAGCGAAGATAGAAGAAAATTCCCCGTTGCCAATGTACTGAATGATCTTTAGGTGAAATTGGAAATCGTATTCGACAAATTCCTCAATGGAATGGGTTGTCGCCATGATTTGCTCCATATGCGCCATGAGCTGCGCCAGCTCCCCAAGGAGCTTCCCGGCTTTTACCGTGGAGGCGCTTTTGGCAATTTCTACCGTGCAGTATCCCTCCAGAGCGGAACGAACCTGGAAGGTTTCGATGACGTCCTTTTTCGTCAGCTGGTGGAGCTGGAAGCCTTTGCTGGGGATGATATCGATATATCCCTCCTGCACCAGCCGGTGAACGGCGTCCCGCAGCGGCGTCCGGGAAATGCCCAGCTCCCGGGAAAGCTTTGTTTCAGAATAGATTTTATTATAGGAAAGCTCCTGATTCGCGATCAGGTTTTTCAAGTGGTTGTAGGCCTGTTCGTTCAATGAGATCATAGTACGCTCCTTTGCACTTGTATCTTATGATACTAAGGTCAAAATACCTTTTGACCCCTGCATCATCTTATCATAGTTCTGGAAAAATGCCTATAAAAAAGTGAAAAATCTTTTTGTGGAAAATTCCATAAATACCGGAAAACTCCTCTTTTGTTTTAGGAAAAATCCCGAATGCCTTATTTCTCCAAAAATGTGAAAAATGCAGAAAATGTGAAGCCCTCCGAATGGAAAACCGAGCCAAACTTGTTTGTTAAATAACGAACAAGCCCGCTGTTTCTGGGGGTTTTTCACAGTTTTTTTGTAGTGAATTTGTTCAATACAGAGAATCCAATTTGACTACTTGACCGGTATACCGGTATGCAGTATAATAAAAATGTCAAGAGGCAATAGTTACAAAAAGATGCATAGGATATGCCCTATGTTCATCAAATAAAACAAAGAAGAAAAGGAGACGGGACTATGAAGTTAGGATTTATTGGACTGGGAATTATGGGAAGGCCGATGGCGAAAAATCTTTTAAAGGCAGGAGAAGAGCTGCTGGTTTCCGACCTGAATAAGGAAGCGGTGGCCGACGTGGTAGCGGCCGGTGCGAAGGAAGCTACATATACTGAGATCGGCGAGCAGTGCGAACGGATCATCATCATGGTTCCAAGCGGCGCGATCTCCAAGTCGATTCTCTTTGGCGAGGGCGGCGTAGCCTCCACGATCAAAGCTGGCGCGGTCGTATGCGACATGAGCTCTGTAACGCCGGTGGAATCTAAGGAATGCTACGAAGGGCTTAAAAAGCTGGGCGTGGGCTTTGTGGACGCACCGGTATCCGGCGGCGAGCCGGGCGCGGTAGCAGGCTCTTTGGCAATCATGGCCGGCGGTGATGAGAAGGATTTCGAAGCGATGCAGAAATATTTCGATATACTGGGAAATTCCGCCCTTCTGATCGGACCTTCCGGCAGCGGCAGCGTGACCAAGCTGGCCAATCAGATTATCGTGAATAATACGATCGCCGTCGTATCCGAGGCGTTCGTACTGGCTGCAAAGGCTGGCGCAGATCCGGAGAAGGTATATAAGGCTATCCGCGGCGGCCTGGCGGGAAGCGCCGTATTAGACGCGAAGATCCCGATGATTATCGAGCGGAATTTCAAACCGGGCGGCCCGATCCGTATCAATCACAAGGACATTAAGAACGTAGTCAATACCGCCCATGCCATCGACGTGCCGATTCCATATACCGCGCAGCTTTACGAGATCCTGCAGACGCTGAAGATCCATGGCCATATGGAGGACGATCATGGCGGAATCGTACAGTATTTTGAAAAGCTGGCCGACGTAGAGGTGAAAAAGGAAAACTAGGAGGAAATGGAAACATGGCAAAGAACGCAGAGGTATTAACTTCCTATAAGAAAATTGACGAAGAAAAGGTCGACGCGCTTTTGCGTAAAGAGATCGATGCAAATCAGAAAAAGATTGTCGTACTGGACGACGATCCCACCGGCGTGCAGACGGTACACGACATTTCCGTATACACCAATTGGGAAAAGGACAGCGTCCGTCAGGGCTTCGAAGAAGAAAATAACCTGTTCTACATACTGACCAATTCCCGGGGCTTTACCGTAGAGCAGACCACGAAGGCGCACAGAGAGATTGCGGCGGTCGTAGACGAGGTGGCGAAGGAAACCGGCAGAGAATACATTTTCATCAGCCGCAGCGACAGCACGCTTCGGGGCCATTTTCCGCTGGAGACGGAGCTTTTGAAAGAAAGCTATGAGAAGAATACGGGCAAGACCATCGACGGCGAGATCCTTTGTCCATTCTTCAAGGAAGGCGGCCGCTTTACCATTGATAATGTACATTATGTAAAATACGGCGACGAGCTGATCCCGGCCAATGAGACAGAATTTGCCAGAGATAAGACCTTTGGCTATACCGCCGCTTCCATGCCGGCTTACGTGGAGGAAAAGACAAAAGGCGCCTATCGGGCGGATGACGTCACCTGCATTTCCCTGGAGGATATTCACAATATGGACGTGGATAAGATCGAGGCGCAGCTTTTGGCGGTGAAGGATTTCAATAAGATCATCGTAAACGCTGTAGATTATGCGGATGTAAAGGTTTTTTGCGTGGCGCTCTATCGGGCCATGGCCAAGGGAAAGGTCTTCATGTTCCGGACGGCGGCGGCGATCGTCAAGGTCATGGGCGGTGTAACCGACCAGCCGCTTCTGACTCGGGAGCAGATGGTGGTAAAGGAGACGAGCAACGGCGGGATCGTCGTGGTAGGCTCTCATACCGACAAGACCACCAAGCAGGTGGAATGCTTAAAAGAACTTACGGACATCGAATTTATCGAGCTGGACGCCACGCTTGTGAAGGACGACGCGGCTTTCGAAGCAGAGGTGCAAAGATGCCTGGCCGCGGAAGAAGAGTGCATCAAAAACGGCAAGACTGTTTGCTGCTATACAACCCGGGCGCTGATTACGGCGGATACCGGCGATAAAGAGGATGAATTGCGTCTTTCCGTGAAGATCTCCGACGCCGTCCAGTCCCTGGTGGGCCGCCTGGGAATCACCCCCAGTTTCGTCATTGCCAAAGGCGGCATTACCTCCAGCGACGTGGGCACAAAGGCGCTGGCGGTGAAAAAAGCCAATGTTCTGGGACAGATCCGGCCGGGAATCCCGGTATGGCAGACTGGAGCGGATAGTAAATTCCCGATGACCCCCTATATTATCTTCCCGGGAAACGTAGGGGAGATCACCACCCTGAAAGAGGCGGTGGAAGTATTAACCAGGAAATAACTGGAATAGTGAACAAAAACGAACAATATATTTTAGAGAAATCGCCAAAATTCCTGATAAAAATTAGAATAAATTGACATTTTCGCACAACAGGAGTACAATATAAACAAAATCAAACGTTCATATTTGTGTGATGAAAGGAGCTTGGCTATGCCGCAGTGTGTAGTGATTGCAGACGATCTGACGGGAGCTAACGCGACGGGAGTACTTCTGAAGAAAATGGATTACAAAGCGTATACCATTATGAATTCCGGGCGGATAGAACCGACGGCGGTGGAAGACTGCGATTGTGTATTATATCCGACGGACAGTCGGGGCGTCGATCCCCAGACGGCCTACCGGCGGGTATACGAAGTCTGTGACGTATTAAAGGACGAAGAGGTCAAGGTATATTCCAAGAGAATTGACAGCACGCTTCGAGGAAATTTGGGAAGCGAGGTCGACGCCATGCTGGATTGTCTGGGAGAAGAATATGTGGCGGTTGTGGCGCCCTGCTTTCCTTCTTCCGGGCGAGTAGTCATCGGCGGTTATATGCTGGTGAACGGGCTTCCCTTACATAAGACTGATATTGCCATCGATCCGAAGACGCCGGTAAAGGTTTCGGAAGCGGCTGTCCTTTTTAAAGAGCAGAGCAAATATCCGGTTGCTTCGATATTGATGAAGGACATGATGCACGGAGCGCATGCGCTGGCGGATCTCATAAAGGCGCGTGTCTTGGAGGGCAGCCGGATCCTGGTATGTGACTGTGTGACCCAGGAAGATCTGGACCTGATCGCCGACGCGGTCATGATCAGCAGGCAAAAGGCCGTGGCCGTGGATCCCGGCGTATTTACCGCAACGTTGGCCCGGAAGCTGATCGTGCCTCATGAGACGAAGAATAAAAGTAAGATCCTGGCCGTGGTGGGCAGCGTGAATCCCCATGCGCAGAAGCAGATGGAAGAGCTGTGGCTTTCCCAGAAGCATCATAATGTCTTTGTAAAGACGAAGGAGCTGCTGGAGGGAGAAGAACGACGGGAGGCGGAGATCCGGCGCGTGACGGAGGAAGTTCTTGCGGGAGTTGCCGGCTGCCGGCTTCTGACCGTGACGGGCGACGGCCTTTACCCAGAGAACCGAATTGATTTTCGGCCGTATATGGAGCGTTACGACGCGGCGCTGGATGAGATTACCGGACGTATCAACAGCGGGCTGGCGGAGATCACCTACCGCCTTTTCAAAGCGGAGCCGGCGTTTCTGGGGCTGTATACCAGCGGCGGGGACGTGACGGTCGCCGTGTGCGAGCGGTTTGGGACGGCGGGACTTAGTCTAGAGATCGGAAGAGCACACGTCTGAACTCCAGTCACGCTATCCT
>CAOJIB010000056.1 GCA_948436455.1 uncultured Blautia sp.
TATGCTTGTTTTGGTGTAGGGGCTTTAAAAATCGGTATTAACCGACAGCCCCTTTGCGACGGGCGCGAAGCCTCGGATGGAAATGCTACAGAAATTTGCAGAAAATGTAAAAAAGGGCTTGCATTTTTTTCCTTTATAGTTTATAATTCATTGTGTTGTGAATAAAGGGCTATCGCCAAACGGTAAGGCAACGGACTCTGACTCCGTCATTTCAAGGTTCGAATCCTTGTAGCCCTGTTTATCAGAAAGGTTCTGCAGATGCCTGCAGAGCTTTTTTTGCACTATGGGGATTCTTTTTAAGCGCCTTACTGCGAGGAGGAGAGATTATGAAGTATTCTTTTTCCGGAAGAGTCCGGTACAGCGAGCTGGGGCCAGACGGCCGGCTGACGCTGCATTCTCTGGTGAATTATTTCCAGGATTGCTGTACCTTTCAGTCGGAAACCATCGGCAAAGGGATGGCGTACTGCCAAAAGCAGCAAAGAGGCTGGGTTCTTTCCGCCTGGCAGATCATGATCGGACGGCTGCCGGAAATCGGTGAGGAGGTCACTGCGGTTACCTGGCCGTATGCATTCCGCGGATTTTTTGGAAGTCGAAATTTTCTGCTGACAGATGCTGCCGGGACGCAGTTGGCCTGCGCCAATTCCCTGTGGAGCCTTCTGGATATGCAAAGGGGCGTGCCGGTGAAAATAGAGCCCCGGGATCGGGAGGGCTATGAGCTGGAAGAAAAGCTGGATATGGCCTATGCCCCCAGGAAGATCACTCTGCCGGAAGGGTTAAAGGAAGAGGCGCCGATACCCGTCCGTCCTCACCATCTGGATACGAACCGGCATGTAAATAACGGGCAGTACATTGCTATGGCCCAGGAGCTTTTACCGGAAGATTTCCCCGTAGGACAGCTTCGGGTGGAGTATAAGAAACAGGCTCGCTTAGGAGAGGAGATCATTCCCTGGACGCTTTGGGAGGGCGAGCGGTATTATGTGGTGCAAAAGGACCGGCAGGGCGGCGTCTACTGCACGGTGGAATTTGAGAAAACGCAGGTATAAATAGTTCCGGGAGCTGCAAGGACGCCCGGCCGATAAGGAGAGGTTATGATACAATTAGGAAAGAAGCAAAAGCTGCAGGTTGTAAAAAAGGTGGAATTTGGCGTATATGTAGGGGAAGGCCCTCAGGCAGGCCCATCTGATCGGGTGCTGCTTCCCGCCAAGCAGGCGCCAAAGGGGATCAAAGAGGGAGACGAGCTGGAGGTGTTCATTTATAAGGATTCCTCGGACCGTCCCATTGCGACGACCCGGGAGCCGATGCTGCAAGTGGGAGAGACTTGCGTACTCACAGTAGCCCAGACCTCCAAAATGGGCGCCTTTTTGGACTGGGGCCTGGAAAAGGATTTGTTTTTGCCCTTCCGGGAGCAGACGACGAAGGTACGGGTGGGCGACGAGTGTCTGGTGGCGCTGTACGTGGACAAAAGCCAGCGGCTGTGCGGGACGATGAAGGTTTACCACTATCTTTCCACAGATTCCCCCTATGAGGCGGGAGCTATGGTGAAGGGGCGGATCTATGAGATCAGCGAACGTTTCGGCGTATTTGTGGCTGTGGACGACCGGTATTCCGCGCTGATCCCCCATCAGGAGGCCCAGGGAAAATACCGGGTGGGCGACGTATTGGAATTCCGGGTCACAGAGGTGAAGGAAGACGGAAAGCTGAACGTAAGCGCGAAGCAAAAGGCGTATTTGCAGATTGATGAGGATGCCGAGATGGTGCTGGGCGTCATTGAGGAATTTGCCGGCGTGCTGCCCTTTGACGACAAAGCGTCCCCCCAGGTGATTGAACGGGAATTTTCCTTAAGCAAAAACGCCTTTAAGCGGGCCGTAGGCCGTCTTTTGAAGGCTCAAAAAGTGCGTATAGCCGATGGGAAAATATACAAAATAGAACAGATATAACCGACGGATAGAAGCTTATATTTACACCAGCGATAAAGGAGAAAAGCAGTGAATTTTACCCATTTGCATGTGCATACGGAATACAGTCTTCTGGATGGCTCCAATAAAATCAAAGAGTATGTTTCCAGAGTCAAAGAGCTGGGCATGGACAGTGCGGCGATCACCGATCACGGCGTGATGTACGGTGTGATCGACTTTTATCGCGCGGCCAAGGAGGCCGGTATCCGGCCGATCCTGGGCTGCGAGGTGTATGTGGCGCCTGGGTCCAGATTTGACAAAGAGGCCGGCGTGCAGGAGGATAAATATTATCATCTGGTGCTGCTGGCAGAAAATAATCAAGGCTATGCGAACTTGATGAAGCTGGTTTCTAGGGGCTTTGTGGAGGGCTTTTATTATAAGCCGCGGGTGGATAAGGAGCTGCTGCAAGAATACCATGAAGGGCTTATTGCTTTAAGCGCCTGTCTGGCCGGCGAGGTTCCCCGCTATTTGGAAAAAGGGATGTATGAAACGGCCCGGGACGCGGCCCTGGCTCATGAAGAGATCTTTGGAAAAGGAAATTATTTTCTGGAGCTGCAGGATCATGGTATTCCCCAGCAGCAGCTGGTGAATCAGCAGATTGTGCGTATGAGCCAGGAGACTGGAATTCCGCTGGCGGTGACAAACGACGTGCACTATACGTATGAAACGGACGTGGCCTCTCACGACATTTTGCTGTGTATTCAGACTGGGAAAAAGCTGGCGGACGAGGATCGGATGCGCTACGAGGGCGGCCAGTATTATGTGAAATCTCCCGAGGAGATGGCGGCGCTTTTTCCCTATGCGCCGGAAGCGCTGGAGAATACCCACCGGATCGCCATGCGCTGTCAAGTGGATATAGAATTTGGCGTCACAAAGCTTCCCAAGTACGACGTGCCGGAGAGCTACACCTCCTGGGACTATTTGAATAAGCTCTGTTATGAAGGCCTTGAAAAGCTCTATCAGCCGGTGACAAAGGAGCTTACTGATCGTCTGGAATATGAGCTGGGAACGATCAAAAATATGGGCTATGTAGACTATTTTCTGATCGTCTGGGACTTTATCAAATACGCCAGGGATCACGACATTATCGTAGGGCCCGGCCGGGGCTCTGCGGCGGGAAGTCTGGTAGCGTATACCCTGGGGATCACCCGGCTGGATCCGCTGCGGTATGATCTGCTTTTTGAGCGATTCCTGAATCCGGAGCGGGTATCCATGCCGGATATTGATATTGATTTCTGCTTTGAACGCCGCCAGGAAGTGATCGATTATGTGGTGCAAAAATATGGAAAGGACCGAGTGGTGCAGATCGTCACTTTCGGTACGATGGCCGCCCGGGGCGTCATCCGGGATGTGGGGCGGGTGATGGATATTCCCTATGCCCAGGTGGATGTGATTGCCAAGATGATTCCGATGGAATTGAATATCACGATTGATAAGGCGTTAAAGATGAATCCAGAGCTGGCGAAGACGTATCAAGAAAATGAAGAGGTGCGTCATCTGATCGACATGGCCAGGCGTCTGGAAGGTCTTCCACGGCATACGTCCATGCATGCGGCGGGCGTGGTGATCAGTCAGCGGGCTGTGGAAGAATATGTGCCGCTCTCCCGGGCGGCGGACGGCACGATCACTACGCAGTTTACGATGACTACGCTGGAAGAATTGGGCCTTCTAAAAATGGACTTTCTGGGGCTTCGGACGCTGACGGTGATTCAGAATGCTGTGAAAATGGCGGAAAGATCTACGGGAAAAACGCTGGATCTGGAGGCGATCGACTATAATGATAAGCAAGTGTTGGATTCCCTTAGCACCGGTTATACGGACGGGATTTTCCAGTTGGAAAGCGCGGGAATGAAGAGCTTTATGAAGGAATTAAAACCCCAGAGTCTGGAGGACATTATTGCAGGAATTTCCTTGTACCGTCCTGGCCCTATGGACTTTATTCCGCAGTATATCCGTGGAAAAAACCATCCGGAAACGATCACCTACGATTGTCCGCAGCTAGAGCCGATCCTGACGCCTACGTATGGTTGTATCGTCTATCAGGAGCAGGTGATGCAGATCGTCCGCACGCTGGGCGGCTATACTTTAGGCCGAAGCGATCTTTTGCGGCGCGCCATGTCCAAGAAGAAGGCGGCCGTGATGGAAAAGGAACGGCAGAATTTCGTATATGGCAACGAGGCGGAAGGGGTTCCCGGCTGTATAAATAATGGGATTTCAGAGCAGATCGCCAATAAGATTTACGACGAAATGATCGATTTTGCCAAGTATGCTTTCAACAAATCTCATGCGGCCGCCTATGCAATGGTGGCTTATCAGACGGCCTATTTGAAGTATTATTATCCGGTGGAATTCATGGCGGCGCTGATGACTTCTGTGATTGATTTTCCCAACAAAGTTTCGGAATATATCTATACCTGCAGACAGATGGGCATACAGATTTTACCGCCGGATATCAACCGAGGAGAATGGGATTTTTCTGTGGATGGAACATCTATCCGCTATGCGTTGTCGGCGATCAAAAATGTCGGCCGTCCGGTGATCCAGGAGATTATCCGAGAGCGCGAGGAACGGGGAAATTATACGACGTTAAAGGATTTCATTACCCGAGTCGGCGGCAGGGAAATTAATAAAAGGGCGCTGGAAAATTTTATAAAAGCTGGCGCTTTCGACGGACTTCCAGGAAACCGACGGCAGAAAATGCTGGTTTATCTGCAAATTTTGGAGAGCGTCAATCAGGAAAAAAAGAATTCCATGGCCGGGCAGATGACGCTTTTTGATTTGGCCGGCGAGGAGGAAAAAGAAGCCTACGAGGTGCAGATGCCCAATGTGCCGGAATACGAAAAAGAGGTGCTTTTGGCATTTGAAAAGGAAGTGCTTGGGATCTATGTAAGCGGTCATCCGCTGGAAAACTACGCGGGACTTTTAAAGAAAAATGTGACGGCGCAGGCGGCGGATTTTCAGCCGGATGAAGACGGAAGAACAAAGGTTAAGGACGGTCAGCGGGTCATGATCGGCGGCATGGTCGCTGGAAAAACGATTAAATATACCCGGAAAAATCAGGTGATGGCTTTCCTTACCCTGGAGGATATGGTGGGCAGTGTGGAGGTCGTAGTCTTTCCACGGGACTATGAACAGAACGTACAGTTTCTAAATGAAGACGCCAAGCTTCTGATCCGGGGCCGGGTTTCCGCGGAGGAAGATAAGGCGGCGAAGCTCATCTGCGAAAAGATCTTTCGCTTTGAAGATCTGCCCCGGGAGTTGTGGCTGCAGTTTCCGGATAAGGAAAGCTATCTGGCCCGGGAGCAGGAGCTTTTGGAGGCGCTGAAGGATTCGGACGGCGGCGACCGGGTCGTCGTCTTTCTGAAAAAGGAAAAGGCGCTCAAATCCCTGCCGCCGAACCGAAATGTCCAAGCGGACGGCGCCCTGCTGGAAATTTTGCAGCAAAAGTTCGGCGACGATAACGTGAAAGTTGTGGAAAAAAAGAGTATTGAAAAAATAGCGCAGATGCATTAAAATAAATGCACATAAGAAGAATCCCCTGCGTCCCTGGCATAAGACGGCTTTCTGACGCGTGGGAAGAGGCGAATGGAGGAGGTTGTTATGGCTGAAAATCAAAAAATTCAAACAATCGGCGTGCTGACAAGCGGCGGCGATGCTCCGGGCATGAATGCGGCGATCCGCGCCGTCGTACGGCGGGGCTTAAGTAACGGCTTGAAGGTGAAGGGAATCTATAAGGGCTATAACGGTCTTTTAAACGAAGAAATCAAAGATATGTCCGCTCGCGACGTTTCCGATACGATTCAGCGAGGCGGAACGGTTTTATATACGGCGCGCTGCGCGGAATTTCGAACAGAGGAAGGCCAAAGAAGAGGCGCAGAGGTCTGCCGTAAGCACGGCATCGAAGGCTTAGTGGTCATTGGCGGCGACGGTTCCTTTGCGGGCGCTAGGAAACTGGCGAATCTGGGCATCAATACGATAGGCGTGCCGGGAACGATTGATTTGGACATCGCCTGTACAGAATATACGATTGGTTTCGATACGGCGGTAAATACGGCGATGGAGGCCATTGATAAGGTGCGGGATACCTCTACGTCCCATGAGCGGTGCAGCATTATCGAGGTTATGGGCCGAAACGCCGGCTATTTGGCTTTGTGGTGCGGTATTGCCAACGGAGCGGAGGATGTGCTTCTGCCGGAAAAATACGATTACGACGAGCAGAAGATTATCAATAATATCATTGAAAATCGGAAATTAGGGAAAAAGCATCATATTATTATCAATGCGGAGGGCATCGGCCATTCCGAAGCCATGGCTAAGCGGATCGAAGCGGCCACAGGGATCGAAACGCGGGCGACGATTCTGGGCCACATGCAGCGCGGCGGCAGTCCCACCTGTAAGGATCGGGTCTATGCGTCGACGATGGGCGCGATGGCTGTGGATCTTCTGCTGGCTGGGAAAACCTGCCGGGTGGTGGGCTATCGGCACGGAGAGTATGTGGACTTTGATATCAATGAAGCGTTGTCCATGGAGAAGCGCATTTCCGAATACCAGTACGAGGTCTGCAGCTCCCTGTCTCATAATTACGACAAACACGAGACAAAGATTCAGTAACCGATGAAAATAGCGAAACCTTTTCCAGAGGGCAGACGAAAATTAAACAGCTCGCAGATCATTGCGTTAGGATTTGCCGGCGTGATCCTTTTGGGAGCGCTGCTGCTGTCTGTGCCTGAGGCTGCGGCGTCGGGGGTTTCCACGCCTTTTGTGGATGCCCTGTTTACCGCGGCGACCAGCGTTTGTGTCACTGGTCTGGTGACGGTGACGACCGCGACGCACTGGAGCTTGTTTGGACAGGTGGTGATCTTACTTCTGATCCAGCTGGGCGGTATCGGCGTCGTGGCGATGGCCACGATCATTTTCATCGGCATCGGCCGGCGGATCGGTATGCGCAGCCGGAAGCTAATTCAGGATTCCTATAATCTGGATTCCATGGCAGGTCTGGTCAAAGGCGTGCGAAAGATTCTTTTTGGCATTTTGGGTGCGGAAGCTTTGGGCGCCTGCTTTTATGCGATTCGTTTCGTCCCGCAGTATGGTCTGCCACGGGGAATCTGGCAGTCGGTTTTTACCTCCGTATCCGCCTTTTGTAACGCGGGTATGGACATTCTAGGAGAAAATAGCCTGCTTCCCTATGCGGGGGACTGGCTGGTCAATCTGACGACGATAGCGCTGATTATTGCCGGCGGCCTGGGCTTTATCGTCTGGTGGGATTTGGCCGATCGCTGCCGGGAGGTTTTTACAAAAAAGCTGTCGCCTCGCCGCTTTTGGAAAAAGCTGCGGCTGCACAGCAGGATCGTTTTATGTACGACGTTCTTCCTGATTTTGGGAGGAGCCTTTTTCATATTTTTATTTGAATATGGAAATGCCGGTACGATGGGCGGCCGTCCGTTGTCTGACAAGGTACTTTTTAGTTTGTTCCAGTCGGTGACGACCCGTACGGCCGGTTTTATGACGGTGGATCAGGGGCGGCTTTCCAATGCGTCCGTCTGTCTTTCGTTACTGTGGATGTTCATCGGTGGATCGCCGATGGGAACGGCCGGCGGCGTCAAGACGACGACGATCACGGTGCTGCTTTTTACTATGCTGGCGTATGTGCGGGGAAAGGACGACACGGAAATTTCACGCAGACGGGTGAAGGAAAGCCGGGTGCGTTCGGCGCTGGTAGTGGTCTGCGCAGCTTTTGCCGTCTGGTTCGCGATGTGTCTGCTGCTCCTTGCGCTGGAGCCGGCGGCAGATCTGGTGGACGTTGTGTACGAGATGACTTCCGCGCTTGCGACTGTGGGTCTAAGCCGCGGGCTGACGCCAAGTCTGTCCCTTGGAGGAAAGCTGGCGGTGGTCGTTACGATGTATCTGGGGCGTATCGGTCCGCTGACTATGGCGACAGCCATCGTGCTGAAGGCAGAGAGAAAATCCAATGGCGTTCGTTTACCCGAGGAGCGTGTGATGATCGGTTAGAACATAGAGGATAGAGGGATATTTACAGAGGAAATCCATAGGGAGGCGCGATATTGAGAAAATCGTTTGCAATCATCGGGCTTGGGAAATTTGGTATGAGCATGGCCCGGACGTTATCGGCGGCCGATCAGGACGTGATGGCCGTAGACAAGAGCGAGGAAAGAATCAAGGAAGCGGCTGATCTGACGACGTATGCCCTGGAGGCGGACGTGACAGAGAACGGCGTGCTGGATTCTCTGGGGCTTGGCAATATGGACGTGGTCATTGTGGCGATCGCCGAGGACATGCAGGCCAGTATTTTGGCGACGATTTGTGCCAAGGACGCCGGCGTGCCCCATGTGGTGGCAAAGGCGGCCGGCGAGCTTCACGGGGAGATATTGACTAGGATTGGCGCAGACGAAGTGGTTTATCCGGAGCGCTCCATGGGGATTCGCGTGGCGCAAAGCCTTCTTTCCGATGGCTTTAGCGATTTATTCGAGCTGTCGCCGACCTTTAGCATGGTGGAATTCCCGCTACCAGGTGTCTGGGGCGGGAAGAGTCTTGAGGAATTGCACCTGCGTAAGCGGCTGAATGTGAACGTAGTGGGATACCGTACCGCGGATGAGCAGAATGTGCAGGTCAACCTGGATCCGAGGGAGCCGCTAAAGCCGGGCTGCACATTGATCGTTGTAGGGGAAAATCAGGATCTGAAGCGGATTTTGCCCAAAGAAAAATAGGACGGCCTATGATTACCAGTACAGGAAACGCGCAGGTGAAAAAAATCCTGCAATTAAATAAGAAAGCAAAAGCCCGGAGAGAATGCGGGCTTTTTGTGGCGGAAGGAATAAAGATGTTCCGGGAGGCGCCAAGGAAGTGGATCGATAGGGTTTATGTTTCTTCCAGCCTGTGGGAGAGCGGCGAATTGGAAAAGGAGCTGCCATCGGTGCCCTTTGAAGTGGTTGCCGATGCAGCCTTTTATCAGATGTGCGATACAAAAACGCCTCAGGGCGTATTAACCGTCTTAAAAATGCCATCCTATTCCTTAGAAGAACTGTTGGATGTACAGTCGCCTTTGTTCGTTTTTTTAGAAGACTTGCAGGATCCGGGCAATGTGGGGACGATCCTTCGGACGGCGGAGGGAGCCGGTGTTTCCGCTGTATTTGTCAGCGATCATACCGCCGATCTTTTTCAGCCCAAGGTGATCCGTTCGACGATGGGCGCGATTTACCGGGTGCCTTTTTACCGCGTTGCCGAGGGGAACATGGATGCTTTTTTCGCGAAACTGCGGGAAAAACATATCTGTTCCTACGCGGCGCATCTGCAGGGGGAAAAATTCTACGACCAGGAGGATTACAGCGGCGGCACGGTTTTTCTGATTGGAAACGAGGGAAACGGCTTAAGCGACCGGCTGTGTGAACATGCCGACCGGCGTATCCGGATTCCCATGCAGGGTCATGCGGAATCTCTAAACGCCGCGATGGCAGCGGGAATTCTGCTGTACGAATGCTTCCGGCAGAGAAGGCGCGGAGATTCTATAGACAGTAAATAAAGTATTTTTAGCAACGGGTGCTCGAGGGCAACGCCCTCGAATTGGAATCAAGCAGACGGAATTCATTTCCGGCTGCTTGTGAAAAGCTCGATTTGTAGGGGCGTAGCCCTTGCACGAGCAAATCGGGCTTTTGTCCACCAGTAGCTAAAATTTATGGCGTAGCCATGAATTTTACTGAAAGTGGCGGCTTTGTCGCCACTTTCAGGGCCCGTATTGCCATCCGGCAGCTCATAAGGTATACTTGGATATGGAAAAGGAGAAATGCGATGGATATGATCATTTGGCTGGTTCTTGTGGCGGTTTTGCTGGGAATTGAGGCGATCACCGTAGGACTTACGACGATTTGGTTTGCCGGCGGCGCGCTGGTGGGGCTTTTGGCGGCGCTTTTAGGAGCCGGTCCATGGCTGCAGACCGGCCTGTTTTTAGCCGTTTCTTTTCTGCTGTTGTTGTTTACCCGGCCGGCGGCTGTGCGGCTCTTAAATAAAAAAACAGAAAAGACCAATGTGGACGCGCTGGTGGGACGTACGGCGGTGGTGCAGGAAACCGTCGATAATCTGGCAGAAACCGGGGTAGTGAAGATCAATGGCCTGGAATGGACGGCCAGAAGTGTCCAAGAGGACGTAACGATTCCAAAGGACGCGGCGGTCAGGGTTCTGGAAGTCAGCGGTGTGAAGCTGCTCGTAGAAAAAATAAAATAGCAAACTTCCAACGGAAAGGAGAGATCATCAATGAAAACGATAGTTGTAATAGTGGTTGTCCTGGTGCTGGCGCTTTTTGTGCTGGCTTCCTGTATTAAGATTGTGCCCCAGGCGCATGCCATGATCCTGGAGCGGCTGGGCGCCTATCAGGCCACCTGGGGCGTGGGTATTCACTTTAAGTTTCCCTTTATCGAGCGCGTGGCGCGCCGGGTGAATTTAAAGGAGCAAGTGGTGGATTTCCCGCCCCAGCCAGTAATTACGAAGGACAACGTTACGATGCAGATCGACACGGTGGTTTTTTTTCAGATTACAGATCCAAAGCTTTACACCTACGGTGTGGAGAATCCCATTATGGCTATCGAAAATCTTTCCGCCACCACCTTGCGGAATGTGATCGGCGATATGGAGCTGGACGAAACTCTGACCTCACGAGAAGTGATCAATACAAAGATGCGGGCGGCTCTGGACGTGGCTACCGATCCCTGGGGGATTAAGGTAAATCGAGTCGAATTAAAGAACATCATTCCGCCGGCAGCCATTCAGGAGGCAATGGAGAAGCAGATGAAGGCCGAGCGCGAACGCCGGGAAGCCATCTTAAAGGCGGAGGGCGAAAAGCGCTCCACCGTGCTGGTAGCTGAAGGTAAGAAGCAGTCGGTTATCCTGGACGCGGAGGCGGAAAAGCAGGCGGCGATCCTACAGGCGGAGGCCCAGAAGGAAAAGATGATCCGGGAAGCGGAAGGCCAGGCGGAAGCCGTATTGAAGGTACAAAAGGCCACTGCGGACGGTATCCGCTTTATCAAGGAGGCAGGCGCCGATACCTCCGTACTGACGATGAAGAGCCTGGAAACGCTGGAAAAGGTGGCGGAGGGAAGAGCGACGAAGCTGATCATCCCCTCCGATCTGCAGGGCATTGCCGGGCTGGCTACTTCTTTAAAGGAGATCGTAACAGACCATGCGTCCAGTGATTGATGTAACAAAAGAATACGGCGTCGTTCTGGAGGGGGGCGGCGCCAGAGGCGCATACCAGATCGGCGCTTGGAAGGCCTTTAGGGAAGCCGGCGTAAAAATCAGCGGTATTGCCGGGACTAGCGTCGGCGCGTTAAACGGCGCGATGATGTGCATGGGGGATCTTTCCCGGGCGGAGCATATCTGGGAAACAATCTCTTATTCTAAGGTGATGGATGTGGACGACGAGAAGATGAAGCTTCTGCTGGAAAAAAGACTGCGTCCCAAGGAGGCGGTGAAATCCATCCTTGGGATTTTCCAGGAGGGCGGCATGGACGTGACACCTCTGCGCCGTCTGATCGATGAGTGCGTAGATGTGGAAAAGCTCCAAGCTTCTTCGATTCCCTTGTATGTTAGTACGTTTAATGTAGATGAATTCCGGGAGCTGGATGTGGATATGCAGGAACTGGATGCGGAACTGGTGAAGGATATTTTGCTGGCCAGCGCGTATCTATTCCCTTTATTTAAAAACGAAAAGCTCCATGGAAAGACGTACATCGACGGCGGCGCCATTGACAATGTGCCTTTGGAACCTTTGGTGAAGCGGGGGTATCAGAATATTCTCGTGGTACGTATCTTTGGCCCGGGCCGGGATAAGCCGGTGAAGATCCCGGCAGATACTTCCGTTTTCTATATAGAGCCGCGGATCGACCTGGGAAATATCATCGACTTTGATCCGGAAAAAAGCAGGCGGAATATGACGGCGGGGTATTATGACGCCATGCGCTTTTTGTACGGATTGGAAGGCATTATTTATTATATTGACGACGACAAGGACGAGCAGTATTATCTGGAAAAGCTGGCGGCCATGCACGAGGGAGACGGTACGCTGCGGCATTTTATTGAGACGACGCCCGCAAAGCTGGCGTTGGAATTAAAGCTGACCAATTGGGATTATCGAAAGTTATATCTGGGAATGCTCGAGGCCGTCGCCAAGCTCTGCCGGGTGCCAAAATACAGGATCTATACGCCTGAGGGGCTTTTGGAAGCGGTATGGGAGCAGCAAGGCGCCCTGCCGGAGGATGAGAGCACATGGCCGGAATTTGCCAGAAGGCTCATAGGCAGCAAAAGGAAAGCGTCCGGCGAAAAGTCGGAAGACAGCAGCAAAAGAGGAGGAACGCGGCAATGAATTTGCAAGGACGTCATTTTTTGACATTGAAGGACTACACACAGGCGGAGATCTTATATCTTTTGGATCTGGCGGCGGATTTTAAAGAAAAGAAGAAGCAGGGAATTCCCACGAAGATCCACGAGGGGAAAAATATTGCCCTGATTTTTGAAAAAACCAGCACCAGGACGCGCTGCGCCTTTGAGGTGGCGGCCAACGACCTGGGGATGGGAAGCACATACCTGGATCCGGGCAGCTCTCAGATTGGGAAGAAGGAAAGCATCGCGGATACCGCCCGGGTACTGGGCCGTATGTACGACGGGATCGAATATCGGGGTTTTGGCCAAGAGATCGTAGAGGAGCTGGCCCGGTACGCCGGCGTGCCGGTGTGGAACGGCCTGACAAACGAATACCATCCCACGCAGATGCTGGCGGATATGCTGACGATCCGCGAGCACTTCGGGAAGCTTGCCGGCCTTCGGCTGGCGTACTTAGGCGACGCCCGCTATAATATGGGAAATTCCCTGATGATTGCCTCGGCGAAGCTGGGGCTGCATTTTATCGCCTGCACGACGAAGAAATATTTTCCGGATGAAAAGCTGGTAGAGCTGTGCAAAACCTGGGCGGCGGCCTCCGGCGGCTCGATTACCCTGACGGAGGACGTAACGGAAGGGACGAAGGGCGCGGATGTGATCGCTACGGACGTATGGGTGTCTATGGGCGAGCCGGATGAAGTCTGGGAAGAACGCATCCGGGAATTAAGCCCCTACAAAGTAACGAGCGAAATTATGAAAAACGCCGGCGAACAGGCGATTTTCTTACATTGCCTGCCCTCCTTCCACGATTTGAAGACGACCATTGGAAAAGAAATGGGCGAACGATTCGATATTCAGGAGATGGAAGTGACGGACGAGGTCTTTGAATCCGCCCAGTCGTTGGTTTTTGAGGAAGCGGAAAACCGTATGCACACGATTAAGGCCGTGATGGCCGCCACACTAGGTGTGTAAGATGTCGGAGGAGATCTTTGACCTGGCGAAGCTGCAGCGGTATCTGACGACAAAGAGTCTGGGACGTTCTTTCTTTTATGAGCAGTCGCTGGATTCTACGAACCTGCGGGCCAAGGAGCTGGCCAGGTGTGGCGCGCCGGAGGGAAGCCTTTGTCTGGCGGAGGAACAGACGGCCGGCCGGGGGCGTCGGGGACGGAGCTGGCACACGCCGCCGGGAAGCTGCCTGGCTTTTAGCTTTTTGCTTTCACCTGCCTGTCCGCCGCAGAAGGCGTCAATGCTTTCCTTGGTAGCCGGATTGGCGACGGCCAGAGCCCTCGAGGGTCTTGGCTTGTCTCCCCAGGTAAAATGGCCCAACGACGTGGTGTTGGGAAATAAAAAGATTTGCGGTATTTTAGCGGAGCTGCAGACGGGGCGGGAAGGCCGGTATGCGGTGATCGTAGGCATCGGCGTAAATGTCAATCAGGAGGAATTTCCAGAGGAATTGCAGGAGACGGCCACTTCCCTGCGGCTGGAGACCGGCCAATGCTGGGAGCGGGAGCAGGTGCTGGCGGCGATCTGTAATCGCTTTGAAGAAGCGTATACGCAATTTCTACGGACGGAGGATCTTTCCTTGGTAAAGGAGGAGTATGAACGGCTGCTGGCGAACAAAGGCCGGCAGGTGCGGATTCTGGAAAAGGAAACTTCTTTCGAGGGAACGGCTCTTGGTATTACGAAGAACGGTGAATTACAGGTCAGGCTTTTGGACGGAACTATTCGGGAAGTGTTTGCCGGAGAGGTTTCTGTCAGAGGCTTATACGGTTATATATGAAAATGACGTTTTGTAAACGGCAGATCTGCCGGCAGAGAGGAGCCATGTATCAGGAAAACGTAGTGCTCTGTGGAGCAAATTCTTACGAGCAGAAATATTATTTTAATCCGGATTTTGAATCTCTTCCCCAGAGTGTGAAGCAGGAGCTGCAGGTAATGTGCGTGCTGTTCACCGAGGAAATCGGCGGCGTGCTGCTTCTGGAATTTAATGAAGAGGACGAGCTGGAATTCAAGATAGAGGCGCTGGAAGCGGACGCCCGGTTCGACGAGATTGGCAGCGCTTTAAAGATCAAAAAGCTCCGGCAGGAAAAGCAGGAGCTGCTCCATTCTCTGGAGCTGTACTACAAAACGTTCTTTCTATCATAAGCTTCCCTTGGCAGGGATGAAGGGAGGCTATGGAGCATTGCGACGGAAATGGAGCAGTTATAGATGAGGTGCAAAGGGATGCAGTTAAAAATAGGCAAAGTTACGGTGGATCATCCGTTCCTATTGGCACCAATGGCAGGCGTAACAGACCTGCCATTTCGTTTGCTGTGCAAGGAGCAGGGAGCGGGGCTGCTGTATACGGAAATGGTCAGCGCCAAGGCGATCACCTTTCGAAATAAAAATACCTGGGCCTTGATGGAGATCGACCCGAAAGAGCATCCGATCGCCCTGCAGCTTTTTGGCAGCGAACCGGAACTGATGGCGGAGGCGGCCAGGCAGATAGAAGCGCTGCCCTTTGATATTCTGGATCTGAATATGGGCTGTCCGGTGCCCAAAGTGGTCAATAATGGGGAAGGCTCCGCGCTTTTGAAAAATCCTGCGTTGATTGAGAAAATTGTCTCCCAGGTCGCGGGGGCGATTGAAAAGCCCGTAACGGCCAAGATACGTATCGGCATTCAAGGGGCGGCGGCGGACGTCACGGAGATTGCCAAACGCATTGAGGATGGCGGCGCGGCGGCGCTTGCGGTGCATGGGCGAACCCGGGAACAGTATTACAGCGGCCACGCCGACTGGGAGGCGATCGCCCGTATAAAGGAGGCCGTCACGATACCGGTGATTGGGAACGGCGATGTGGACGGGCCGAAGGCGGCGGAAAAAATGCTTCGGGAAACCGACTGCGATGGCATTATGATCGGCCGGGCCGCCCGGGGAAATCCCTGGATCTTCCGGGAAATAAAGGAATATTTTGCCACGGGAAAGCTGCTCCCAAGGCCATCGCCCGCGGAGGTGGGAAGCATGATCCTTCGTCACGCCAGTGCCCAAATTGCACAGAAGGGGGAATATACCGGCATCCGGGAAATGCGCCGGCATGTGGCCTGGTATACGGCGGGCATGCCCCATTCAGCCCGCCTTCGCCGGGAAGTGAATCAGGTGGAGAGTTACGCACAGCTGGAAGCGCTCCTGGCGGATTCACTATTGTCCGTAAGAGACGGGTAACCTTTGGCTCAGGACTTTGCACCTGTTGCAAAGTCTGTGAGAACACGTATAAGTAGCCAGGAAGGAATCTGTCCCTCGCCGTCAGCGATTTGAAATGGATAGATTCCATAACTACGAAGCCGCAGGCTGAATAGTTATAGAGACGGCGGCGAGATATCGGAAAATACTTGACAAGCGTTGCTTTTTTGTTATAATAGTGAAATTATGAATATCCTGGCAGGACTTTGCGCAGATGTGCCGGAGGCGGCGGATTTGCTGGGGGAACGCCGGATGTTGAAAGGGAGTAAGGTGTCATGGAAGAAAAGAAAAATTTGCTGACTTATGCAGGATTGAAAAAACTAGAAGACGAGCTGCATGACCTGAAAGTGTTCAAGAGAAAAGAGGTTGCGCAAAAGATTAAAGAAGCTAGAGAGCAGGGCGATCTGTCGGAGAACGCAGAATATGACGCGGCAAAGGACGAGCAGCGGGATATCGAAGCCCGTATCGATGAGATTGAAAAAATTCTGAAAAATGCAGAAGTTGTTGTAGAAGATGAAGTGGATCTGGAAACGATCAACGTGGGCTGTAAGGTCAAGGTACATGATTATGAATTTGACGAGGACATAGAATTTAAAATCGTAGGTTCCACAGAGGCGAATAGCCTGGAAGGTAAGATTTCCAATGAATCCCCGGTGGGAAAGGCCTTGATCGGCGCAAAGACCGACGACATCGTAAAGGTGGAAATGCCTTCGGGAGTTATGGAATATAAAGTACTGGAGATCCAGAAGAACGTGTAACTGCCGGCGGCAGAAAATATAAGGAGTGAATACATTGGCGCAGGAACAGGATATTAACCATTTAAGAAAGGTTCGCCGGGAAAAGCTGGCGGAGTTGCAGCAAAACGGGCAGGATCCGTTTACAATCACGAAATATCATGCGACGCATCACAGCACCGAGATCAAGGAAAACTTCGAAGAGCTGGAAGGGACGACGGTAAGTATTGCCGGCCGGATGATGTCCAAGAGAGTTATGGGGAAAGCGTCTTTTTGCAACGTGCAGGATCTGCCCGGCAGCATCCAGTCCTATGTGGCGCGGGACGGCATCGGCGAAGAATCTTACAAGGCATTTAAAAAAATGGATATCGGGGATCTGGTGGGGATTACCGGCGAGGTTTTCCGCACAAAGACCGGCGAAATCTCCATTCACGCTGCATCGGTAGTACTGTTGTCCAAGAGTCTGCAGATCCTGCCGGAGAAATTCCACGGCCTGACCAATACGGATTTGCGTTATCGCCAGAGATATGT
>CAOJIB010000057.1 GCA_948436455.1 uncultured Blautia sp.
GAAGAGCTGCAGGCGGCTTATGTATATCTGGCGGGAGACGCGAGCTCCTTTACTACGGGCGCAGATATTTCTGTAGACGGCGCTTATACCTGTTTCTAAGAGAATCATAAGGAGGATAAGGGTTATGCAGCATGGCGTATATTATGCGTATTGGGAAAGAGAATGGAGCGGCGATTATAAGCGTTACATCCGCAAGGTAGCGGAACTGGGATTTGACATCTTAGAGATTGCCGCCGGCCCGCTCCCGGATTATACGGAGGACGAGCTGCGCGAGCTGAGGAAGTGCGCGGAAGATAACGGCATTCGCCTGACGGTAGGCTACGGCCCCGCGCCAGCGAATAATATCGCTTCCGCAGATCCGAAGGTGCGGGAGCATGCGTTGGAATTTTATAAGGACCTGTTTTGCAGAATGGAAAAGATCAACGCCACGCTGATCGGCGGCGCGATCTATTCTTGTTGGCCCATCGACTACAGCAAGCCGGTGGACAAAAAAGGCGACTGGGAAAGAGGAATTGAGGGAATTGCCAAATTAGCCCCGATCGCTTTGGATTACGGCGTAGAGACGATCGGCATGGAGGTGCTTAACCGTTTTGAAAACCATGTGCTGAACACCGCAAAAGAAGGAACTGCCTTTGTAAAGGCTGTCCGCGAGCTGGAGCCGAAAGCCACCAACGTATGGGTAATGCTGGATACGTTCCATATGAATATTGAAGAGCAGAGCATCGGCAATGCGATTCGGACTGCCGGCAGCCTTCTGGGACATTTCCACACAGGCGAGTGCAACCGGATGGTGCCAGGACAGGGCCGGACGCCCTGGAGGGAGATTCACGACGCCCTGGAAGAGATTGGCTACGACCGCACGGTTGTGATGGAGCCGTTCGTAATCCCCGGCGGCACCGTGGGCCAGGATATTAAGGTGTGGAGAAATATTGTGGAGGATACCACGGAAGAAGCCCTTGACGCGGATATCCGGGAAGCGCTGCGATTCCAGCGTTATATGCTGGGCTAAGAGATCTGCCGGTCGGAAATAGCGCCGGTTAGCAAACAGATAGATGGAATACGTCTTTGAAAAGTTAATCTCCAAAAAGGAGAGACAAAGACGGTTCCATCTATTTTTTGTGGAAAAAAGATGGTTGACAATTCCCATTTTTTGTTATAGTATGTAGCTTGCTACATATTTGAGACCGTGAGCAATCGGGACGTGATTCGCGGTATCTGATTTGGAAGGAGATCCCGCACAGTGCAGGAAATCAAGTGTTATTTTAGAAAAATTCATAACCGGCTGGACGCCAGTTTTAACAAAGGTCTGCGGCAGTATGGGCTGACCAGCGCCCAGTTTGATATCCTCTCTTATCTGGCCCAGGGAGCGAGGGACCAAAATACTCTGACGGATATTTCCGCCCACTTCGGCGTGAAACATACAAGCGCGATTCACGTTTTAAAGCTTCTGGAACAGAAAGGCTTCATTGAAAGAGGACGATCCTCCGACGCCCGTTCCAAAACGATTACGCTGACGGCACAGGGTGAACAGATGATTGAGGAGATTCAAAAAAAAGGCCCTTATGTAAATCAGATTTTGCTTGCAGGATTTTCTGAGGACGAGCTGCAGCTTTTGGAAAAAATGCTGGATAAAATCTATACGAATATAAATTCCAGCGAATTTCAGAATTTGTAAAGAAAGAATGTTTTTGTACTTCTGATTTCTAAAAAATATGAAAGGAGAATCTATTATGAAAGACAAAACAACGGAAATATTCCGGGACGCTCCGGTGCCCAAAGCCGTTATCAGCAATGTAATCCCGTCGATCGTCAGCATGATTATGGTACTGATCTATAATCTAGCGGATACGTTTTTCATCGGGCAGACGAAGGACGCCTACATGGTAGCCGCCGTTTCTGTGGCGACGCCCGCGTTCCTTTTGTTCATGGCCGTCGGTATGTTGTTCGGCATTGGCGGTACTTCGCTGATTTCTCGGACGCTGGGCGAAGGAAATGAGAAAAAGGCGAAGAACGCTTCTTCTTTTTGCTTCTGGACGGGACTGGCGATCGGCGTCCTGGCTATGATCGTTATTTTCCTGACGGCGACGCCGGTGAGCCTGGCAATCGGCGCGAGCGAGGATACTGTTGGTTATGCGTCTCAATATCTGCGTATTGTCTCCACTGCTATTCCGTTTTTGATTCTAAGTAATAGCTTTAGTAACATTATCCGCGCGGAAGGAAACGCGCAGGTGGCTATGATGGGGATGATTATCGGTAATCTGATCAATATCGTCCTGGACCCGGTGATGATTCTGGGCTTTGGCTGGGATGTGGCGGGCGCCGCCATTGCCACGGTTCTTGGCAATGTATTCGCGGCTCTTTTTTACATCCGCCATCTGCTTTCCAAAAAAGCGATGCTTTCGATCCATCCGAAGTATTATCGCGTGGGGAACGGCATTGCATCCGGTGTGTTTGCGATCGGTATTCCAGCGTCGCTCAACAGCGTTTTGCTGAGCGTTTCCAATATTATTGTGAATAATATTATGTCCCATTACGGAGATATGGCGGTGGCCGGGCTGGGTGTCGCGATGAAAGTCAATATGATCGTTGTGATGCTTCTGATCGGCCTTGGCACAGGCGTTCAGCCGATTCTGGGCTATTGCTTCGGCGCAGGCAACCGGGCCCGCTATTTGGCGGTTTTGAAATTCTCTCTGGTGTTGGCCTTTGGGATCAGTGCGGTCATGACGGTTGTCTGTTACTGTGGCGCCGCGCCGTTAGTCCATGCGTTTTTGGAGGATGCGGACGCCTTTAGCTACGGGATGTCCTTTGCCCGTATTTATATTTATTCTGGCCCGGTCATCGGTATTTTGTTCGTATTTGTCAATGCGATCCAGTCCACAGGCGCGGCGCTGCCGGCGTTGATTCTGTCCGTCAGCCGCCAGGGCCTTTTGTACCTGCCGGTCCTGTTTTTGTTCCGGCGGATCTTTGATTCCGCACCGATGCTGGCGGCCGCGCAGCCGATCACCGATTATCTGGCGACGGCGCTGGCGATCGTATTGTTTCTGTTTACGTATAGGAAATATTTTCCAAAAGCTGCTGCGGCAGATTAAGCGGGGAATCGACGCTGGGACGGCCTTTTTGAAAATGGGAAGGCGCCGGGTGTAGACAAAAAAGGAGGGGAAATACTTATGCAGACAAAACCTACGCAGGAAAACCGCGCGTTTTTGGAAATGCTGGGGGTGGCAAAGGGATGGCTTGCCGGCCGAAAGCCGCTAGAAATCGCGGAAAAAACAGGCATTCTTTATGAGGAAGAAAGCGCGCAGTTCTGCTTTAGAAGCTTTGGAGAGGAGATCCGCGTGCATTATCCAGACTATGCGATTACGCCCTATGTCGATGAATGGCAGCAGCTTCTATTTTTGCATTATATGAAGCTGGCGGATGGGACGCCTCTGACCGGCCGATGGATTACAATGGGAGAAGTCAAGGACGGCCTGATCCGGGGCGGGGATTTCGACCGGCGCTGCGAAGAGGTGATCCGCCGCCGTGTAAGCGCGGTATCCCCCGACGAATTTGCACAGAGATGCCGGCGCATCGGCGGCAGCCTAAAGGAGGGAAAAGCTGATCTGACTGTGCAGTTTGATCTGCTGCCCAGGTATCCGCTGCTAGTAAAGATTTGGTTCGCCGATGAAGAGTTTCCGGCTTCCGGGAAGCTTCTTTTGGATGAGAGCGCCGGGCATTATCTGACGATCGAAGACGCGGTGACTGCCGGTCAGGTGCTTATGGAGAAGCTCGTGGGGATATTTTAGCGAAGAGGAGCTTCCTATAGAGCATCTTCCGGCAGGTCGCGGATTAGCAGGCTTTCCAGTCCGGCCCGGATAAACTGATCAACGGTCTGCTGTACCGCCTGCCAGTCGGCGCACTGATTTTTGAGCATTCGCCGGTTCATTGCCAGGCAGCCGTTCATCTGAAAATAGAAAAGGGCCTCCGCCTGCGCAAAGGTCAAAAGGCTGCGCTGCATCAGATGGGTGATAAAATCTTCCTTTCCCAGATCGGCGAGCTTTTCCAGCATCCGCGCGGAAGCGATATCGTCGAAGAAGAGCACCTGATAACGGGGCGAGGAGCGTATTTTTTCACAGAACGGATAGGTGCAGCGAAGCTTATACGGACAGAGCACGTGATCGAAAACGCTTGCCGTATCCGAAAGAAAATCGTTTAAAACGTCGTTTAGCACATCGTCGATATCGTAGTAATGAAGATAAAAGGTGCCGCGATTCATTTCTGCTTTTTTACAGATCTGCGTAACAGTGATCTTACCGTATGGTTTGGTTTTCAATTCCTCCAGAAATATGTCTTTGATCGTCTGCTGGGTATACCTGGTACGACGGTCTATTTTTTGGGATTTTTCCATAGGCGTCTCCTTGCAGGGGGCTTTTATTTCTGTACAGTTTTTGAATTTTGTATAGAAACGTAACAATGTGAAAAAATTGACGATTGTACTTTTCTACAGGTTTATTATAATGACTTTGACTGTGGAAATCAACAGTGTGTTCAGAAACATAAACCATGTGAAAAGGGCGGGAAATGGTGTGAAAGTCGTGCTGCCCTGGAAAGGAGGAAGCGTATGGGGAAAATTGAGTTTGCCGGTTGTCAGTACGTCCGGAATCAGACGCAGATCGTGGAGTTGGAGTGCCCGAACTGCCACGAGCCGGATGGCGTGGAGGCTTTTGTGAAGGAACAGACGACCGTGGGAGACAGTGTATGCGCGGCGTGCGGGTACGTTTTACCGGAAGGAACAGTTTTATATGGGAGGGATCAATAAATGGGACATATTCTAGCGGTTGCCGGAAAAGGCGGCGTAGGAAAGACGACATTGTGCGGATTACTTATTCAGTATTTGTGTGAAAGTGGGAAAAAACCGGTACTGGCGGTGGATGCGGATGCCAATTCAAATCTAAACGAGGTTCTTGGCGTGGAAGTAGAGATTACGTTAGGGGAATTGCGTGAGGAAATTGAACGGGCCGGCGTGGACAGTCGCTATAAAATTCCGGCGGGAATGACCAAGCAGGCTTACCTGGAAATGCAGTTGGCGGACGCTATTGCTGAAGAGGATGATTATGACTTAATGGTTATGGGCCGCACGCAGGGGCAGGGTTGTTACTGCTTTGTCAACGGCCTGGTTCAGACGCAGATTCAGAAGCTCCAGAGCAATTATCCGTATGTAGTGGTGGATAACGAAGCTGGCATGGAACATATCAGCCGGGGCTTGCTTCCGGCGATGGAAACGGCTATACTAGTAAGTGATTGCTCCAGGCGAGGTGTGCAGGCGGCGGGGAGGATCGCGGCTCTGATGGAGGAGCTGCGTTTTCGCCCCAGGACGAAAGGATTGATTATCAATCGCGCGCCAGAGGGCCGGCTGGATGAAGGAACGATGGAGGAAGTCCGCCGCCAGGGTCTACATCTTCTGGGCGTGGTGCCCCATGACCAGAATGTATATCAGTATGATTGCGAGGGAAAGCCGATCATCCGCCTTCCGAAGGATTCGCCGGTACGCGGCGCACTGGAAGCTATTATACAAAAATTGGGAATATAGGAGGCAAAACAGATGCGCCTGGAAAAGCTGCAGGATTACCTGCGCCAAAGAGGATGGGAATACCAATATATGGAAGAAGACGGCTGCGGGAGCCTGGAATGGGAGTACAGAGGGATGATGTACCACGTATGGGAATTCTCAAAAGACGGCGCGGAAAGTAACGTAAGAAACGCCGGAAAAATGGAAGATTATACCGGCGACTACGAAGCCAAGATCCAAAAGGTCATAGAAGAGTGGAAATAAGAGAGAAAATACCGTCTGGTAACTACAATTTATCCCTAAAAGCAACAATTTGCCACAGCTTATAGGAATCTGCGGCCAAAGCATGTATAATTGCTGTAGCCTTACCGGTGTGAAGGCCGTGTTAGGGTGGGTTGATTCTTGTGAAAGTGCTGCATTACGGAGGAAAGAAAGCAAATGAAGGCAGAGAAAAAGAGGACAAAGATTGAGATGGTATTGATGGCGTTGGTTATGCTGTCCATTGTGCGACAGTTTTTCCTGGGAAATTACCATAATATGTTTCTGGGGATTCTGACGCTGATCCTTTTTTCAATACCAAAGCTGATCGAGAGGAAGCTGGGGGTGAGTATTCCGGCGGGTCTGCAGGCGGTGATCCTGATTTTTATCTTCTGCGCGGAGATCTTAGGAGAAATCCATGCGTTTTACGTCAAGATTTCTATCTGGGATACGATGCTGCATACGACGAACGGCTTTCTGATGGCGGCGATTGGCTTCGCGCTGATTGATATATTTAACCGCAGCGAAAAGTTTTCCATCAAGATGTCGCCCTATTTTGTGGCGTTTGTGGCGTTCTGCTTTTCCATGACCGTTGGAGTGCTGTGGGAATTCTTTGAGTTTTCTATGGATTGGTTTTTCCAGCTGGATATGCAAAAGGACTGGATTTTGCCGACGATCAGTTCGGTAAAATTAAACCCGGAGGGCGCGAACGTGCCGGTGAAGGTGGCCGTGGAGTCTTTGGTGGTCAACGGGCAGGAATGGAACCTGGGCGGCTATTTGGACGTGGGTATTGTGGATACAATGAAGGACCTGATGGTAAATTTCGTAGGAGCGGTGGTATTTTCCATTGTAGGCGTTCTCTATCTGAAGCAGCGGGGAAAAGGCAAGCTGGCGGCTTCTTTGATCCCACAGGTCAATGGTAAAGCTAAGGAATAGCGTTTTGGCCACGGAAGGGAAAATCTCCCGGAAGGTATGAGACTTTTTGAGGGAACGATTTAGCAGATTTTGCTTCCGATGGCCGCGGAAAGAAAGATCCATACAAACATCTTCACGGGAAAGCACAAAAACAGGACCATGGTCACGGCCAGCGGTTTTTTCATAATTCCACCAAGGAGCGCGGCCGTGACGACGGCAGCGGCGAATACCACATGACCGCCGCTTCCCGGAAATACCAGGCCGGCGATTCCGTAGCCGAAGCAGACGCCGGCGAAGATGACGGGGAAAAAGTGTCCGCCCTTTAGGCCGGATTGGATACAGATATTTGTCAGAAGGATCTTTAAAAACGCCATGCCAAGCAAGAGCGCAGGCATGTATTCCAGGTAGCTAGTCATCAGCTCGCCCATTTGCTCCTCACCGGAAAACAGCACGGCCGGCGCGGCAAAGCCGGCGACGCCGAGGCACAGGCCGCCGAGAGTTTCTTTACACAGGGGCTGGAATTTCTGGGCGAGCTTTTCGCAGCCATGGTGGGAAAGCTGGTAAAATTTTGCGAGGACGCAGCCGCCGAGGATATAGGGAAGCAGCAGCAGATAGTCGGCCCTTTCCGGCTTCTGCTCCGGGAAGGACGGAAAGCCGCTCATTCCCGCGCCGAATAGATCGGATAAAAGCAGATAGACGCCAAACCCCGACGCAATGGTAAGTCCGTAGACGAAGATTTTGGAGGTTTTGGGTAAAACGGGGAGCTCTTTTTCTTTGTTTTCTTCCTCTACGGCGAAGATTCCAAATAACGGCGAATGAAAGAGAAGGCTCAAAGTCACCGCTATGCCGATTTCGGAATATTCCCTGGCGTTGTGTTTGGCAAATTTTAAGTTATCCCCGGCCCAGTAGCATAGCCCGATAATGATTCCGGTCAATCCAGCTTCCGGTCCGACGCTGCTTCCGATGACCAGTGGAAGGAATGCGGCCGCAAGCAGAACGGGCATGCGACGGTATTCATAATGCTTTTCTTTTCTGACCTTTCCAAGCACCGCCGACAATTCTTCCGGATAATCGCCGAATTTCTTTCGAAAAACCCCGATCAGCGCGCCGCCGGCCGTACAGATGAATATGGTGTAGAATGGTAGAGGAGCCTTTTGCGGGAGCCATTCCCACAACAGCGACGTACCGATGGAAACCGTCTTTAGAAAAAGCCAGATAATCGCGCTGGCGAAGGCGCCCACAAGGATGCAAAAGCCGCTTAAATACAGTTGGTTTTTTGACGTAACTTTCATAGGAATTCCTTATACCCTTTTGTTTTGTGTTCCTTTTTTCGCTTTCTTGTATTATTATAGAAGAAACGGGGAAAATAATCTGCAAATCTGTGGTAAAAGGTAGATTTTTGGGGTGAAAAAGTGTAAAACTATCTGGAGAATTTGCTACATTTAGTTGGGAAAGGATACGGAGAACATTTCATGAATATTGCGGTAGTGGAGGATAATAGACAAGAGGCGCAGCAGCTGCGCCGTTTTTTGGAGCAGTATGAAAAGGAACGTTCCTGTGAAATGACAGTTTCGTTTTTTGCGAAGGGTGAAGAATTTCTCGCGTCGCTTTTAAAGATGGATTATACGGCGGTATTTTTGGATATTTTCCTGGGGAAGATCGATGGAATAGAGACGGCCCGACAGGTCTGGACTCATGATCCACAGTGTCAGATCGTTTTTCTGACCTCCAGTCGAGAGCATATCTGGCAGGCTTTTCAGGTGCACTGTTTTGATTATATCGATAAGAAGGACTTCACATGCCAGCGGATTTTCCAGGTGCTTTCGGATCTTCAAAAAAAACTGCCCGCCCTGCAGCAATATTTGGAATTTACCAGCGGGAATCAATCGATCCGTTTGCCTATGCGAAAAATCCAGTACGTGCTTTCAGATAATAATTATACGATTTTCATTCTGGAGGACGGAACACAGCGCCGTTATCGAGTCGCCTTTGGCAGCATTCTGGAGCTGACTCGGCAGGCCGACTATTTTCTGCACTGCAACCGGGGCGTGCTGTTGAATATGAATGCGATCGTAAAAGAAGAAGCGGACGTCTACGTGATGAAAAACGGCCAGCGGTTTCCCATTCGCCGGCTGGAACGCGCGTCCATTAAAAATATCTATCATCAGTATCAGTTTGCAAAATTAGAGGAAATGTAAGAGAAGGGACGGCGGCGGCAGAAAGGGCACTATGGAATTATTACAAATAGGAAGATATCTGTTATATTGTTCAATCGTTATCCCGCTGGCTCCTTTATGCTTTTATCCGGTGTCAAGTTATATCAAAAGGCCGTTGCCCATACTGCTTAGGAAGATTTTTCTGGCTTTGGCCGGCGCAGCGTGGCTCGTGGCTTTTTTCGGGTATTTTGTTTTCCCGTTGCCAGGGAATACGAATTTTGTCCTGATGTTTATCGGCGTTTATTCCTTTTACCTTTATCATAAAGAAATAAAGATAGCCTTTGCCAAAAAGGTATTCGTATTTCTCACCGCTTGTCTGGTGGGCGGTTTTTCGCTGCTTTTCGCCACCATAGCTGATTATACCCTGCATCCGACGGGAAATTCCGGAGATTTTTCCCTGGAAGCGCTGCTGGTGCAGGTGTTGTTTCTACTGGCGGCGGATGTGCTGTTGTATCTGCCGTTTTCCCGCTATATGGGCTGGGCCATAGCAAATTTTCACGAAGAGGCGATTTGGAAAAGGGTCTGTATTTTTCCGGCCCTATTTTTTCTGGCGACGTTTTTTCTGTTTCCGCGCAGATACAGCTTGATGTATGTCGGGCGGCTTCGGGAGCTGTATCCTTTTGTCCTGCTTTTTTTTACTTTTTTCGTGCTGCTGGTCTATTTCTTATTTTATGTGATCGCCTATACGTACGTGCAAAAGCAAAAAACGGAGATCGAGAATCAGATACTTTCCATACAGGGTGCGCAGTATCAGCAATTGCTGCGCACGGTGGAGGAAAACAGCCGGATCCGCCATGATTTCCGTCAGCAGTTAATCGTCATTGCCGAGCTGGCGGGCCAAAAGAAATACGAAAAGCTGGAGGAATACGTCCGCCGGTATATGGAGGACGCCAGGGCCGAGGTGAAGCTGTATTCCTATTCTGCTGCGGTAAATGCGCTAATTTCCTATTATGAAGCCATCTGTCTCCGGCGGAAGATCCGGACTGATTTTTCTGTTTTTTTGCCAGAGCAGTTGCCCATAAAAGATCAGGATTTCTGCGTGCTTCTGGGAAATTTGCTGGAAAATGCCATAGACGGCGTGCGGGAAATAGAACAGCGCTATATTTTTCTGAAAATCCGGCAGACGGCGTCGAATATGCTGGCGGTTCGGATGACAAATCCCTGGCGGGGAAAATTCCAAAGAGAAGGGGACTATTACCGCTCCTCCAAGCGGGAGGGCTTCGGTCAGGGGCTGCAATCGGTGCGCGTGATCGTAGAAAAATATCAGGGTATGTTGGAGGTTCTGCCAGAAACAGACGTCTTTACGGTGAAAATATTGCTGCAGATCGCGTCGGGGGAGGAGGGAGAAAAATAATTATTGATCGATCTTTTATACAGAGCCGGGAGATTCGTCGTTTCCCGGCTCTTTTACCCTGTATTGCCCAAGGATCTGCTTTACAATCTGAAAAAGGTGCGGTTTCAATTCTTCCAGAGGAACCGGTTGATTATATAAGATCGCGTTATAGCTGGCGCCGGCGATCAGCTCTAGGATCAGGTACATCATAAGCTCCGGAGAGCGGTAGGCGTAGGAGGATTGAGCTAGCAGGGATTCATATAGGTCGTAAATAGAGGCCGTATCCGGCTCCGGGCAGGAAAGCAGGAAATTCTTGAAAAATCCCCAGCTTAAGTGTTTGGATAAAAGGCGCACCAGATCGTGGTTGGCGGTGAATTGATCCAGAATATGATTGATCATATAGAGCACCCGGTCCTCGAAGTCCGTAATCGTCTCTTGAGCCAGTAGCTCCGTATAGGCCGCTAGGAACACCTGATTTGCCTTCCGGGAGATCAGGTGGTTTCGGATATCATATTTGTCTTTGAAATATAAATAGAAGGTACCCTTGGCTACGCCGGCGTCGTTCACAATGTCCGAGATAGACGTCTTATGAAAGCCGTTAATGATAAAGAGAGAAAAAGCGGAGTCCAATAGGGAATTTCTTTTCTGCTGTTTGTTGTAATCGATTTTTTTCATGAGAAGCCCTCTTTTCTTCTATTTTAACAGGGTGCTTTCGGAAACAGCGTGTATAAGTGTAACAGATCTATGATGGATAGTAGACCTATTATAGGAGTTTATGCGCGAAAAATCAAATAAAAGCGGGAATATTTTTTCTATTTGGAATTCTGCACAAAATCCTAGATGACTTTTGGTCATATTTTTTTAATTTAAATATTGACCAAAAGTCATTTTGATGCTACTATAGAGGGCGGAAACAGAAATGACCAAAAGTCATAAAATAAAAACAGGGCGTTACCTATTGGAAGTTGGGCGAAAACTTGAAGAAAAATTATTTGGAACAAAAAGGAGGGCGCATATGGTACAGCTTGGAAGGAAGATTGTAAAGCTGCGGGTCGTAATCTTTATCGTCAGCATTCTCTTGCTGATCCCGTCGGCGATCGGCTATATCCACACAAAAGTAAATTACGATATCCTGTACTATCTTCCGGACAATATTGAAACGATGATCGGGCAGGACATTCTGGTAGAGGAATTCGGGACGGGGGCCTACTCCATGTTCATCTGCGAGGGAATGAGCAATAAAGACGTAGCCGCGTTGAAGGAACAGATGGAAGAGGTGGAACATGTATCGAAGATCGTATGGTACGATAGCTTTGCCGATCTTTCCATACCGATGGAGATGCTGCCCCAAAAGATACAAAAGGTGTTCAATTCCGGAGACGCTACCATGATGTTTATCATCTTTGAGACGACGACCTCCGCCGACGAAACGATGGACGCTATTGAAGATATTCGCCAGCTAGCCGGGAAGCAGTGCTTCTTAAGCGGCATGTCCGCGGTAGTGACCGATACGAAGAATCTGGCGGAAAAGGAAGTGGCGGCGTATGTGGCGATTGCCGTGTTATTGTCGGTGATTGTGCTGGGGTTGACGATGGAATCCTATCTGATTCCGGTACTGTTTTTGCTGAGCATCGGCTTTGCGATCCTGTACAATCTCGGTTCCAATATCGTAGCGGGGGAAATCTCCTATATTACAAAAGCACTGACGGCCGTGCTGCAATTGGGCGTGACGATGGACTATTCCATCTTCTTATGGCACAGCTACCAGGAGGAGCGGGAGGTATACGGCGACGACCATAAAGAGGCGATGGCGCAGGCCATCGCGGCGACAATCAAATCCGTAGTGGCCAGCTCCATTACGACGATCGCCGGCTTTATATCTCTATGTTTTATGAGTTTTACTCTAGGCCTGGATTTAGGCGTGGTCATGACAAAGGGCGTCATCCTGGGCGTGATCTGCTGTGTAACGGTACTGCCTTCGATGATTATGCTTTTTGACAGGGCGCTAGAAAAGACGAAGCATCGCCAGTTGATTCCAGATTTTCCTCACGCGTCGAATTTCGTCGTCAAACATTATAAAATTTTCGCCGCAATATTCGCCGTCAGCTTCTGCGTGTTCGCTTATTGCCAGGCCAATACGGATGTCTATTATAATCTAGACGCGACGCTGCCCAAGGAACTGGACAGTATTATGGCGAATACGAAGCTTCAGGAAAATTTCGAAATGGGCGCCGCCCACATGCTGCTTCTGGATAAAAACGTGCCGGAAAAGCAGAAATACAAGATGATCGAGGAAATGGAAGAGATCGACGGCGTAAAGGCGGTGCTAGGCATCGAAAGTGTTCTCGGGCCGAATTTCCCTCAGAGCATGGTGCCAAAGGACATTCTGGAGATTTTGGAGAGCGACGATTATGAGCTGATGCTGGTGATGAACGAATACCAGGTGGCCTCTGACGAGGTGAACGCGCAGATTGAAGAGCTCAACCGGGTGTTAAAAACCTATAATCCCGACGGGATGCTGGTGGGCGAAGCGCCCTGTACAAAGGATTTGATCGATATTACGGATCACGATTTCAAGGTGGTCAGCGCGGTATCTATTTTAGCGGTATTTTTCATTATTCTCGTCGTATTTAAATCGATTTCCCTACCGGTGATCCTGGTTCTGGTGATCGAGGGCGCGATTTTCATCAATATGGGAATTCCGTACCTGACGGGGACGACGCTCCCCTTCGTGGCTTCGATCGTCATTGGAACGATTCAGCTGGGGGCGACGGTAGACTATGCAATCCTGATGACCAGCCGGTATGAAAAGGAGCGGGGGAGCGGCAAGAGCAAAAAGGAAGCCATTCAGATCGCCCATCAGAGCAGTTTGCGGCCGGTGATGGTATCGGCATTCAGCTTTTTCGCAGCGACGGTGGGCGTCAGCCTTTATTCCCAGATTGATATGATTAGTTCTCTGTGCCTTCTGATGTCCAGAGGCGCGTTAATCAGCATGTGCGCGGTGCTTTTGTTCCTGCCCGCCATGTACTGGATTTTCGACGGGCTGATCTGCAAAACAAGTAAAAATTTTAGGAAAAGATAGAGGAGGGGTTTACGATGAAAAGAAAACATGTGCAGGCTATGTTAGCGGGAATGACAGCGATGATCGCCCTTTCGGCTTCGGTAAGCAGCGTATATGCGTCGACGGCGGTCAGTAAGGAGCAGACGGTTTACGTCAATGCGGACGAGAGCGGAAATACCCAGGAAGTGATCGTCAGCAATTGGCTGAAAAACACTCAAAAAGATGCTTCACTGGTGGATAAAAGCGACTTAAGCGATATTGAAAACGTCAAGGGAGAGGAAGAATTTACCCGCGAGGACGACGGGACGTTGACCTGGAAAGCCGGCGGAAACGACATCTATTATCAGGGGAAGACTAACGACGAGCTGCCGGTATCCGTGCGGATGACCTACTATCTGAATGGAAATAAGATCCAGCCCTCTCAGTTGGCAGGAAAAAGCGGTAAAGTCAAGATTCAGATCGACTATGAAAATTTTTCCAGCCAGACGCAGACGGTGAATGGGAAAAAGGAGCGGATCCACACGCCCTTCTTAATGGCTACGGGGATGATCCTGCCGGTAGATACGTTCTCCAATGTACAGGTGGAAAACGGCAAAGTCATTTCCGACGGAAAAAACAATATTGTCATCGGTATGGGCTTTCCAGGGCTGTCCGATAGCCTGCAGCTTTCCAAGGCAGAAGGCCTAAAGGATGCGAAGATCCCGGATTCGGTGGAGATCACGGCGGACGTGGAAGATTTTTCCCTGGCGATGACGGTGACTGTAGCGACGACGGGAACACTTTCCGAGCTGGGCTTGGAAGACATCGACGATCTGGATGAGCTGCAGGAGAATTTGGAGAAATTGGGAGATTCCTCCGAGGCGCTGGTAGAAGGAAGTAAGGCGCTTAAAGACGGCGTACAGCAGCTGGATGACTCGGCGGATACGTTTGTGGCCGGTCTTGCGAGCGCCGATGACGGCGCCGGACAGTTGAAGGCAGGGATTGATACCATGGATGCGAAAAAGGGCGAGCTGCTAGACGGTATTAGTCAACTGGTCGATGGACTGACGACTCTGGAAGCTGGCGCCGGTACGCTGCAAAAAGGCGTCCAAGATTATACGGCGGGAGTCGAAGCCATGGGAACAGGCGTTGACCAGGTTGATGCGGGCGCCGGGCAGTTGAAGGATGGGATCGACACTTTAAACAGTAAGAAGAAGGATCTATTGGACGGTGTAGATGCACTGGAGACCGGCAGCCAGCAGCTTGGCGGCGGCGCGAAAGCATTGGAGGATGGCGTGCAGGCGTATACGGACGGCGCCAGCAGTTTAAACGCCGGGCTGCAGCAGTTGAACGGCGCGCTGCAGTCTCAGCTGGGGCAGCTTGGCCAGCTTCCGGCGGCGGCCCAGGGCTTGCAGGCGGGAAGCGCTCAGCTTGGCGAAGGGGCCAAGAGCCTGCAGGCGGGAGCACAGCAGGTAAAAGCGGCTTCCTCGGGCCTTTTGGGGAGCGTTAGTCAGCTTTCCGGAGCGGCGGCTCAGGCGGCGCAGCTTGCCGGGCAGGCGCAGGCGATCCTTTCCGCTCAAGGGGGAGGCGAGGATCTCTCTGGCGCGGCAACTGCACAGGCCCAGGCGGCTGTAGCGGCTGAAAATGCGGCTGTGAATCAGGCGGCGACGGCGTCGGCCAATCAGCAGCAGGCGGCCAATGTACAGGCGGCGGCAGCCGCGGCCGGGCTGGATGCGGAGCAGACAGCGGCGCTGCTGGGAAATCTGGGTGGGATCTCCATTGGCGTAGGCGTACAGACCAGCCCCAGCGTAGAGCTTTCTTCCGGTAATGCCGGGAAGAGCCAGGGAGACGCCGCGCAATTGGCCCAGATCAGTGCAGCCCTTGGAGAGGTTTCCTCACAGCTTGGCGCGGTGGATATGAGCCAGGCGCAGGCAGGGCTTGACGCGCTAAGCGCCGGAGCGGATCAGGCGGTGGCAGGCGCCGGACAGATGCAGCAGGGCGCAGATGCGATCGCGTCGGCCGTCTCCTCCATGGGCAATGTCAATCAGATTTCCCAGAGCCTTTTGGACAGCGTTGGCCAGCTTTCAGCCGGCAGCAGCCAGCTTTGCAGCAAGAACGACGAGATCAATCAGGGTGCAAAAAGCCTGACGGCGGGCACGCAGAATCTGCAAACAGGCGTCGCTTCTTTATCCAAAGGTTCTAAGGCTCTTGGCAGCGGCGTGTCGAAGCTGGCCGACGGTGCGAATACACTGGCGGCGGGCACGAAGGAATTGAAGAAAGGGTCGGATACTTTGTTGGCGAATAACCAGTCGCTCAATACCGGTGCGACTCAGCTTTTATCCGGCAGCCAGCAGCTTTCGGCCGGCGGCGGAGAGCTTGCCACGGGTGCGGGGACGTTAAGCGACGGCATCGGAGAGCTTGCCGCAGGCGCCTCCACCTTAAAAGACGGCACAGGGAGGCTGGCCGACGGAGGTCAGCAGCTAAAGGAGGGCACAGGAAAGCTAGCCAGCGGCTCTACAGAATTGGCCGACGGCATGAAGAAATTTGACGAGGAAGGTATCAGGAAACTGACCGAAGCCTTAGGCGATGGAACAAAAGGCGTCCTGGATCGCCTAAAGGCGGTGGGAGACGCAGACAAAGCGTATAAGGCTTTCGATGGGCAAAGCAAAGAGATGGACGGCTCTGTGAAATTTATTATTGAAACGGCTGGAATTGAATAAGAGAGAAAAAGGGGCGGACGCCGGGGCTGAAGGAGGCTTTGGCGTTTGTCTCGTATACGGCTTTTATTTTTTGATTTTTTATTTATTTGACCTTTTTACTTGAGAATTTCCACAGCTTGTGATATACTATTTAAAACTTTCAGATATCATTTGAAAGTCACTTGACATATCCAGACTTCAACGGGATTTCCTGCGAAGGAAGGGCACAAAATTGGTCGGTAGAGCTGGAGGGAAAAGGATGCGCTGCTCCCAATAGAGAAAAGACCCGAATAAACGGTATTCTTTTGCGCCCGTTGGAGCGTATCGGAACCATATCTTTCCAGGCATTGCGCCTGTTAAGAGATGTGTTTGGATATGCCTATGGGCGTTTTTGATGCCATAGTATGCGGAAAAGCTGCCGGTGGCAAGATTTCTGCATTTTATGGGACAAGAAAGGGGTAGAACATGCAGACGCGGATCGCGATGGTAGGAATTATTGTGGAGGATTTATCCACGGCGGAGGATTTAAACCGCCTCTTTCATGATTTTTCCCAGTATATTGTGGGAAGGATGGGCGTTCCTTATCGAGAGAGGGGCGTATCGGTCATCAGCGTGAT
>CAOJIB010000058.1 GCA_948436455.1 uncultured Blautia sp.
AGGAAGATACCAAGATACCCACGGTACACAGGATCAGAATCGCCTCCATGGACGTGTTGATCCTCTCCAGCATACCGGCCAGCATATCAGAAAAGCTATGACCGCACAGGCAGCCGATGATGCAGGCAACTACGATGGAGATCAGCAGCGGCATATGGGCGTCGGAATAGGCGGAACCGCCCACAAAGCCATACAGCATCAGTCCCATCATAACAACGATGGGAATCAGCGCCTCCACAATATTCGGAGGACGTACCACCCGTTCTTTCTTTACCTTGTCTGCCATAAAAAAATACCTCTCTTTCTTTTTTCTCTCCCGCCCGGGACGTCAACCGCTTCACCCCTTTACCTCAATGCCGTATTAATACATTAATATAGGAAACGCTTCTGTCCTGCGGGCATTGCTATTTATTCCATAACTATAACAGGGCTTTTGATAGAAGTCAACAAAAACTCCCGTGTTTTAACAGGATTATTCGAAAAATTCTACAAAAAACATTTTTTCTGCCTGCTATACCAATGGAAATATTTCAGGCAATAGTTACAATTTCACCTTTTCCCTCAGCCTCTGGCACAGACAGGATATACGAATGGAAGTCGGCGGATTTCTCTGGCCAAAGAAAACGCTTCATAACAACTGGAAGTGCATGTAAGTCTGGACAGAAAGCCACTGAAAAGATCAAAAGAGGTCGATATTTCCTCTTGACATTTCCCTTTCCAGAAAATATAATATCATTGAAAAGTTCATAGAATCGGTAATCATTTACCGTAGGCTGTAAGTTCCAGAAATGGATGAATAAAGAAACCGGTGCGAATCCGGTACGATCCCGTCACTGTGATAGCGAGCGAGCTGCAATATGTCACTGAAAACTTCGGTTTTTGGGAAGACGCGGCAAGCGATGACCTTAAGTCAGGAGAATTGCTTATAGCTATGTGAAGTATCTTACGGTTGATAAGAGTATTCATTCTACTATGTATCAGAGTTTTTCTGTCTCCTGCGATTGCAAATGTAAATCAGATAACAGAGAATTTCGAACGCCGTCAACCTATGTACGGCGATTTTTTGTTATCATCTATATTGCCAGAAAACGGCTTTTTTCCCCTTTGAAATATACCGCGGCAAATTTTTTTACAGGGACATTTGAAAATCTTGCATAGAATTTTAAAGATCAACTGTGGATAAAACAGTTGATCTTTTTTTCTTGTCAAAATCCCGGTTTTATGAATGCTTCGCCAAAATAAAAGCATAAGAGAAAGGATGAAAAACAATGAAAAGTAAATTAGCCAAAAAAATGTTCGCGCTTGGCCTAACGGCCGTTGTCGCTGTGGGCTCCCTGGCCGGCTGCGGGAACAGTTCGGATACGGCGGACGCCGGCAGCGGTTCCGCGTCCACCACAGAAGCAGACGTTTCAGGCGGCAGCCATTTGAATTTCGGCTGCTATGTCTATTCCACCTCCTACGATCCCGCCGATTACCAAAACGCCGCCTGGGACAGCATCCGTCACGGCATTACAGAATGTCTTTTCAAATTCAGGGACGACCTGACCGTAGACTATAACCTCTGCGACAGCTACGAGGTGTCCGACGACCATAAAACCTGGACGTTCCATATCCGGGACGGCGTACAGTTTTCCAATGGAAACGCCTGCAACGCCCAAGCAGTAGCCGATTCTCTGAACCGGCTGTACACGGTATGCGCCACCGACGCAAAAAGCTCCACACCGGAGACCTACCTGGAAATGGAGTCCATCACCGCCGATGCCGACGCCAATACCGTCACGCTCGTCACCGCCGCACCGTATGCGGACGCCACCTCCATCCTCTGCTTCCCCTTCTACAGCATCATCGACGTTGCCGGCGATACTACCGATGCGGAGCATGACTACACGGCGGATCCTACGACCCTGATCGGTACCGGGCCCTATGCCGTGGCCTCCATGGACGAAACCACGAAATGCTCCGAGCTGGTAAAAAACGAGCATTACTGGAATGGTGAAGTGCCCTACGACAGCATTTCCGTCCTCTTTATCGAAGATGACAGCACCAAGGCCAGCTCCCTCAAAACCGGCGATATCGATCTGACGGAAAATATCACCACGGCCAGCGATCTGGAGGAATTATCCGGTGACGACGCCTACTATGTTTCAAAAACGCCCGGTATGCGCAGCGGCTTCGCCTATGTGAATTTTAACGGCATCCTGGGCCAGAACGACGCCCTACGTCAGGCAGTATTTCTGGCGGTGGACGGCCAGACCCTTTGCGACGTAACTGTCGGCGGCATGTATACGTACGGCTGCGCCGTCCTGCCCTCCACTCTTTCCTACGATTATGATTCCCTGGTCAATCCTTACAGCTACGACGTAGACGCTGCGAACAAGCTGCTGGATGACGCAGGAATTACCGATAGCGACGGCGACGGCTTCCGGGAATTCAATGGAGAAAAGATTACGCTCCAGTATATTACCTACGTCAACCGCTGCCTCAGTGACTTCGCGGAGGCGATCCAGATCTCCCTGTCCGAAATCGGCATCGATGTAAATATTACAAACACCGACTCCGATACCGAGTGGAACATGATGCAGGCCGGTGAATACGATCTGTGCGACTCCAACTGGACTACCGTGGGCACTGGCGAGCCCAGCGCTTTCCTCAAAAACTGGTACGGCGGCGACAACGGCAGCGAATTCTACGTAAACAGCGGCGGCACCAATTACTGCTGGTATGAAAACGACGAATACGACGCTCTGTACGACCAGTATATGGCCTCTACAGATGTGGAAGAACGCGCCGACCTAGTTATCCAGATGGAGCAGATCCTGATCGACGACTGCGCGGTTCTGGTGCACGGCTACTACAACAGCACCTTTATTTCTAATGCCGCCAAGGTATCCGGCGCAGATATCCATACCGTGGATTACTACTGGCTTTCTACGGAAATCGCCCCGAAATAACGACGCAGAAAAACCTGCCACCGGCAGCTTTTCTACATACGAAGGCATATAAGGACGCCGGCCGGGAAGATTTTTGCTCCCGGCGCCGTCCTTTGATCCTATCCCAAGGCGCGCATATCCATACGCCCCTTTAGTATCCGAAAGGAGAGGAATTGATTTGTCTACGAAGCAATTGGGCAAACGGCTTTTGCAGATCGTGATCGTATTGATCGGCATCAGCTTTTTGACCTTCCTTCTGACCTATTTAGCGCCCGGCGATCCGGTGCGCACGATGTACGCCGCCACCGGCATTGTACCCAGCGAGGCGGTCATGGATCAAACCAGGGAGGAAATGGGCCTAAACCGCCCGTTTCTGGTACAATACGCAGATTGGCTGACCCATTGCCTGCAACGGGATTTCGGCACTTCTTATTCTCTGAAAAAACCGGTGCTGGACCTTCTCGGCTCCCGGCTGTGGCCAACGTTGAAATTGTCCCTGTCTTCCCTGGCTTTGATGCTGGCGGTTTCCATCCCTTTGGGCATGCTTTCCGCCGTCTATAAAAATACCTGGATCGACTATCTGGTCCGCGGCTTTACCTTCCTGGGCGTCTCTATACCCAATTTCTGGGTGGGGCTTTTACTGATCTCCTTTTTCTGCGTAAAGCTGCAGCTACTGCCCGTGGTTTCCGCCACCACCACTTTCAAAAATATGATCCTGCCCGCCGTAACACTGGCATTCGCCATGTCCGCCAAGTATACCCGGCAGGTGCGCACGGCCGTCTTAGAAGAACTGAACCAGGACTATGTGACCGGCGCCAGGGCCCGGGGCGTAAAAGAATGGAAAATCCTGTGGCTGAACGTCTTTCCAAATTCCCTGCTGCCGCTGATTACCATGCTGGGCCTTTCCATGGGCTCCCTGCTTGGCGGCACCGCGGTGGTCGAGGTGATCTTTTCCTATCCGGGGCTGGGAAATCTGGCGGTATCCGCCATTACTTCCTACGATTATCCCCTGATCCAGGGCTACGTTCTGTGGATTGCCCTGATCTATATGGTCATCAATCTGCTGGTGGACATTTCCTACAATTTTGTGGACCCAAGAATGAGAGAATCGAGGTGAACGGACAATGAAAAGCTTCCTAAAAAAGAATAAATCGTTTGCGTTCTTTTGTTTTCTCGTCCTGTTGGTCGTGCTGGTCGCCGTTTTCGCCCCGTTCCTGGTACGGGGCCAAAGCCCCACGGAGGGCGTTCTGGCTAACGCATTACAAAAGCCGGACAGCGTCCACTGGTTCGGGACAGACAAGCTGGGCCGAGATATTTTCGCCCGCGTGATCTTCGGTACAAGAACCTCTTTAACCGCCGCCTTTAGCGTCGTAGCCATCATCTTCCTTTTGGGAACAATCCTGGGCATCCTGGCCGGCTACTTCGGAGGAATCGTAGATACCGTCATCATGCGTTTTTCCGACATGATGGTTTCCTTTCCCGGTATGGTGCTGGCAATCGCGATTGCCGGTATCTTAGGCGCCAGCATCCAAAACGCCGTCCTGGCTATTTCACTGGTCAGCTGGACAAAGTACGCCCGGCTCGCCCGCAGCCTGGTCCTGAAGATCCGAAATCGGGATTTCGTCGCGGCGGCCGTCGTCACCGGCTCCAAAACGCCCTATATCCTGTATACATATATGCTTCCCAACGTCCTTCCCACCCTGATTATTACCGGAGCTACGGATATCGGCAGCATGATGCTGGAGCTGGCGGGCCTTTCCTTTCTGGGCTTTGGCGCGCAGGCGCCGATCCCTGAATGGGGCCTGATGCTCAACGAGGGACGGGCCTATATGTCGGCGGCGCCCTGGCTGATGATCTTCCCGGGCCTGGCTATCTTTATCGTCGTCGTCGTTTTCAATCTGTTTGGCGACAGCCTGCGGGACGTCTTAGATCCCAGAGATGAGTAAGGAGGAATGCATATGCTGGAAATAAAAGATATCACCATATCCTATAAAGGCCGCCCGACGGTCACCGACTTCTCCCTTACGCTCGCCCAGGGAAAAATCTGCAGCATTGTAGGAGAAAGCGGCAGCGGGAAGACCACGGTCATCCGCGCGGTTCTGGGCCTTTTGGCCGGCGGCGGCCAGGTGACGCAAGGAGAGATCCTTTTCGAGGGAAAATCTCTGCTTTCCAATACAAAAGAAGAATGGCGCCGCCTGCGGGGCTCGGACATTTCCATGATTTTTCAGGATTCCGGCGCTATGACCAATCAGACCCGCACCATTGGCCGGCAGTTTGTAGAATACATCCGTACGCACGAAACGATTTCCAAGGCCGACGCCTGGCAGAAGGGCGTGCAGATGCTGGAGCGCATGCGTCTTCCCAGCGGAGATAACATCATGAAAAGCTATCCCTTCCAGCTCTCCGGCGGTATGCGGCAGCGGGTGGGCATCGCCATGGCCATGACCTTTTTGCCAAAGCTGCTTTTAGCCGACGAGCCCACCAGCGCTCTGGACGTAACGACCCAAGCGCAAATCGTCCGCCAGATGATGGCGCTTCGGGACGAATACAAAACCAGTATCATCGTCGTGACGCACAATCTGGGCGTAGCCGCCTATATGTCAGATTTCATCGTCGTCATGAAGCAGGGGAAAATCGTCGACGCAGGAGACCGGGAACACATCCTGTACCATTCGGACAACGCATATACCAGGCTTTTGCTGGACGCGGTACCATCGTTGGGAGGTGTACGATATGTTGGATGAAAAAGAGCTGATTCTGGAAGCAAGGCATGTCACGCGCAAATTTCCCGCTTCCAATCATCGCACCCTGGTAGCCTGCAACGACGTCAATCTGAAATTTTACAAAGGAAAGACGCTGGGGCTTGTAGGCGAATCCGGCTGCGGAAAAAGTACCTTTATGCGCTTTTTAGTATCTCTGGATACCCCCACCGAGGGAGAAATCCTTTTCCACGGAAACGATATCACAAAGATGAAGGGGGCCAAACTCCGGGATACCCGGCAGCATATCCAGATGGTCTTCCAGGACCCTTCCGGCTCCTTCAATCCCAAAATGAAAATCCGCGATATTCTCTGCGAACCGCTGCTGAATTTCCAGCGGATTACAAAAAGCGAAAAAGACGCCGTCGCCAGAAAGCTTCTGGCACAGGTAGATCTGCCCGAGGACTTCGCCGACCGCTATCCCCACAACATGAGCGGCGGCCAACGGCAGAGAATCGCCATCGCCCGGGCCATCGCGCTGGAGCCGGAGCTGATCGTCATGGACGAAGCGACCTGCGCCCTGGATGTATCGGTGCAAAAGACCATTATCGAGCTGGTGGTGAAACTTCAAAAAGAAAAAAATATTTCCATCGGCTTTATCGCCCATGATCTGGGACTGATTCAGTCCTTTGCCCACCAGATCGCCGTCATGTATCTGGGCAATATCGTAGAGGTACTGCCGGCCGACGATCTGCATAAGAACGCCCGGCATCCCTATACGCAGGCTCTTATGGGCGCTATTTTCGACATTCATATGGACTTTTCCAAGAAAATTGAAAGCATTGAAAGCGAAGCCCCCAGTCCGCTGGATGTTCCAATCGGCTGTCCTTTCCAGGACCGCTGCACGCACTGCATGGAGATTTGCAGAAAAGAACGTCCGCTTTTGATGGAGCTGGAAACGGATCATGAAGTGGCCTGCCACCTATTTGCGCAGAAAGGAGGCGCGCAGTGAAAAAGATCACTTTTGTGCTGCTAGTAACAGCTATGCTTATCTTTCTACCAACGGGCTGCCAAAATACCGCGGCTAAAGACCACACGGGCACGAAAGGGAATCAGACAGAAGAAACCGAAGAACATAAAATCGGCGTAGCTGTGTACGATGTAACAGATGAAGAGGTCATTGCTTTCCGGGAATACCTGCAGGGCTATATCGAAGAATGCTTCCCAGAAGTAACCTTTTATTATTCCTACAGCATCCGCAGCAAGGAAGATGAAATGCAGTTTTTAGAAGAGGCCTGCAATATGGGCGCAGAAGGCGTCATGTCCTTTATCACCTATGATCTGCCAGCGGAGGTGGAATACTGCGCCTCCCAGGGCGTTTATTATATGATGGCCTCCGGTACGGTGGCCGAGGAAAGCTTTCGGACCGTTGCGGACAATCCCTATTTCCTCGGCGTTATAGGCGGCGGCAACGAGATCGAATACCAGGCCGGCGCCGATATGGCCGAATATTTTATCCAGGAGCAGGCGGGGGATTCCTATCTTTTATTTACCGGCGGCGCAGGCATCGGCAATGAAATGCACCGGATGCGCTCCATCGGGGCTCTGGATGCCTTTGCCAAGGCTTACGGCGATCTGGGGGAAAACTCTGAAGAACTGGCCTTGGCTGAAGAACCGCGAACCCTCTTGGTCGGAAACGTCCGCCTGACGATTTTCCCCGGCTATACTTCCCGGGAAGAAGTTCGCGACGCGGCGGCCAAAGCGCTGGAGACTGCCGAATACGACAACGTACTGGCCATGTTCTCCGTATACTCCCTAGCCGAGGAATTGAAAGCCGCCGACGTACGCCTAGGCGTCATCGACAGCTATAATCAGACAAATCAGCAGCTATTCGCCGACCGTATCTTATACTATGTAACCGGGAAATTCAATTCCACCATCGGGCCGTCCTTCGCCGCCATGTACAACGCCGTTACCGGCTATGCCAAAGACTTCCGAGACAATGGCAAAGCCTTTTCCCTGACCCAAGGCTTCTGGACGTCCGACAATGCCACGGACTACAATGAAAAATATGCGCTGGCCACCGGTATTTACGTCAACGCCTACAATTATGACGACCTGGATTCCGTCATGAAGATCTATGATGAAACTGCCAGCTTCGAAAAGCTCAAGGCTCTGACAGAAGCCTATACCTATGAAGACGCCAAGAGCAGAAGAAATCCGTAAACCCGTACCCCGTATCGGTAAGCTTTCCATAAGAGGTTTCCGGTACGGGCAGCAACAGGAGGTTATAGCATGCCAAAACATGAACAGGAACACTCTCACACACAGGACCATGCACATTCCCATGAACACCATCACCACGAGCACGAGCATTCCCATGAGCACCATCACCACGACCATGGCAATAGCTGCGGCTGCGGACACGAGCATGAGCATTCCCACGAGCATCATCATCACGAGCACGGTGACGGCTGCGGCTGCGGGCATGAACATGTAGTCCAGGACGTGGCCAGCCGTTCTCATACCCATTTTGTTACGGAACACCACCATACCGAAGGGCACCCCGACGACTGTGATTGTGAAATTTGTAATCCCCACGTGGAATACTGCGACGTGTGCGGAGAATCCCTGGCCAAATGCAACTGCGTGATGCCGGATGAAACAATGGAAAAACGCGTATATATCCTGGAAGGGCTGGACTGCGCCAACTGCGCCGCCAAGGTCGAAGCCAAAATCCGCCAGATGCCGGAGGTCGAATACGCCTCCGTCGCCTATGCCACCAAACAGCTCCGGGTATCCGCCCCCAGCCACGACGGTCTGATGGAAAAAATGCAGGCGGCCATCGACCAGATCGAAGACGGCATTACGCTGATTCCCCGTACCCGGCGGGCAAGCTCTGCAGTTTCCAAAACAAAGGTCTATATTCTGGAGGGGCTGGACTGCCCCAACTGCGCGGCTAAGATCGAACGCAAGCTCCAGAGCCTGGACGGCGTCGACGACGTTTCCATCACCTATGCCAATAAGCAGATGCGCCTTTCCGCCAGCCGGCCGGATATGCTGATTCCCACTATTCAGAAGACCATCGACGCCATGGAGGACGGCATCACCGTCATTCCCAAGGAGGGAATGAAAAAGGAAGCCCAAAAGGAGTTGAAGAAATCCGCGATCCCGGAGCAGTATCAGCCCTTGCTCTCCATCGGCCTGGGCGCCGCCCTTTTCCTGATCGGCTTTGGAATGATCCACATCGGTGGCCTGGCGGAACACGATCTGCGCCTGCTGCCGCTGTTTATCGTTTCCTATCTGATCCTGGGCGGAAAAGTCCTTCTGACCGCCGCCCGGAACATCAAAAAGGGCCAGGTTTTCGATGAAAACTTCCTGATGTGCATCGCCACACTGGGCGCTTTCGCGATCCGGGAATTTCCAGAGGCCGTGGGCGTTATGCTCTTCTATCGCATCGGCGAATATTTCGAGGACCGGGCCACCGAGCAGAGCCGCTCCCAGATTATGGAAGCGGTGGACTTACGCCCGGAGGTGGTCAATCTGGTCGTGGGTGATGAAATCCGTACGATGGACGCCGAAGAGGCAGTCGTGGGCGATATCGTCCTGGTGCGCCCCAGCGACCGCATCCCCCTAGACGGCGTAATCATCGAAGGCGAAACCCGTCTGGATACCTCCGCGATCACAGGCGAACCGGTGCCCGTAAAAGCCGGCGTCGGCGATCTGGTCAGCTCCGGATGCGTCAATACCTCCGGACAGATCAAGCTCCGCGTGGAAAAGGTTCTGGAGGAATCCATGGTCACCCGGATTTTGGATTCTGTGGAAAACGCCGCGGCCAGCAAGCCGAATATCGACAAATTTATCACTCGTTTTGCCCGGGTCTATACGCCCTTCGTGGTATTTTTCGCCGTATTCGTCGCCGTCGTGCTGCCCTTTCTCCTACCTAACTGGCACTTTTTCGTCGATCATCATTATGCGGGAGCCACAGGCGTGCTCTACGGAACCTCCGGCACCGCTTCCGTCCTGACGGCGCTGACTTTCCTGGTCATCAGCTGCCCCTGCGCTCTGGTGCTTTCCGTACCGCTGGCGTTTTTCTCCGGCATCGGCGCCGCTTCCAAGAAGAATATTCTCTTTAAAGGCGGCGTGGCCATCGAATCCTTAAAGGGCGTGAAGGCCGTCGTCATGGATAAGACCGGCACCATTACAAAGGGAAATTTTGTCGTGCAAAACGCTGTATGCGCCGATCCATCCATCACGCCCGACGAGCTGCTGGCCATCACCGCAAGCTGCGAAGCCTCCTCCACCCATCCCATCGGCAACAGCATCTTAGAAGCCGCCCGGGAAAAGAATCTGGAAATCGAACGGCCTGCCCGCGTAGAAGAGATCGCCGGCCACGGCATCCACGCAACGCTTGGCCGGGGCGAAGCCCTCTGCGGCAACCGCAAGCTGATGGAGGCCAACGGCATAGACCTATCCAATTATAAGAAGGAGCAATTCGGCACTGAAGTACTAACTGCTTTAAACGGAACATTTATCGGCCATATCGTGATTTCCGACACGATCAAACCCGACGCCGTACGCGCGATTGAAAAGACGAAGAAATACGGCATTGTCACCGCCATGCTCACCGGCGACGCCGAAGATAGCGCCAAAGCCGTCGCGGCCGAGGCCGGTATCGACGAGGTGCACGCCAAGCTGCTTCCGGAGGATAAATTCAGCGAACTGCAAAAGATCCGCCAGAAATACGGCAGCGTCATGTTCGTAGGCGACGGCATCAACGACGCGCCGGTCCTGGCAGGCGCCGATGTGGGCGCGGCCATGGGAAGCGGCGCGGACGCGGCCATCGAAGCCGCCGACGTGGTCTTTATGACCTCCGAAATGGAAGCCATTCCACAGGCCATCGCCATTGCCAAAGCCACCTCGCGCATTTCCTGGCAGAACGTCTATTTCGCGCTGGCTATAAAGATCATCGTTATGATCGCCGGCCTTTTTGGCTTCGCCAATATGTGGGTGGCCGTGTTCGCCGATACCGGCGTATCCGTTCTGTGCTTGATGAATTCCATCCGTATCCTGCACAGGAAATAAGGAAAGACAACAACCCGAAAATTTTCGCGGGCGGCGGCCAAGAAACGTCGCTGTCCGCTTTATTTATAGAAAGGAAACGACAGCATGTGGCACATTTCCGGAGAAACCCTCGCACCTGGCGAGAAAAAGCAGCTCCTTTTGAAAACCTCCGCCCCGAATTACGAGCTTCCGGCAACGCTCCTTTGCGGAACGACGCCAGGGAAAACGCTGGTCGTCACCGCACAGATCCACGCGGGAGAATATAATGGAACGCCGGCCGTCATACAGGCGGCCCGGGAAATCGATCCCCAAAAATTGACGGGCAACATCCTTTTTTTCCACTGTGTAAACAGCAACGGCTTTTGGCAGCATCACTGGCGAACCTTACCGGAGGATCATTTCAATCTGAACAGCGATTACCCTGGAGCGGCCGACGGAACGGTCGGACAGCAATTGGCCTACTGGTTTGAGGAAGAAATCTTTCCCCAGACGGATTTCCTTTTAGACCTGCACGGCGGCAGCGTCAACGAAGTCCTCTCTCCCTGCCTTTTCTACCCGGCGAACGCCGACGTAACGGAAGAATCGCTGGCGGCCGCCAGGGCTTTAGACGTTCCCTATCTGATCGCCTCTATGGCAACTTCCGGGGAATATAGCTACGCCGCCCGCACCTACCGCATTCCAGGGCTTCTCCTGGAAAGAGGCTGCGGAGCTTTTTGCCAGCAGGATTGGGTTGCCGGACATAAACGCAACATTTTTCTGCTTCTGCGCCATCTGGGCATGTATGAATCCGCAGAGCCGCCGCTGAATTATGCGCCGAAAATCTATACGCACACCCTCTATCTGGAAAGCGACGCCAAGGGCCTCTGGTACCCGGCCGTACAGGAAAACGAGCCGGTGAAAAAGGGACAGCTTCTTGGACGGCTGGAAGATATCTTTGGCCATCCCCTCCGAGAATTTTATGCCGAAGGAGACGGCCGCACCCTTTATTATACCGCCGGCCTGGCGGTGGCCAAGGGCGACGCTTTGGTCGCCTATGGGCTGGAGCTATAGGAAATCTATGAAAAACGATCAGACAAATGGCCGCCCTTCCCTGCCAGAACCCCGGCAGCTGCAAAAGCTCTGCGACATATACAAGGGGATGGGCGACTACACTCGCGTCCACATCCTTTGGATTTTGATGGAAAAGGAGGCTTCCGCCGGCGAGCTGGCTAAAGAGCTGCGCCTGACAAAATCCGCCGTCTCCTACCAACTCCGCAAGCTGCATACGGCAGGCCTTATAACATCCCGACACACGGGGAAAAATATTTCCTATTCCCTGGCAGATGGCAGCATACGGCAGCTCCTTCGCCTTGCCGAAGCGCTTTCCAAAAGGAAATAGCCGCGTAACTATTTCACCTTCTGCTTTATAGGTACGGACTTTGCAGCAGGTGCAAAGTCCCAAACCATATAGTCCATGGCAGTTCCAAAATTTTCCAAATTATATTGACATAGTGTCAGGGCTACTATATAATAACGACATAATGTCAGAATGGAAACCAGAAATGCATACAGAAAGCTTGCCACCGGCAACCTTTCTGCATACTACGGCATTCATAAGCAATTCTACTGCATCACTGGACGATACAAAATTTAGGAGGTATTCCCATGAGCAAAACATTAGTCGCCTATTTCAGTGCCAGCGGCGTTACGGCTAAACTGGCGAACACACTGGCCGGCGCCATCGGCGCGGATCTTTTTGAAATCAAACCTGCCAAGCCTTATTCCACTGCCGATCTGGACTGGACGGACAAAAACAGCCGCAGCAGCGTGGAAATGAACGACAAGTCTTTCCGCCCGGAAATTGTGGAAAAGGTTGAAAATATTGCGCAATACGACACGATTTACGTCGGCTATCCTATCTGGTGGTACGTAGCTCCCACAATCATCAACACATTTCTGGAAAGCTACGATCTCACTGGAAAGACTCTCGTACCTTTCGCCACCTCCGGCAGCAGCGAAATGGGGAATACCAACGCCGAACTGGCTCCCTCCTGCCAGGGCGCAAGCTTGAAAGAGGGAAAACGTTTCCCGGCAAACGCTACGGCCGATGAATTGAAAAAGTGGGTCGATGAGCTTGGACTATAGGTCCTGCGATACAAAGTGCCGGCGAAATCGCCATTCTACAAAAATTTATGGCTATATCCGCGAACCCATAAGGGGAAAGACTCTGCATGGGGCTGTCGGTTAATGACGGCCCCATTTTGAGATTATTTATGCGGTTTTCGGGTGATAGCTGGATTGACAGCGCTGTTTATCATTCAGCAAAGTTTACTATTGACTTATCATATGCATAGTGTTTATCAAAAATCGTTCCAAAAGTATCCATCCAACATGGGATATATCCACATCTACTTGCCACCATTTGTGAGCCGATATTTGTTACGGAAGCGGAATAAAACGGCACAATGCCCTGTGCAAGCAACTCTTTTGTCAATGTCCCCACCAAATGGGAAGCCAATCCGGCGTTCCTATGCTCGATGGCAACATCAACGCCCACTTCCCATACACCATCTGTTGACGTGGCTGCCGCTCCTGCTATTCCAACGATTTTATCATTATATTTTGCGATACAAACTGCTTTTGTAGATGTTTTGCCATTTTCATTAAATGCTAAAGAATTCTCAAAGCCGGATATGCCAATAAGAGATAAAAGATCGTTACCCCAAATACAAACGCTTGTATAATCAGATTTTATATGTCTAACATATTCTCTGTTTGCATCAGGAACGTAATGTATCGTTTGTCCATAAACATACGGCAATTCAAAAATTTCATCTCTGTTTCTGTTTCTCAACAGCTTTTCTATTTTTTCCTGAACGTTTCTTGAAGTGCAAACAATAACACAATTCCGATATGCCAATATCTTTACAAACAGCTCGTTGATTTCGGGATTGACTGTAAATACAGTTCCTTTTTCAGACAGTGCTACACTTTCACAATAGTATTCTTTCGATAATAACAATTCAATTGCGTTTCTAATGTTTTCGTTCATAAGTTTCTCCTTGTTATCTCTACAAACTTCCGATTTGCCGATCTTTTCTCCCTTTCATGATTAAAAAAGCCGTCGTGCCGCTTCTGGCCCTGGGGCTTCCCCTATCTCCCCATGCACAAAAAGACAGACTGTAGTGAATTCTTTTCATTTATTTTCGAAAATCTTCCCCTTACTGCTTGACAAAATGGCTAAATCGCAATAATATATGAACAGATATTCATACGTTTGTTTTTATATACAGGAGGAATCCGCTATGGCAAAAAAGATTTATATCATTGACAATCTGGACTGTGCCAACTGCGCCGCCAAACTAGAGGAAAAAATCGCCCGGCTCCCGGGCATTGAAACGGCTACCATTACCTTCGCCACCAAGCAGCTTCGGATCACTGCCGACAACCCGGACGCCATCCTTCCCCAAATCCGCCAGCTGGCAGATACGGTAGAACCGGGCGTCACCATTACCGAACGGCGGCGGAGACAGACGGCCCGTATACAGGAACATAACGCGCACTGTTCTTGCGGTCATGATCATGAGCATCATGCGCACAAGCAGGACGGACACGATCATCATGCACATGGCGAACACTGCTCCTGCGGCCATGACCACGATCATGAACACCACGCACACAAGCAGGACGGACACGATCATGAACATTCCGGGCACGACCACGCGCATGGCGAACACTGCTCCTGTGGCCATGATCATAGACAGGAACACCACACGCACAATCACGACGAGCACGAGCATCACGCGGCGACCACAAAGACCTCTGCTTCCAAAGGACTGACCGAAAACCGAAAAACACTTTTGGAAATCCTCCTGGGGCTGGCGCTGTTTCTAGCAGGAATTCTGCTGGAACGCCAGGATATGACTGTCCCCGCCATTGCCATCTTTGTCATCGGCTACCTGCTCCTTGGCGGAAAAGTCGTGCTGACTGCTCTGCGCAATTTGACCAAAGGGCATGTCTTCGATGAAAACTTTCTTATGAGCATCGCCACCTTGGGTGCGTTCGCTATCCGGGAATGGCCGGAAGCGGTGGGCGTCATGCTCTTCTACCGGGTCGGAGAATTTTTTGAGCATATTGCCGTGGAAAAAAGCCGTTCTCAGATCATTGATACGATCGATATGCGGCCGGACACCGTCCAATTGGCCATCGGTGACGAAATCCGCACAGTCGCCGCCGAAGACGTCCAGGTCGGCGATACCCTCCAGATCCGCCCCGGCGACCGCATTCCTCTGGACGGTACAGTTCTTAGCGGAGAAAGCCGTATCGACACCTCGCCCATCACCGGCGAGCCTGTCCCCGTGGCTGTCGGCCCCGGCGCGGACGTAATCTCCGGCTGCGTCAATACCAGCGGCCTTTTAAAAATCCGTGTGGAAAAGCTTCTGGAAGAATCCATGGTCACCCGCATCCTGGACTCCGTGGAAAACGCCGCGGCCAGCAAGCCGAAAATCGACCGCTTTATCACCCGCTTCGCCCGGATCTATACACCCGTCGTCGTACTGCTGGCTCTTGGCAACGCTATTTTGCCCTCGCTTTTTACCGGAGACTGGCATTACTGGGTATATACCGCCTTGTCCTTCCTGGTTATGAGTTGTCCCTGCGCGCTGGTCTTAAGCGTGCCTCTGGCCTTTTTCTCTGGCATCGGCGTCGGCTCCAAGCAGCGTATCCTTTTTAAAGGAGGACTTTCTCTGGAAGCCATGGCTCAGATAAAGGCGGTTGTTATGGATAAAACCGGCACGATCACCAAAGGAATTTTCCAGGTGCAACGCCTTTGCCCCGTCGACGATACGGCTCCAGAAAAGCTGCTGACCCTTTGCGCCGGCTGCGAGCTTTCTTCCACCCATCCCATCGGCGCCAGCATTCTAAACGCCGCCAGGGAAAGAAATCTGGAAATCCCCCAGCCCTCTTCGGTGGAAGAAATCGCCGGATACGGAATCCGCGCACAGCTCCCGGAGGGTGAGATCCTCTGCGGCAGCCGTGAACTACTGGAAAAATACCAGATCAGCGCGCCCGCCGCCGAAAAGGACGGCCGCCACACCGAAGTCTGGGCCGCGAAAGACGGCGTATATATCGGCCGTATTCTAATCGCCGATACGATAAAAAGCGACGCGCCTTCCGCTATCCGAACACTCAAAAGCCAGAAGCTTTCCACTGTCATGCTCACCGGCGACGGAGAGGCCAGCGCCCAGGCAGTGGCGGCCCAAACGGGCATTGATGAAGTCTATGCACGCCTGCTGCCCCAGGATAAACTTGCACGCCTTGGCGAAATCCGAAAAGCGCACGGCCCCGTGATGTTTGTCGGCGACGGCATCAACGACGCGCCGGTACTGGCCGGCGCGGACGTGGGGGCGGCCATGGGCAGCGGAGCCGACGCCGCCATCGAAGCCGCCGACGTGGTCTTTATGACCTCGGATATGGAAGCGATTCCCCGCGCCCTTTCCATTGCCCGAATCACCAGGAGAATTTCCAGGCAGAATGTGATCTTTGCCCTGGCCGTAAAAGCCGTCGTCATGCTCCTTGGCCTGGCTGGCTATGCATCCATGTGGATGGCCGTATTCGCCGATACCGGCGTCGCAATGCTCTGCATTTTAAATTCCATCCGGATCCTGTACCTTCGGAAAGCATCCAAAAAGAATGCAAATAAATCGCAAGGA
>CAOJIB010000059.1 GCA_948436455.1 uncultured Blautia sp.
TGAGACAGAGATAGTTTTGGCGGAAAAGGCTTTCGGAAAAACGCCTGTTCCTGTTCCAGGCCATAGATAGAAAAGCGGCTGCCCCGGATATCCACCTCACAGGAGCTATTGTGCAAAAAGACTACGCCCGCCGCTTCCAGCTCTCGCTCATAGGCCAGGTATTCCTCTTTTCTTTTGGAATAAGGCTCCAGCAGGATATGTTCGTGATTGCCCAGCGCATACCAAATGGGAAATTCCTTCGCCAGCGCCCGCAGAAATTCTCCCGCCTTGCGCAGGCTCTGCGGATCTATGGCCAGTATCATATCGCCGCCTACAAGGACGCCGTCCGGCTTATGCGCCCGAATGGCCTCTAGCAGCCGCAAATTTCCCGGCCCGTAAACAAAGCCATGCAGATCGCTAAGCAGACAAAACCGCACCTCGCCCGATTCCGCTAAAAGCTTCGGGGAGGATAAGACATACGACGTCCATTGAAAATCCTTCATCCGTTCCTCCTGTATCCTTCACCGCTTTCGTTCTGCCGTAAAGACGGCGACGCGCCTAAGAAAATTCTTCCGCCGCAATTCTCTTTCAAAGCATACTCATTATACCGTAGACGCCCGCTCTTGGCAAGACGGCGGTTTCCCCAGGGAAAATTCTACGCGCTCCTTACCGTCTCTTCTCCCTGCAAAAGCTTCATACGGTCCCATATCTGCTGCAGGCAGTCCCAGTAGCCCGCCCGCTCCACACTTTCCCTATAGAGCACCGCTACCTGACCGATCTCCTGACCGTCCCGATAATAGACCGCTTTCCCCGCCGGATCGCCTTTCTTCACAGGAGCCTGCGCCTCCTTAGGCAGAATCAGCTTTTTCTCCACACCCTCCACCGGCATTCCCTGCGTGTCCAGATAGCGAAATTCCCCCTCGTATACGCAATCCGCCTGCCCGGCCACGCCCTTTTTCACCGGAATCGCCGGCAGGGGATCTGTATTTTCATCCACATAGAGACTGCATTTCCCAAATCCCAGATTCAGCATAGCCGCCGCGTCTTTAAAACGTACCTTGTAATCCGGCGCTCCCATCACTACGCCAATCAGCATAATGTCGTTTCTTTTTGCGACGGCGGAGACGCAGTATTTCGCTAGGCTGGTGCTGCCTGTCTTTAAGCCCACGCACCCGTCGAAGCTACGAAGCAGTTTATTCGTATTTGTCAGCCCGAATTCACTGCTGCCCTTTCTGGTCTCGTGTACCATCGTATCCATCCAAATGGACGAATACTCCAAAATCTTCGGATACCGGGTAATCAGCTCCCGGGACATCAACGCCACGTCCTGGGCCGTCGTGTAGTGGTTCTTAGATTCTGTCAAGCCGCAGCAATCTTCAAAATTCGTATTGTCCATGCCCAGCTCCTTCGCCCGCTGGTTCATCGCTTTGACAAATTCCGCTTCGCTTCCGCTGATATGCTCGGCCATCGCCACGCTGGCGTCGTTGCCGGAGGCGATTACGATGCATTTAATCAGGGTTTCTACGCTCTGTGTTTCCCCCTCCTCCAAAAAGACCTGGGAGCCGCCCATAGATTTGGCGTAAGCGCTGGTCGTCACCAGATCCTCCATATGCAAGGACCCCTTTTCCAGTGCGTCGAAGATCAGAATCAGCGTCATAATTTTCGTAATACTGGCCGGGCTTCTCTTTGCGTCCTTTTCCTTTTCGTAAATAATCTGGCCGGTACTGGCTTCCATCAGCACGCCGCTGGCCGCCGCAATCAAGCCGTCGTCTCCAGTCTGGGCCGCCGCCTCTTCGGATAGATCCTCCGGCAGCAGCTCATCCGCCCATACCGGCCTTCTTACCATAAGGCCGATCGCCACCGCAAGAAAAATACAAACGAGCTTTCGAAACATTCGGATACTCCCCTCCCATCCGCGCCGGCCGCCAAAAGCGCCGGTCGCATCCTACCATTTCCCAGTTGGATACTCTGAGAAACGCTTTATTAACAGTGTAGAGGAAAGCGTCCAAAAATATAACAGAAAAAATGACGATCTGGAATTATTTTTCTTCCGAATCCCAGAGTGTCGACCAAGTCGCCACTCTGGGAAAATTCATGGCTACGCCATAAATTTTAAGTACTTGCGGATAAAATCCCGATTTGCTCGTGCAAGGGCTAAAGCCCCTACAAATCGGGATTTTTGCGAACAGGCAGAAATGAATTCTGCCTGTTCGATTCCAATTCGAGGGCTTAGCCCTCGAGCACCCATGACAAAAATTTACTTTATCTACAACCTGCGATCTGGAATTATTTTTCTTCCGGTTCTTCTTTGACCTTATGTAAATTAAAGAGAAAGTCCACCAGGAACAGCACGCAGACGAGCGTGCCCACCCGTACGCCCCAGACATAAGAATAACTATTTACGATACGCTCCACCAGCTTTTGCAGAAACCAGAAAAGACAAACCGTATAAAAGCCCCAGGCCAGCGTGCTTTCCAGACAGAGAATTCCTTTATAGTTGAACGGCTTTTCATGGTAATCCCACCACACGTCGCCTAAAAAACGCTTCATTAGGCAGGCCACCAAAAATTCCAGGCCGGTGGCAAGCAACGCGCCCAAAAAATACAGCCGCAGGAAATTCCCTCGCCAGGGCCGCAGGATAAAATAGACGCTTAAGGCCCCGACTCCATAAATCGGGCAGATCGGGCCGGTTACAAAGCCTCTATTCGTGATTTTTCGATTACAAAAGGACATATAGATCGATTCTACGACCCATCCCAAAATACTATATACTAAAAACCAGTGCAACAAATGATAAAAATCTGTTCCTAAAATTTCCCGTGTCCACATAAGTTCCCTCCACTAAAAAATCTGAAGTTATTACGCGCCGCGCGCTTACATCATTGGGGCAAAGAGACGCAGAATGCTCTGCATCATCCGCACCGGCAGCCGCCTGTTTCGACAAAAGTACAGAGAAATTTCCCGGCAGAGCGTAAGCGTTTCCAAATAATCCTCCTTGATACGCAGAATCGCCTGGTTCTGGCACATCCACACTCCGTTTTCAAAATGCAGATACAAGCTCCGGTAATCCATATTGATCGTTCCTACTATCGCCGTTTTATCGTCGCAGACGAAGGACTTCGCGTGGAGAAATCCCGGCCGATACTCGTAAATTTTCACGCCGGCCTCCAAAAGCTGCTCGTAATAGGACTGGGTGAGCAAAAATACCATCTTTTTGTCCGGAATGCCCGGCGTCATAATCCGTACGTCCACATTGCTCTTCGCCGCTAGGCAGAGAGCCGTCATCATTTCATTGTCAATAATCAGATACGGCGTACAGATATAGACGTACTTTTCCGCCCGGTTGATCATATTCAGATAGACGTTCTCCCCCAGCACCTCATTATCTAGGGGCGTATCGCAATAGGGATGCACAAAACCCTCGCCCGCAAATTCCCCAGGATGATACATATGCGGCGTATACAGTCTATAGTCGCTGCGCACATGGGCGATGACCTCCCACATCACCAGGAACATCACCGTCAGATTCCATACGCCGTCTCCCTCCAATCTCACCGCCGTATCCTTCCAATGGCCATACCGAAGCTTCCGGTTGATATATTCGTCGGCTAGATTCGTTCCGCCGGTAAAGCCGGTATGCCCGTCCACCACGCAGATCTTCCGATGATCCCGGTTATTGAGCAATACATTTAAAAGCGGCAGCAGCGGATTAAAGGCGGCGCACTGGATGCCTTTTTTCTGCAATTCCTTATAAAAATGATGCGGAAGGGTGGTAATACAGCCAAAATCGTCATAAATCAGCCGTACATCCACGCCCTGGGCCGCTTTTTCCTCCAGGATCTTCCGGATCGTTTTCCACATTAGTCCATCGTTAATAATAAAGTATTCCAGAAAAATGAAATGCTGGGCGTTTCGCAGCTCTTCCACCAAATCCGGGAACCAATCATCTCCCACCGGATAATATTTTACCGTCGTGTGTTCCTGCAGCGGAAAACTAGAATAATCCCGGATATAGGCCGATTGGTTGGATAGCCCCTGCTCTTCTTCGGTTAGCTTCTGCCGGGCCTCCATCTTCTCCTGAAGATATCTTTTCGCGTTTTCCATCGCCTGTATATAATTCCGCTCCATCGCGGAAGCTACACGGGATTTTCCAAAGAAGATATACAACACAAAACCAAATACCGGGATCGCCAAAATAACGATCGTCCAGGCCAGCTTGTAAGAAGGGTTGATTTTCTTATTCACCAGCCACAGGACTGCAATAAAGCTCAAAATACTGATCCCCACGCCCACAAACCGAGAAATATTGTTCAGCCGCCAAACCATAACCAACAGCCATAAAAGCTGCAAAAAAAGCGCCGCCGCCACAAAAAACACCCTGCTGAACAGGAAGCGTATTAAGTTTTTTAGTATGTTATTGGGCTTTTTTTCAATTAGGTTATTCTGCTTTACTTTTTCCAGGGTATTTTGCCATCTTGTATTCTCTGTCATATATCCTTGTCCCCGTTTTTTTCAAATGAGTTAAAAGTCCCTGGCCAACGGACAGGGACTTTTCGCACATTATTAATTATATTTACGTTTTCTGGCTGCTTCAGATTTTTTCTTACGTCTAACGCTGGGTTTTTCGTAATGCTCTCTTTTACGGATCTCCTGCTGAATGCCTGCTTTTGCACAACTGCGTTTAAATCTGCGAAGAGCGCTATCTAAAGTCTCGTTTTCTTTTACGATTACATTTGACATTAACTCACACCTAACCTCCCTCCAGTTGTAGATTGTGCTTAAATACAACTGTTTGGGTATTTTTATCGCACATCTGATATTATACCAGATTTTGCGCTATCGTCAACTGCTTTTGAAAAAATTTACAAAATTTTTGCAGTGCTTACGCCTGTAGCTGCGCCTCTAAAAGGCCGGCCGCCGCCTCGATCGCTTCCTGGGCCTTCTCCGGCTTTTTGCCGCCGGCCTGTGCCATATTCGGCCGGCCGCCGCCGCCGCCGCCGGCGATAGCCGCGACGCCTTTGATCAGATTTCCCGCGTGGGCGCCCTTTTGCATTGCCTCCGGGGTAGCCATCGCCAGGAAGCTGACCTTCTCTTCCACCACAGAAGCCAGCACGACGACGCCTTCGCCCAGCTTTTCCTTTAGTTGGTCGCCCAAATCCCGCAGGCCGTTCTTATCCACATCCGTCACCTTCGCGGCCAGAAGCTTCACGCCTTTTACTTCGATCACCTGATCCATGACGTTCCCTAAGGAATCCTGGGCCAGCTTACTCTTTAAGGATTCGTTTTCACTTTGTAGTTCCTTCACTTCGCCCAGCAGATGAGCGATCTTTCCGCACAGCTCGCCCGGCGACGTTTTTAACGCCTTTGCCGCCTGGGAAAGCTCCTCCTCGATCTTTTTATAGTACGCCAGCACGCCTGTGCCCGTCAGCGCTTCAATCCGACGAACGCCCGCGGCGATACCGGATTCTGATACGATTTTAAAAAGGGAAATCTCGCCGGTATTGCGCACATGGGTACCGCCGCACAACTCTTTCGAAAAGTCTCCCATGGAAACTACCCGGACGTTCTGCTCGTATTTTTCTCCAAACAGCGCCATGGCGCCCGTTTTCTTTGCTTCCTCAATATCCATGATATCCGTACGAACCGCAAGCTGCGCCTGGATTTCCTGATTTACCAACGCCTCCACGTCCTCCAGCTCCTGCTGGCTCATTCCCTGAAAATGGGCGAAGTCAAAGCGCAGACGTTCTGGCGTCACCAGCGAACCTTTCTGCTCCACATGCGGGCCTAAAACAGTTTTTAAGGCTTTTTGCAAAAGATGCGTAGCGCTGTGGTTTTTCTCTGTATTTCGGCGGCCTTCTTTGGAAACGGCCAAAGCGACTTCTTCTTGTTTCTGAATCATGCCGGATTTCATCACGCCCACATGGCCATATTTTCCGCCTAACAGCTTAATCGTTTCTTCCACGGCAAAAACGCCGTTCTTTCCGGAAATTTCGCCTTTGTCGCCCTGCTGGCCGCCCATCGTGGCGTAAAACGGCGTCTCGTTTGTAAAAATCGTGCCTCTTTGCCCCTCTACCAGCGCGTCTACCAGCTCTGTCTCCGTGGCCAGCACAGTCACGGTAGAAGCGCAAGACAGTGTATCGTAACCGACAAATTCCGTCGTCACCAAAGGATCAATCTGGTCGTATACGGTGGCGTCCGCGCCCATGTAATTGGATACTTCCCGGGCCTGGCGGGCTTTTGTCCGCTGCTCCTCCATCGCCGCCAAAAAGCCGGCTTCATCGATGGCGCAGCCCTTTTCTTCCAGGATCTCCTTTGTCAAATCCAGCGGGAAACCGTACGTATCATACAGCTTAAAGGCGTTTTCCCCAGATAAAATATTTCCTTTTGCCGCCTGCAGTTCCTCCTCCATCGCGGCCAGGATCCGAAGACCCTGGTCAATTGTCTTGCCAAACTGCGCTTCTTCATTATTCAAAACATTGAAAATAAATTCCTTTTTCTCTTCCAGCTCCGGGTAGCCGTCCTTAGAATCCTCGATCACTCGGGCGCTAAGATCAGCCAAAAAGCTTCCCTGGACGCCCAGAAGACGTCCGTGACGGGCCGCCCGGCGGATCAGGCGGCGAAGCACATAGCCCCGTCCCTCGTTCGTGGGCATAATGCCGTCGGAGATCATAAACGTAGCCGAACGGATATGATCGGTAATCAAACGGATTGAAACATCGTCCTTCCCGCTGGCGCCGTAGGTTTTCCCAGAGATTTCGCAGACGCGGTTGCGCAGCGCGCAGATCGTATCCACATCAAAGATGGAATCCACATCCTGCACAACCACAGCCAGGCGCTCCAATCCCATACCGGTGTCGATATTTTTCTGCTCTAGTTCCTCATAGTGACCGGCGCCGTCGTTGTCAAACTGCGTAAATACGTTATTCCAGACTTCAATATAGCGGTCGCACTCGCACCCCACCGTACAATCCGGCTTCCCGCAGCCGTATTTTTCGCCCCGGTCGTAATAGATTTCGGAACAGGGGCCGCAGGGACCGGCGCCGTGCTCCCAGAAGTTATCTTCCTTACCAAAGCGGAAGATTCGCTCCTTGGCGATACCGATCTCTTTATTCCAGATGTCGAAGGCCTCGTCGTCTTCCAGATATACGGACGGATACAAGCGGTCGGCCTCCAGCCCCACCACCTGCGTCAGAAATTCCCAGGACCAGGCGATGGCTTCCCGCTTAAAATAATCCCCAAAGGAAAAATTGCCCAGCATCTCAAAAAAAGTCCCGTGGCGGGCGGTTTTTCCCACATTTTCAATATCGCCGGTGCGGATACATTTCTGACAGGTGGTCACCCGCCGCCTGGGAGGGATTTCCGCCCCGGTAAAATAATGCTTTAACGGCGCCATGCCGGAATTGATCAATAATAAGCTTTTATCGTTATTGGGAACCAGGGAGAAGCTTTTCATCGCCAGATGCCCTTTACTTTCAAAAAACTCCAAAAACATTTTACGAAGCTGATTTACTCCATATTTCTCCACGGTCATTTCCTCCTGCAGCCGGCATTTCGCCGATACCTCATACGGTACCGGCGCCGGCCAAACTGTATTCTTATTTTACAGACAGATCTTTTTAAATTTCTTCTTGCCCCTTTTGAGGATCAAGCCGTCTTCCTTGATAGACGCTTTCTCCACCTGGTAATGCACGTCGGCGATCTTCTCCCCGTCTACGGAAACGCCGCCTTGCTCGATGGCCCGCCGGCCTTCTGAACGGCTGGTGACAAGCTCAGCCTTGCAAAGCAGGGAAATCAGATCGATAACGCCTTCGGCAAAGTCTTCGTCGCTTAAGGTAATCGTAGGCATTTCCGCCGCGTTTCCTACGGAAAATAACGCTCGGGCCCCCTGCTGGGCTTTATTCGCTTCTTCCTCTCCATGTACCAGCGAGGTCAGCTCCCAGGCCAAGATTTCTTTCGCCTGATTCAGCTGGCTGCCTTCCCAGCCATCCATTTCATTGATCTGCTCCAGCGGCAGGAAGGTAAGCATCCGCAGGCATTTAAGCACGTCCTGGTCGCCGATATTCCGCCAATACTGATAAAAATCAAATGGCGAGGTCTTATTGGGATCCAGCCATACGGCGCCCGCCTGGGTCTTGCCCATCTTCTTCCCCTCGGAATTCAAAAGCAGCGTAATCGTCATCGCATAGGCGTCCTTGCCCAGCTTCCGGCGGATCAATTCCGTACCGCCCAGCATGTTGCTCCACTGGTCGTCTCCGCCAAACTGCATATTACAGCCGTATTTCTGGTACAGTACATAGAAATCATAGCTCTGCATGATCATATAGTTAAATTCCAGAAAGCTTAAGCCCTTTTCCATGCGCTGCTTATAACACTCCGCCCGCAGCATATTATTTACGGAAAAGCAGGCGCCTACATCCCGCAAAAAATCCACGTAATTCAGCTCTAAAAGCCAGTCCGCATTATTGAGCATCAGGGCCTTTCCTTCGGAAAAGTCGATGAAACGGCTCATCTGCTTCTTGAAGCATTCCCCGTTCTGCGCGATCTTCTCCGTCGTCATCATCGTACGCATATCCGACCGTCCGGAAGGGTCTCCCACATGGCAGGTCCCGCCGCCGATCAAGGCAATCGGCTTATTCCCCACAGCCTGCAGACGCTTCATTAGACAAAGCGCCATAAAATGCCCCACATGCAGGCTGTCCGCCGTCGGGTCAAACCCTATATAAAAAGTCGCCTTTCCCTGATTCAACAAATCCTTGATTTCTTCTTCATCCGTCACCTGAGCAATCAGGCCTCTTGCCCGGAGTTCATCCCATAACGTCATCATAAAATCCTCCTATTTTGGCAAGTATACAAATTGTTGTTCTTTTTGTCAAGATTCTGATAGAAAAAATGCCGGATTCTGTAACGATGAAGCCGCCCCATTTTCGTCAAACGCCCGGATCCTTTAGCAGCTCTCCCCCGTCCGCCGCCGCAGTCGCCAAGAAATCGCACCGTTCATTCTCCGGATGGCCGGCATGCCCCTTTACCCAGACAAATTCCACTTGATGCGGCTCCATCGCCTTTAAAAGCCTCTGCCACAGATCGATATTTTTCACTTCATTCTTCTTTCCCCGACGCCAGTTCGAAGCAATCCAACTCTTTAACCATCCCTTGTGAAAAGCGTCCACCAAATACCTCGAATCGGAATACAGCTCCACCTGGCAGGGCTTTGTCAGCGCCTCCAGCCCTACGATCGCCGCCATCAGCTCCATTCGGTTATTCGTCGTTTTCTCATATCCCTGACTATACTCCCTGGTATGCAGAGTCCCTTTGCTGTCCACAAAATGCAGCAGCGTCCCATAGCCGCCCGGCCCGTTGGGATTTCCTCTGGCGGAGCCATCCGTATAAATCTTTACAAACATGAAACCTCCTTTGATTCAATACCCTATAGCACTGCCAAGTGGCCGCGATTTTCCATCCCGGCCACTTGGTCTAACTCTCAATAAAATTGTTCTTATGACTTTGTTTCCCAGTATGTAAAGAAAACATGTCCCCGATGCTGCACCATCTCGCACTTGACCGGATCCAAATTCAGCCGTTCAAAAGCCTCCGGCGTCATAAAATACAGATAGTCAAAATCTGTTTTGCTTCCCATATCAAAGCCGGTGATCTTGCGCTTCGTTTTCTTTAGCTGGTAGTTGCTGATAATTTGCTTAGCTTTCTTTACCGCGCTGACACATTCGTTGTACATTTCCCCCTTTGGATTCCGCAGCCTGCGTAGCATCGCTCCGTCAAAAACCGGGGAATACTGATTCTTCTGATAAATCACATGCCGCAGGACGTTGGGAAATTCGCTATTTTCCTTCAAGGTACGGTTCAGAATTGTTACAGCCACAGCCACAAGCCCTGCGGTTCCCTGATCGTTGGCTTCGCAGTAGATCAACGCCGCCAGCAATTCGTCGTCGGATAACGTGCCGTCTGCAATTCCCGGATGCTCCAGATATTCCTTCTGAAGGATGATCCAACGGCCGTTATGCATCACCTTAACAACGCCGTTGTCCACAATATAATCCTGGGACATCGTTCCCACGCCGTCTTTATCGAAGCTGTATACCACGCCGCCGATTGTAATCTTCGTATTTATGGCCATTTCGCCGGAGCTGGGCTTGAAATAATATTTTTTCCCGTTGATCTCCTTTAAACCGTACTGCCGGATCCCACTGGTGGGATGAAGATAATATTTCTTTCCGTTCACCGTCGTCAGCCCGAAGGACATCACGCCGGTGGTTTCATTGGTATGGTACCAATTGGCGTTTACTTGAATCCAGCCCTTTTGCAGGACACCGAGCTTTGTATTGTTGCTCTTTACCTTTCCGTTATTGAAGAAATATTTCTGCCCCTTGCTGTTTGTCACCCGGCCTACCGCCATCCGGCCGTTCGAGTGGAGAAAATATGTACCGTCGCTTAAATTCAACCATCCTTTGCGCATCCGGCCGTCGGTGCTGAAATAGTAATAATTCGAATCGATCTGTACCCAGCCGGTCTGCATGACGCCGGAGCTGTCAAAATAGTATTTATAGCCGTTGATTGTCCGCAGTCCGGTGTACATCGCGCCGTTTTGATTGACGTAATACTTCTTTCCCTTCTGCTCCAGAAACGTATTGGTGGCCGCCTTGCCGTTCGCTCCGAAATAATACCAGTATTTTAGCTTTATCCAGGTATTTTTTACCATCGCGCCGCTTTTGTCGAAATAGTATCTCCCCTGGGGAAGCTTTACAAGGCCTGTACACATCCGGCCCGCCGCGTCCAGATAATACGTCGTGCTTCCCAGCCGCAGAACGCCTGTCTTCTTCTGGCCGTTTACATAATAGTACCAGTAGCCGCCCACCTGCTTCCAGCCGTCCGTAGATGCCGCCTGCACCTGTACGGCTCCTGCGCCGGTATTTGCCGCCGTAAAGAAACACACGCTTAACAAAAAGGCAAGAACGATCCAACGTATGTGATTTTTTTTATTCATATCCCAACCCCTGCCATGTTATGTATTTTCACTATTTAATATTTTTTTAATTATATCTTAATATCTTAGGGCTGTCAAGAAAATTTGAGGCCTGGAAATCATTGGCATTTCCTTTTTGGGAAATCATTGCCCTATAGATTGAATTGTTACAAAAATGTATAAAAAAGGAACTGTTTCCAAGCTTTTATACAATCTCTTTCCACTCGTAAACAGTCCCTTTGAAGAATCGTTCTTTATCTGTTGTTTTTTATTTCTGCGCCTCAAGGATTTCCAACGCTTTTTCTATGTGCACGTTATCAATCTCGTCAAAGCTTTCGCTGTCCGCCTTTTTTGCGTATTCTACATCCAGGGGCATTTTCCCCAGCACCGGCAGCCCCAGCCCGCCGGCGATTTCGTCAATGTGGCTCTCGCCAAATACGGCGATCTCCTCACCGCAGCCCGGACATTTCACATAGCTGTAATTTTCTATAATTCCCAATACCGGAATCTTCATCATATCCGCCATATTGTACGCCTTTTTCACAATCATCTGCACCAGATCCTGCGGAGAGGTGACAATGACCACGCCGTCCATGGGCAAAGATTGGAAAACCGTCAGCGGCACGTCGCCGGTTCCCGGAGGCATATCCACCAGCAAATAATCTAGATCGCCCCAGATTACGTCCGTCCAGAATTGTTTGACCATATTGGCCAGCACCGGGCCGCGCCAGATTACCGGCGTCTCCTCGGTGGGCAGCAGGAAATTGATAGAAATTACTTCGATGCCGTTTGCCGTCTGCAACGGATAAATGCCGTTCTCATCCGCCTTTGCCGGGCCCTTTACGCCGTACATCCGAGCAATGGACGGACCGGTAATATCCGCGTCCAAAATGCCTACTTTATGACCCTTTGCGGCCAGCTTATTGGCCAAGGAAGCCGTAACAAAGGATTTCCCCACGCCTCCCTTGCCGCTGATAACGCCAATCACTTTTTTGATATCCGAAAATACGTTCATCTGCTCCTGCAGGCTCTGCGGCCCTTCCTTCTTGGCGCATCCGGAACAATCTTCTTTCGTACAGGTAGTGCTGCTGCATTCTTTTGCCATTTTCTTTTTTCCTTTCTTTGGCCCTGAATTCCGAACGAAATAATTCGACGACGGGCCTGTTCTTTCAAAATTTTCCCAAATCAATCCGTAGCGTCCGGCTTTTCCGTACGGCCTTCTTCCTCTACTTCATAAACTGGTTGATAGCCCGGATCAGCTCCTGGATGGCCTCTTGATCGCCGTGCTCTACTGCGTCTACCATACAGTGCTCGATATGATCCTGCAAAATGATCTTGCCGGTATTGTTGATCGCGGCTTTCACCGCCGACAGCTGGATCAACACTTCGCTGCAGTCTCTGCCATTCTCCACCATTCGCTTAATGGACTCCATATGGCCAATGGCTCTGGAAAGGCGATTGACGACCGCCTTCGTATGCGCATGGCTATGCGTATGCCCATGGCCGTGTTCATGCGTATGGGAATGTTCAACTGTCGTTCCATCGGGCAACGTATGCGTATGTGTAGTCTGCTGTTCTTCCATCCGTTCCTCCTTCACGTCTTTTCGTGGATCTTTATGCGCGCTTTATATTTCTGTAAAGGAGCAGCGCTGCTTAATCTGGGAAGTCAGGATGTCGAAGACCTGCGTGCCGTCGGCCAGCACGGTTTTCTCATAGGAAATATCTTTCCCTTCGAATTTCTTTTGCACGTATGCCTCTGGATCTTCGATCTGGACTTCTTCCACAAATACGTCGCGCATCTGGTTCCGCGGGCATTTATTGAAAATCTCCCATATTACTTCGTATTCTTTCATAGTAAAGACACCTCTTTCGGGTAATTTCCGGCCAACTTACAGGCACACCCCGCCCATCTTCCGGAATCTTCCTTATGATGATAGTATAAGAGCATTTTCGATTCTTGTCAATAAGCAGTCGCCAGCCACAAATTATCGGTAGAAATCAGTCATAAAATGGATAAGCGTCCTGTTTTTCGATAACAGAACGCCTTTATAGAATTTCCTATATTTTATATAATAATGCATACCATGCCGCCCTTGCTGTCGTTGACGATCTTTTGCATGGTATCTTGCAGCTTTACCTGGCTCTCTTCTCCGATGGTGGCGATTTTCGTACGGATACCATCTTCCACGAGCTGTTCCACAGTTTTGCCGAAGATATTCGTTTCCCAAACACTTTCTCCGCGGGCGCTGCTGCCCTGAATATATGTGATCAGATCCTTCGCCTGCTGCTCTGTGCCCACGATCGGAGCGATCTCTGTTTCTATGTTTGCTTTGATCATATGGATCGACGGACTTCTGGACTTGAGCTTTACGCCGAATTTATTCCCCTGGCGGATCACGGCGGGCTCCTCCATCTGGATCTCGGACAGTTCCGGCACCACTACGCCATAGCCGCAGCCTCGCACGGCCTCCAGCGCAGACTGCACCTTTACGTATTCTTCCTTCATTTTTGCAAATTCCCGGATCGTATGTACTAGCTGATATTCGCTCTTCATTTCTATTCCGGTCATCTGGCTAAGCATTTCGTAATAATATTCGTCTTTAATATGCACCCGGACCCGGATGGTGCCGTCGGATAGATTGATGGATTCCAGCGCGGTTTCCTGCACATAAGGCCCCTCCATTCCAAAGCCGGCCCGGCTGATGTCCCGGATATGCTGCATCCCCTGCATCTGCTCTCGGATCTGTAGGAGTACATTTTGCTTTAATTCATGCTCCATGGGCAGCATTTCCACCCATTTCGGTACGTAAAACTGAATTTGGCTGATGGGGAATTCATAGAGCACCTGCTCTAAGATCCTGGCGACGTCGTCTTTGCGGAGCTGTTCGCAATTGGCGCTGATAACCCGAACGCCGTATTCCTCCTGCAGGCTGGCCGCCAGATTTACCGTTTCCTCTTTATAGGGCTTCTGGGAATTTAAAAGCACAAGAAATGGCTTATTCTGCGCCTTTAACGCTTCGATGGCCTTTTGCTCCGCTTCCCGGAAGTTTTCCCTTGGAATTTCCCCGAAAGATCCGTCGCCAGTGATCACCAGCCCGATCGTAGAATGGTCGGAAATCACCTTCCGAGTGCCCAGATCCGCCGCCTGGTGAAAGGGGATCTCCTGCTCGAACCAGGGCGTTTTCACCATCCGTTCCTTTCCTTCTTCCACATTTCCGGTAGCGTCTGGCACCAAAAAACCCACGCAATCGATCAGCCGGACCTTTACCTTCATATCCTCCGCCAGCGTCACCTCTACGCCGTCCTTCGGAATAAATTTCGGCTCCACGGTTGTAATCAGCTTGCCGGAACCGCTTAAAGGAAGCTGATCACGTATTTGCGAAGCCTTCGGCTCTTCCAGCGCCGGCAACGCCAAAAGCTCCATAAAGCGCCGAATGAATGTAGACTTTCCTGTGCGGACAGGCCCCACCACCCCTATGTATATCTCGCCCTTTGTGCGGGCTTTGATGTCTTGATACACCTGATATTGATCCATCATGCGTCCCCCTTGCTCCATTGGCAGTACATAGTATTGTTTATATATATGCCGCCTGAGAGAGGGATATGCCTGGGAAGTGTGGAAAAACGCGCCGTTGAAATATCACAAGCAGCGCGCCTTATACATTTTATTACTCCCCGTTCTCCAGCTTATACACCGCATACCGATCCATCGTTCCCAGCAGATAATAGCCCGCCTGTTCCAAAAGAGCCTGCTGTTCCCCGGACAGGGCGGCGCACGTCAAATAATTGCAGCCCAGCTTTTTGGCCAGCTCTCCTACACGCGCTCCATTGGGCGACGGAGCGCTTAATTCCTGGTAAAGTTCCAAGGAAGCGGCGTGGGCGGCACCTTTTCCGCCCCGGCTATACGGCATATAAATGGACGGATCATACACGCGTATATAGGCCGCCAGATAATCGTCCGCCGCCAGATAAAGCGTTTCATCCGTTTCCTTTTGTTCATTCACAAGGCGGCAGACCTGCGCCGCCTCGTCCGGTACCTGCGGATAATTGTGCACCGCTGTGTAGTTTCCCGCCTGCCAGACGCTTTTTCCACAACAGACAATTAGAACGATCACCGCCAGAAACGCCGTCCCCTGCAAAATCCTGCTTTTTCCAAAGCCTTCCACAAATTCCGTACCCGCATACGCCACCAAGGGCACGACCGGCAAAAGCCACAGCACCCGCCAATATACCTCCGGGCCGATGCACCTCTGAATAATCCACGCGGAAGCTGGGAAGAAAAATAAGAACAAAAACACCGTCGTATACAGAAGCATTTGCCGGGAGGCCGCCTTTTTTCGATGAAAAAGAAACAAATACAACGCGGCGGCGAAAAGAAGGTATGGATAAAGCCCCTCTCCCCAGTATTGCTTCCAAACAGAGAAAACTGCCGAAATCATTTCCTCCACTTTATCCACCTCCTAAAATGCGAAAATATATACAATGCCCAATAACAATGAGGGCAGACAGCAGCTAAGTCCCCAAAGCAGCCGCCGTAAATCCCTGTATTTTGCAAGGCTCAAAAGCAGGAAAATCCCCATCGAAAGCGGCGCCAGAATAATCCCCATCGAGGACAGCAGACAACAGGCTCCGTTGGCCGCAAAAAGTACGCCCCAGGGATACGCAGGCTTTTCCTCTAAAAGGATCCGCAGGCAAAAATAAAAAAGAAGGGGCAAAAAAACGCCGGCCAGCAGCGCCTTTCCCTGCCAGATACGAACCATTTGGAAATTCCCGGCGCTATAGATGGAATAACCGGAAAACCAGATCAGCACAGCGCCAAAAAGCAAAAAAACACCTCTGGACGCCGCCTTTGAAAACCACTGACGCGCATATTGATAAAGCACCAGATAGCCCAGAGGGATAAAAATCGCCGGAAAAACCACATGCGCCAGAAACGCCGGATGAAAGCCGCCGCAAAGCCGACTGGCCACCGCCAGAAATACAGGAAACGGCGAAAGCACATAACGGCTGGGCAGGCGCTTATACGCAAATCCCGTATAGGGATTGACCGAAAAAATCGTATCGGTCTGCACATCCGTAGCCGCTAAACCTACATAAAAAGAATCGTCCGCGTCCATATGCGCAAAGCATACCACAATACAAACCTGCAGAAAAATCAAAAGCAGCGCCAAAATAAGCGGCCAGGAAACCTGCAGCCGGCGCCTTTTGTCTTTTCTCACCGCACGTCTCCGATAAAAGCATAAAAGCCCGCCGCAGGCCAGTAGAAACGCCGCGCCTCCATAACCCATCGTCAATCTATG
>CAOJIB010000060.1 GCA_948436455.1 uncultured Blautia sp.
AGTGGCGTAGTTGGTAACGCGCGACCTTGCCAAGGTCGAGACCGCGGGTTCGAGTCCCGTCTATCGCTCTGAGGATTTGTGAATGGACAAATCCTCTTTTCTATATTGAGAAACAATGTTTTTCATGTCCTTTACTATGAAAAATTCTTTTCGGTGAAGCGGGAAACAAAGTTCAGGTATACCGGATGCGTACATGCAGCTTTTTACAGTAGTTTGTAACGCAGGAAGGTTAGGATCTGTATACCTCTGCCACTCAGAGGAAATCCGTTTGCGTATCTTTATTTTCGTGCAGTATCGGGTAAGAGTCGTCCTAGAGAATGAGCGCGAGGCGTTTACAGGAATGGAAGAACGGCTTTTACACCGGTTACATTAGATTCCACAACGATTTTTTGTAAGGCAGGTTTTTCTGTAATATGTGAATAGGAAGAAAGGAAGGTCGGTAAGTATGTTCCAGATAGGGGATTTAGTGGTATACGGAAATAATGGCGTATATCAGGTGGAGGAGATCGGGCCTCTGAAGATCCAGAGCAAAGACGAGATGCGTGTATATTATACGCTGGGGTCGATTAAGGAAAAAAAGAAAAAAGTATACGTGCCGGTGGATAGTACAAAATCTTCCTTGCGCAATGTGATCACGCGGGAGGAAACGTTAGATCTTTTGCAGCGGCTGCCAAAGATCGAGCTTTTAACAGTGGAAAATGAAAAGGCCCGGGAGCAGCGGTATAAGGATACTCTGAATACGCATCGGTGCGAGGAATGGATCCGTATCATTAAGACGCTGCATAAAAGAAAGGATGACCGCAGGCTTCGAGGAAAAAAAGTGACCAGCCTAGACGCCAGATATCTGCAGATTGCGCAGAAATGACTGGAGGAGGAATTTTCCGTAGCGTTGGGAATTCCGGAGGAAGAGATTCCGGCATTTGTAGCTCGCAGCGCTGGAGGGGAAATCCTGTAGAATCGTCTGGTGAAAATCATAGAATAGAGAAAGAATGAAACGGAGAATTTTTGGAAGGCGGCTAAAGTTCTCTGTTTTTTTTGATTTCAAAAGATCAAAAAGGTAGGATGCGATGAGTCATAGAAATAAGGGGATTCTCTATATTCTTTTATCTGCAGGCAGCTTTGCGCTGATGAACATGTTCGTACGGATGTCGGGCGATCTGCCTTCCGTTCAGAAGAGCTTTTTCAGAAATCTGGTGGCGTTTTTCTTCGCGCTACTTTTGATGAAAAAAAATCACGTGGGATTTTCCGGGAAAAGAGAAAATCTGAAATATCTGCTGTGCCGTTCTGTTTCCGGAACTTTGGGGATCCTTTGCAATTTTTACGCCGTAGATCACCTGGTATTGGCGGATGCTTCGATGCTCAATAAAATGTCGCCGTTTTTTGCCATCGTATGTAGCTATTTTCTGTTGAAAGAAAAGGTCAAGCCTGTGCAGGCGTTGTGCGTGGCGGGCGCCTTTGCTGGAAGCTTGTTTATTTTAAAGCCGACTGTGGCCGGGATGGCGTCCTTTCCAGCCTTTATCGGCCTTTTGGGCGGGATTGGTGCGGGGATTGCCTATACGTTTGTGCGGATGGCCGGGGAGCACGGAGAAAAGGGACCTTTTATCGTTTGCTTCTTTTCCGCTTTTTCCTGTCTGGTCACGCTGCCTTTTTTGCTTTTGAATTATCATCCGATGAGCGTTGCTCAGCTGGGCTGCCTTTTGCTGGCGGGACTTGGTGCGGCAGGCGGGCAGTTTTCGATTACCGCCGCGTATTGTCTGGCGCCGGCCAGGGAGATTTCCATCTATGACTATTCGCAGATTCTTTTTTCGGCGCTTTTGGGATTTGTTGTTTTTGGCCAGATTCCGGACGTATGGAGCTGGTTGGGCTACGGGGTAATCTGCCTGATGGCGCTTTTGATGTTTTTATACAATAATGGGAAATTCTCCGCGGGAAGAGAACGTGGTTGAAAGAAAGGAGTGCAATGCATGATGCGAAAATACGAAAAAATACGGACGAAATTCCAGTCGGATTACGATGGACATCCGCTCTCTATGGTGGAGGTGATTCCGGAGGAACCAAGGGCCGTGCTGCAGCTTGTCCATGGAATGAGCGAATATAAGGAGCGTTATCTGGATTTTATGGAATATATGGCTGGAAAGGGTGTAGCCTGCGTGATCCATGACCACAGAGGTCATGGGCAGAGCGTCCGCGCGCCAAAGGATCTGGGTTATATGTACGGCGGCGGTGCGGAAGCGATGATCGAGGATATCCGGCAGGTGAATAGCTACATCCACAGAAAGTGGGAAGGCCTTCCGGTTATTTTGTTCGGCCACAGCATGGGTTCTCTGGCGGTTCGGTATTTTATGAAAAAATATGACGATCGAGCGGATATGCTGGTGGTCTGCGGCTCGCCCAGCAAGAATTCCGCCCTGGCCATTGGAAAGCTTCTGATCGCTGGGGAGAAGAAGCTTTTTGGCGAACGCCATCCCAGTAAGCTGATGGAGGCATTGAGCTTTGGCGGGTATGTTCGCAAGTTCCCGGGCGAAAAAGGAAAATCTGCGTGGATCTGTTCGAATCCGGCGGTTGTCAAAGAATATGCAGAATCGCCTTTATGTGGTTTTACGTTTTCCACCGACGCCTATGAGGCGGTATTCCAGTTGATGGAGGGCGTTTATAGCCGGGAAGGCTGGCAGTGTGCAAATCCTGCCGTGCCCATTCTCTTTATTGGCGGCGGAGACGATCCCTGTATCGGCGGGCCGAGAAAATACGCGCAGGCGCTTTCTTATATGCGTCAGGCGGGGTATCGAGATGTCAAAGGAAAATTATATCCGGGTCTGCGCCATGAGATTTTGAATGAAACGGAAAAAGAAAAGGTTTATCGAGACGTATATGTCTATATAAAGAAAAAGTTATTTTAAAAGCGAAGCTGGAAAATGCGTATCCTACGGCGCATAAGCGCAGGGAAAAAATGCCATACTATACGAGAAAGTGATTAGTAATCACGAAATCTTATAAAAACAGGGAGGCTGTTATGAAAAAATGGAAGCAGATCCTGTGGCTTTGTATGGCAGTGTGCTGCCTGCTTTCCGGCTGTAAAACAAGCGAAGAGGAAGTACAGGGCGAATTGGTTTGGGAACAGAACGCAGAATTTTTCGTATAGATTTGGGCGAATTTCTTGATAGTTGTAAAAAAGCGGCGATCGCTTTACTTCTTTTTCGAATTTTGTTATGATATTTCTGTAAAAAATATCCGGCGTCTGCGGGCAGCCGGAAGCACAGGGGGATAACAAATGAGAGCATCTGGAGTACTTTTACCCGTTTTCAGCCTGCCTTCCCGCTTTGGGATTGGCTGTTTTTCAAAAGAAGCCTATACGTTCGTGGACGAGTTGTCGGCGGCCGGACAGAAATACTGGCAGATTTTGCCGCTGGGACCTACCGGTTATGGCGATTCTCCGTACCAGTCTTTTTCCACGTTTGCCGGGAATTCCTATTTTATAGATCTGGAAGAATTGATCCGCCAGGGCCTTCTGACGGAGGAAGAATGCGCGGCCTACGATTTTGGCGACAGTGAGAATTATGTGGACTATGGAAAAATCTATCTTTCCAGAAGGCCGCTTCTGTACCAGGCGTACCAGCGGTATGATCTGGAGCGGGATCAGGAATACGGCGCCTTTGTCCGGGAGAACGGCTTCTGGCTGGAGGATTACTGTCTGTATGCGGCGCTGAAAGAAGAGAATGAAGGAAAGAGCTGGAATGAATGGCCCACCGAGCAAAGAGACCGGCATCCGGGCGCCCTGCAGGAATGCCGGGAGAAGCTTTCGGATAAGCTGCGGTTTTTCCGGTTCGTTCAATATCTTTTCTATAAACAGTGGCACGCCCTGAAAAACTATGCCAATGAAAACGGCGTGGAGATCATCGGGGATCTGCCGATTTACGTGGCTTTTGACAGCGCGGATACTTGGTCGAATCCTATGCTGTTTCAGTTTGATGAGGAAAATAATCCGGTGGCCGTAGCCGGGTGCCCGCCGGATTACTTTTCTGCGAAGGGCCAGCTCTGGGGAAATCCTCTCTATAGCTGGGAATACCATCGGAACACCGACTTTTCCTGGTGGGTGCAGCGTATGGAACACAGCTATTCACTGTACAATGTAGTTCGCATCGACCATTTCCGGGGCTTTGACGAATATTATTCCATTCCTTACGGAGACGAGACGGCGGAATTCGGCCATTGGGAAAAAGGGCCGGGGCTGGAGTTGTTTCGGGTATTGAAGGAACGTCTGGGCGAGCTGCGGGTGATCGCCGAGGATCTGGGACTTTTAACGGACACAGTGCAGCAGCTTGTGACCGATACCGGCTTTCCGGGGATGAAGGTGCTGCAGTTTGCTTTTGACAATACGGAAAACAGCGTCTATCTGCCCCATCGGCATATACAAAATTGCGTGGTCTATACAGGGACGCATGACAATGATACGGTAAAGGGCTGGTATGAATCTCTGAACGAGCATGATCTCTGGTTTGCCAGGGAGTACATGCAGAATCAGGAAGAAACGGATTTGGACGAGGCCGTCTGGGATATGATCCGCCTGGCGATTTCCAGCACTGCCGATTTGGCCATTGTGCCGTTGCAGGATTACCTGTGCCTGGGTAACGAAGCCCGGATCAACACGCCCTCCGCGCTGGGGAATAACTGGGGATGGCGTCTAAGGGACGGCCAGTTTTCCCGGCAGATTATCGACAGGATGCGGCATTTGACCAGGATTTACGGAAGATAAGCGTTGGCGTAGGTTTTCTGTATCCGGATTTGTGGCAACGACAAAGACGGATGCAGAGAATTTCCAAAAAGCGCGCAAGATTGCAGGAGGAGGAAAAGCAATGGGAAATCGTAACGTCAGCTATGCAATCCGCGTTCTGGCGGCAGTATATTTATTTTACTCCGCATATGTTTTAGGAAAGGGCTATATAGCCGGAGAATCTGGAATCGTCATGCTGTTGTCCGCGCTGGCTTTCGTGGGTTTTGGCATCTTTTTCGCTATTTCTGGCATACGAGGGATGGCCGCAGAAAGCAAACGGGCGGCCCAGGAGGCCCAAGAAGCAGAGGCCGAGGCCAAAGAGCAGGAAGAAGAACCCCGGGCGCCGATGTCGATTGGTGAAAGAGCTCGTATGAAGGCTCAGCTAGAGGAAGAAGAGGACGAAGAGGAAAATGAAGAGCCGCCGGTAAAATGATCTTTGTAGGCGGACGGCGTGGAACGTCAAATTTTCTTTTTCTTGATTTTTAGGCAGAGAGCTGTTATACTATAAACTACAAATTTCCTGTGAGGGAGTAGCAGGCGCGTTTTGTGCAGTAAGTCAACAAACTGGCTTTTAGGCCTGGCTTACTTTAAATTGCGAGACTCATGTATAACTGTGAAGCTATGCATAGAGTCGTTATTTTTACGAAATTGGACTCAGGTATAGCCTAGGAGGTTAGCCTGGGTTTTTTCTTATTTTTTATAAGAGCCTGTCGCTGGATGACAGGAGATTTTCAGGCTAAAGCTTCCCGCGGTGGCCGCTCATGAGACGTACGAGCGTTTAGAATCCGGCGATAAGAGGAGAAAGCCGAAATGGAATGGAGTTGTGTATTTATTTTTAACAGCGTCCTGCTGGGCGTAGGGCTTGCGATGGACGCCTTTTCCGTATCTATGGCCAACGGCCTGCAGGAGCCGAAAATGGCAAGAGGAAGCATGTGCAAAATTGCCGGCGTATTCGCCGTATTCCAATTTGTAATGCCCGTCGTTGGATGGATTTGCGTGCATACGATCGTTCAGTATTTTCAGACGTTTGAAAAGCTAATTCCATGGGCCGCGCTTGCATTGTTGGGAGTGATCGGCGGGAAAATGCTGTTGGAAGGCGTTTACGGCAGAGTGCAAGGGGAAGAAAAGACGGAGCTGGGACTTGGAATTCTGCTGATGCAGGGAATTGCTACGTCCATAGATGCTCTGTCCGTCGGGTTTACCATCGCCGGATACGGTTGGGACATGGCCGTTGCGTCTGCGTTGATTATCGCAGCGGTTACCTTTGCCGTCTGTATGGCCGGCCTGGGAATTGGAAAGAAATTTGGGACAAGGTTATCGGATAAGGCGCAGATATTCGGCGGTATACTGTTGATTGCCATTGGCGTGGAGATTTTTCTGACGGGAATTTTCTGATGCGTTTTTTCCAGAGAATCATCCGTCTCGATTTTCTTTACCAATGTGTTTTGTGGAGATCTTATGGTATAATCGGTTAAATCATTGGAATGAAAGGGGATTGTCTTATGGGAAGGGACGAAAAATCACTATTGCTTTGATCCGTATACGAAAAGTTTAGATAGTCTGATCTAAGTGCTGCAAAAGGCTAAGGAGCTGACGTCGGAATTACCGGAGCGGAGTTGGAAATAGAATGTAAAGAGAACTGTGATGAGAGGATGTGTGGAAATGATTCTGAAAATTCTGGTATGCTTTTTCGCCGGCATGGGTGCCGGCCTTGGTACGGGTTTTGCTGGAATGAGCGCGGCGGCGGTCATCAGCCCCATGTTGATTACCTTTCTGGGAATGACCGCTTATGAAGCGGTGGGCATTGCGTTGGCCAGCGATGTGCTGGCTAGCGCCGTCAGCGCCTATACCTATGGGAAAAATAAGAATCTGGATATCAAAAACGGTCTTGTGATGATGGCCTCGGTTCTGTTGTTTACGTTGTTTGGAAGCTGGGCGGCAAGCAAGGTGCCCAATGCGACGATGGGAGGCTTTTCCGTCGTCATGACTTTCCTTTTGGGGATTAAATTCATTGTGAAGCCAGTGATGACCACAAGGGAAGCGATGAACGGCGTACGGCCGGCAAAGCGGTTTGTGCAGTCGTTGATCAGCGGAGCGCTGGTGGGATTTATCTGCGGTTTTGTAGGCGCGGGCGGCGGGATGATGATGCTTCTGGTACTGACCAGCCTTTTGGGGTACGAATTGAAGACGGCGGTGGGGACCAGCGTCTTCATCATGTCGTTTACCGCGCTGACCGGCGCGGCTGGCCATTTTGCCATTGGAGGCATACCGGATATATTCTGCTTGGTATTCTGTGTTTTGTTTACCTTGCTTTGGGCCAGGATTGCCGCTAGATTTGCGAATAAGGCGAGCGCGGCTACGCTGAACCGCGCCACCGGCTGCGTTCTTGCGATTTTAGGAGCGGCGATCCTGCTTGTGAACCACGTACGTCCCGCCGGTTTATAAGGCGTGCGGTTCTTTGGCCAGTCTTGCAAAAAAGCCGGTGAAATGGTACAATAACGGCGGTTAATCAAAGAGTATCTCACGGAATATATAAGGAGGAACGAAATGAACGAATGCTACGGATGCAATACCTGTAAAAGCGCAGATAAGCCTCTGGAAGAATTTATCGCAGGGCTTCCCCTGGAGACGTCTCATCATCGGGTGGATGGGCAGAAGACGAAGTGCGGTTTTGGCCTAAAGGGAGTTTGCTGCCGCTTGTGCTCCAACGGTCCCTGCCGGATCACTCCGTCGGCGCCTAGGGGAATCTGCGGAGCTACCGCGGATGTGATCGTTACCCGGAATTTGCTGCGGGCAGTGGCCAGCGGCAGCGGCTGTTATATCCACGTGGTAGAAAATACCGCTCGAAATCTCAAGAATACCGCAAAAACGAAAGGCCCGATCAAAGGGGAAAACGCGCTGCGGCTTTTAGTACAGGAATTTGGCCTGGAGGAATCCGAAGATTTACATAAAATGGCAGAAGCAGTGGCAGACAAGGTGCTGGCCGATCTGTATAAACCGGATGATGAAGAGATGGAACTGGTGGAAAAGCTGGCCTATGCCCCCAGGTATGAGAAATGGAAAGAGCTGGGCATTCTGCCTGGCGGCGCCAAGTCCGAGGTTTTCGCCGGCGTGGTAAAATGTTCTACAAATCTGAATTCCGATCCGGTCAATATGCTGATGACCTGCCTGCGCCTGGGAATTTCCACTGGCCTTTACGGTCTGACACTGACGAATCTTCTGAACGACGTGATGCTGGGCGAGCCGCAAATCCGCATGGCTCCCGTGGGTCTGAACGTCATTGACCCGGAGTATATCAATATTATGATCACCGGCCATCAGCATTCGATCTTCGTAGATCTGCAGGAGCGCCTGGCGTCTCAGGAAGGAATTGAGAAGGCAAAGGCTGTGGGCGCCAAAGGCTTTAAGCTGGTGGGCTGCACCTGCGTGGGACAGGATTTGCAGTTGCGTGGCGTACATTATACGGACATTTTCGACGGCCATGCCGGCAACAATTATACCAGCGAAGCAGTATTAGCGACCGGCGCGATCGACGCGGTGCTCTCTGAATTCAACTGTACGCTGCCCGGTATCGAGCCGATTTGCGACGCGCTGAAGATCAAGCAAATCTGCTTGGACGACGTGGCCAAAAAGGCGAACGCAGAGCTTTTACAGTTCTCCTTCGAGGAAAGAGAAGCGATCAGCCGTCAGGTCATGAAGGAAGTAGCCGCCGCCTATAAGGAACGCAGAGGTCAGGTGGAAATGCGCTTGCTTCCGGAGCATGGCAATAAGAATACACTCACCGGTGTCAGCGAAGGCTCCTTATATGATTTCCTTGGAAAGTCCTGGAAGCCTCTTTTGGATCTGATTGTTTCTGGTAAGATCAAAGGCGTGGCCGGCGTGGTAGGCTGCTCAAATCTGACGGCCTTGGGTCACGACGTCTGTACCGTCGAGCTGACGAAGGAGCTGATCAAGCGGGATATTCTCGTTCTTTCCGCCGGCTGTTCCTCCGGAGGCATTGAAAATTGCGGCCTGATGACGCCGGAGGCCGCCGAGCTGGCCGGCGACAGCTTAAAAGAAGTATGTAAGAGCCTGGGTATCCCACCGGTGCTGAATTTCGGCCCCTGCCTTGCCATCGGCCGTTTGGAAATGGTTGCAACGGCGCTGGCGAAGGAATTAAAGATTGATTTGCCCCAGCTTCCGTTGGTGCTTTCCGCGCCTCAGTGGCTGGAAGAGCAGGCGTTGGCGGACGGCATGTTCGCGGCCGCTTTGGGTCTGCCGCTGCATCTGGGCCAGCAGCCCTTTATTGCAGGCAGCGATCTGACTGTGAAGGTTCTCACAGAAGATCTCAAGGATATTACCGGCGGTCAGGTGATCGTAGAGCTGGATCCGGTAAAGGCGGCGGATACGCTGGAACAGATTATCCAGGAGAAACGCCAGGGACTTCAAATATAAGGAGGGAGGAGCTTACATGAAACGAATCATGATCGATCCTTCCAAATGCGACGGATGTAAGAGCTGTGCGTTAGCCTGTATGGACAGCCATAGGACAGATGGAAAGACAGGCGTAGAGACTCTGGATTTTTCCGATCCTTCCAATGAGTCCCGGAATGAAATCGTAAACGACGGAAAGGGCGGCTATTTGCCGATGTTCTGCCGTCACTGCAGTTCGCCGAAGTGTCTGGAGAGCTGTATGAGCGGCGCTCTGTACAGAGATGAAAAAAGTGGGCATGTACAATATGACGGTGAACGCTGCGGCGCGTGCTTTATGTGCGTGATGAATTGCCCCTACGGCATTCCGAAGCCGGATGTGACCAGGAAGAGGATCGTCAAGTGTGATTTCTGTATGGATCGGGAGGAAGGGCCGGCCTGCGTGGCCGCTTGTCCGAAAAAAGCCATTTATGTGGAGGAGGTGTGAGCATGGTAAAACCTTATGTCATCATCGGAACGGGCGCTGCCGGAATGGCGGCGGCGGAGCGGTTGCGGCTGTATAAGCCGGACGCTACGATCTTGATGCTGTCCATCGATGAATATTCTCATTCCCGCTGCATGCTGCACAAGTTCCTGGGCGGCGAACGCGACGAGGAAGGGCTTTCCTTTGTGGAGAAAGATTTTTTTGAGAAGAAAAATATCCTATGGGGAAAGGGCCAGGCGGTCAAGGCCGTCGACCCGAAGGAGAAGCGGGTGCTTTTGGAAAATGGTTACCAGCCCTATGAAAAGCTTCTGATTGCCACCGGCTCCGTCTTTGGGATTCCGCCCATACCGAATTTCCGTACGGCGGCCAACGTATTTGGCTTTCGGGATTTAAGCGACGCCCAGAAGATGGACGCGGCGATTAAGGAGCTTTCGGCAAAGCACGTCTTTATCGTGGGCAGCGGCCTGGTGGGCCTGGATGTGGCCTACGCGCTTTTGGAACGGGGGATAAAGGTGACCATCGCCGAGATGGCGGATCGGGTGCTTCCCTTACAGACGGACGCCGTTTCTGCAAAAGCCTATCAGGAGCTTTTTGAAAAGGCGGGCGCGCAGTTCAAGCTGGGAATCGGCGCCAGCGATTCTGTCGTCGACGAGCAGAATCGTATTACGGCGGTGAAGCTTTCCAACGGCGAAGAGATTCCCTGTGATTTCGTAGTCTGCGCAGCGGGCGTACGTCCGAACCTGGCCTTTTTGGAAGGCAGCGGTATCAAGACGGATCGCGGAATTCTCGTGGATACGCATATGCAGACCTCCGAACCGGATATCTACGCGGCAGGGGACGTAACGGCCCTTTCCGGCATCTGGCCCAACGCGATGGATCAGGGAAGGATCGCCGCGGCGAATATGTGCGGTCAGCCGCAGGAATATACCGATACCTTCTGTATCAAGAATACGATCAATTTCTTTGGCCTGACGATGCTTTCCGTCGGAGAAGTAGAGCCAAAGGAGGAGGGCAGCCAGGTATATACCAGAGAATGCAGGAACGCCTATCAGAAGGTCATTGTCCGGGACGGCGTTATCCGGGGCGTCCAGCTGCAGGGAGATATTTCCCACAGCGGCTTCTGGCAGTACCTGATAAAGAATCAAATCGATATTTCTGGGAAGCTGGCGGAAAAATCGGTTTTTGATCTAAGCTATGGCGACTTCTATGGAATGGATGATTTCGGGGAATACCGATACGCATAAAAGAACGAAAAAATAAATGGTGGGGATACTGCAAATCAGGGCAGAAACGTCCGGTTTGCGGTATCCCCATATTTTTGTCCCGGCGTAAGAATTTTTGCGGGCAAGGCAGTCGTATATTTGAAATAGAATGACTAAATATGAATGAAATATATGTAAATCACCATATTTGTGCAAAATCAACGAAAATCGTTCAGTAGTTTTGTGGATAAAATTGATTGAATTTGAATTAATTTGGTGATATACTACGTATAGAAAGTCAAACATGAGCAAAACGAAAAATTCATGGGAGGTGACTGCATGATTTATACGGTAACATTTAATCCGTGTCTGGACTATATCGTATCGGCCGAAGACTTCAAGCTGGGCTTAACAAATCGCGTCAGCTCGGAGCTTCTGCTCCCGGGAGGGAAGGGAGTCAACGTTTCCACCGTTCTGGGGAATCTTGGGATTGAGAGTACGGCGCTTGGCTTTATCGCAGGCTTTACCGGAGAGGAGCTTGTCAGACGCTTAGAGGAACTGGGCGTGAAGAATGGCTTCGTTCGGATCGAGGAAGGATTTACACGGATCAATGTGAAGCTGAAATCGATAGACGGGACGGAGCTAAATGGGATCGGCCCGGCGATCAGCGAAGAAAAAATGCAGCTGTTGCTGGATAAGCTGCAGGCTCTGGGCCAGGGGGACGTCCTGTTTCTTTCGGGAAGCATTCCGGCGTCTATGAAGGACGACGCCTATCAGCGGATCATGGCCAGCCTGGAGGGAAGAGGCGTACAGATTGTGGTAGACGCCACGAAGGATTTGCTGTGTAATGTCCTCGCCTATCGTCCGTTCCTTATCAAGCCGAACAATCATGAGCTGGGAGAGATTTTCGGCGTGGAAGTAAAAACCAGGGAATCGGTGATCCCCTATGGAAAGAAGCTGCAGGAGCGGGGCGCGCAAAACGTGCTGGTCTCCATGGCGGGAGAAGGAGCGGTTCTTTTGGCGGCCGACGGAAGCGTCTATGAAGCCCCGGCGCCAAAAGGCAGGCTGGTCAACGGCGTAGGCGCGGGAGATTCCATGGTAGCGGGCTTCATGGCGGGCTATATGGAAAAGCAGGATTACAAATACGCGTTCCAGATGGGCGTGGCGGCGGGAAGCGCCAGCGCTTTTTCCGAGAGATTAGCAACAAGGCCTGAAATCGAGGCTGTGTATAAACAGATAAAGCAGGAAGAGGAGGAGAGATCATGAGAATTACAGATCTTCTGGATGCAAGAAGCATCTCGCTTGACGGAGCGCCAAAAAGCAAGACGGAGGCGCTGGATCAGATCGTTGCGCTCATGACAAAGAGCGGCAAGATCGACGATGAGGAGGCCTACCGTAAGCAGGTGTACGCAAGAGAAGAGGAAAGCACCACCGGCATCGGCGAAGGAATCGCAATTCCCCACGGAAAATGCGATGCGGTGAACCGGCCGGGGCTGGCGGCGATGGTAGTGAAGGAAGGGGTGGACTTCGATTCCCTGGACGGAGAGCCGGTTACATTGCTGTTCTTGATCGCCGCGCCGAATACGGAGGATAACGTGCATCTGGATGTGCTGAGCAAGCTGTCGATGATGCTTATGGACGAAGAATTTACCACGGATCTGCGAAACGCAAAATCCGCGGAGGAATTCCTGGAGATTATTGATAAAGCGGACGAGGAGAAAAAGAGCGTGGACGAAAGGCTGGCGGATATGGGAGAGGCCAGAGCGGATCAGGTAAAGATCCTCGCGGTCACCTCCTGTCCGACGGGAATCGCCCATACGTATATGGCGGCTGAAGGCATTGAAAAGGCGGCCAAGGCCAAGGGCTGCTTTGTCAAAGTGGAAACCAGAGGCTCCGGCGGCGCCAAGAATACGCTGACCGCACAGGAAATCGCCGAGGCGGACTGCATCATCGTGGCGGCGGACGCACAGGTTCCGATGGATCGCTTCGATGGAAAAAGAGTCCTCCAACGCCAGGTTTCCGACGGAATTAATAAGGCGAACGAGCTGGTAGAATTGGCTATGTCCGGCGAGGTTCCGGTATTTAAAAGCGCGAACGGCGGCGCCTCGGCCTCTGCGGTGAAGGCCGGCGGCAGCGTAGGCCATCAGGTGTATACGCAGTTGATGAACGGCGTTTCCCATATGCTTCCCTTTGTGGTAGGCGGCGGTATTCTCATCGCCCTTTCCTTTCTGATCGACGGTCTTTGTGTGGATATGAACGCCCTATCGGCGGCAGAGCGTGCGAATTTCGGTACGATTACTCCGGTAGCGGCTCTTTTGAAAAACATCGGCGGCGTGGCCTTTAGCTTTATGCTTCCGATCCTGGCAGGCTTTATCGCTATGGCGATCGGCGATCGTCCGGCGCTGGCCGTCGGCTTTGTCGGCGGCATGATGGCGGCGAACGGGACCTCCGGCTTTTTGGGGGCGCTGGTGGCGGGCTTTGCGGCCGGCTATATCATCAAGGTGCTGATGCGGGCCTGTGAAAAATTACCGTCGGCCATTGAGAAAATTGCCCCGGTATTGATCTATCCGGTGGTGGGCATCCTGGTTATGGGACTTTTGATGACCTTTGTCGTAGAGCCTGTGATGGGCGCGATCAATACGGCGCTGAATAACGGACTGACAAGCATGGGCGGTTCCAGCAAGCTCGTTCTGGGCATGATCTTAGGCGGCATGATGGCCATCGACATGGGCGGCCCGTTCAATAAAGCGGCTTACGTCTTTGGCACTGCGGCGATCGCCTCCGGCAATTACGATGTAATGGCAGCCGTTATGATCGGCGGTATGACGCCTCCCTGCGCCATTGCGCTGGCAACCCTATTATACAAGAACAAATTTACAAAGGAAGAAAGAGAATCGGGACCGATGAATTTCATCATGGGCCTGGCGTTCATCACCGAGGGCGCAATCCCCTTTGCGGCGGCTGATCCGATGCATGTACTGCCGTCCTGTATTATCGGCTCTGCGGCGGCCGGCGCGCTGTCCATGCTGTTTGGCTGTACTCTGATGGCGCCCCACGGCGGGATCTTCGTCGTACCGGTGGTGGGGAACGCCTTGATGTATCTGGTTGCGCTGGTAGTCGGCACATTGCTTTCTGCCGTACTCCTTGGCATCCTGAAAAAGAAAGTGGAGTGAAAATAGTTTGTAACTATTTCAATAAAATGCACAAAATAAAATGGAGGATAAAAAAATGAAAGAATTCAAGTATGTGATCACAGACCCGGAAGGCATCCATGCACGTCCCGCAGGAATACTGGTAAAAGCAGTGAAGGGCTATGCCTGCGATATCAAGATCGCCAAAGGAGATAAGGCGATGAACTGCAAAGCTATCTTCGGCGTTATGGGACTGGGCGCGAAAAAGGGCGACGAGGTAGTGCTGACCTTCGACGGCGCGGATGAAGAGGCAGCTTACGAGGAAATCAGCAAGTTTATGCAGGAAAATCTGTAAACAGGCGCATGGACAGGGGCAGGTAGGTGATCTGCCCCTTCTGTGCCTAAGTATGCGGAAAAGCTGCCGGAGGCAGGATTTCTATAGAAAAAGTAAGGAGACTGCTTATGAAGATATACAACGGAAAAAGCGTATGCGGCGGGATTGCCATCGGCAAGATCAGCGTTTATAAGAAAAAAGAGCAGCAGGTGGTGCGCGTGAAGATTGAAGATGTACCAGGCGAGCTGGCGCGTTATGAAGCGGCCAAAGCGCAGGCCATCGAGCAGCTTAAGGGCCTTTATGACAAGGCGCTCAGGGAAGTGGGAGAGGCCAATGCGGCGATCTTTGAGGTACACCAGATGATGCTGGACGACGAGGCCTATAATGAGTCCATAGAAAACATGATTCGCACTCAGGAGATCAACGCGGAATATGCGGTAGCCGCCACCGGCGATAATTTTGCTCAGATGTTCGCTTCGATGGACGATGATTACATGCGGGAGCGGGCGGCGGATGTGAAGGACATTTCCGAGCGTATCCTCACAGCGTTAAGCGGCGACGGCAATACCACAGCCGCGGCAAAGGAGCCTTCGATTATAGTTGCCGACGATCTGGCGCCATCGGAGACTGTACAATTGGACAAAGATATGGTATTATCTTTTGTAACAGTCCACGGCTCCTTGAATTCTCATACGGCAATTCTGGCCAGAACAATGGCAATTCCGGCCCTGGTGGGTACGCCGCTGCCTTTGGACGAGACGGTAGATGGGAAGCTGGGCATTGTGGACGGGATCGAAGGGAAGATCTATGTAGAACCGGATGAAAAGACGCTGGAGATGATGCAGAAGCGGCAGCAGGAGGAGACGGAGAAAAAGGAGCTTCTGCAGCTTCTCAAGGGGAAGGAAAATATTACCCTGGACGGCCAAAAGGTCATGCTCTATGCAAATATCGGCAATATCAAGGATCTGGCTACGGTAATCCAGAACGACGCCGGCGGTATCGGGCTTTTTCGGAGCGAATTTATTTATCTGGAAAAGGAAGATTATCCCTCGGAGGAGGAGCAGTTCCAGATCTATAAACAGGCGGCGGAAACCATGGCCGGCAAGCGGGTGATCATCCGTACGTTGGACATCGGCGCCGATAAGCAGTGCGACTACTTTGAGATGGAACATGAGGAGAATCCGGCGTTGGGGTATCGGGCGATCCGTATTTGCTTAAGCCGCCCGGAGGTGTTTAAGACACAGCTGCGCGCGCTGTTCCGCGCCAGCGCCTTTGGGAAGATCGCGATCATGTACCCGATGATTACCAGTATAAAGGAAGTAAAGCGGATTCAGGAGGTCGTGGCGCTTGTCAAGGCGGAGCTGACGAATCAGGGCATTGCCTACGGCGAGCCGGAGCAGGGGATTATGATCGAAACGCCGGCGGCCGCGCTGATCAGCGAGGAGCTGGCGAAGGAAGAGA